>NZ_JAUYVX010000018.1:0-66656 GCF_030688925.1 Oceanobacter sp. 3_MG-2023
CGTCATTTCGCTGCATTCGTCGCCTTGCTCTGAACAACGGCAACACTCGCGCAGAGCCGTGCAGGATTAAATAGATGCCCCCAATAGTTATTCCGCTACGCCATTCTGCAACATCAGGGCATAAAAAAACGGGGCCGCAGCCCCGTCTGTGTGACCAGGATACCGTCAGAGTGAATCCAGTCCTCGGGCCAGATCCTTGCGAATGTCGTTCACATTCTCCAGACCAACCGCAACACGAATCAAGCCTTGGGTAATACCAGCCGCCAGCCGCTCTTCTTCTGCCAAACGCCCATGGGTCGTTGTACCCGGATGCGTAATGGTGGTTTTGGCGTCGCCCAGGTTGGCGGTGATGGAGATCATGCGAGTGGCATCAATCACTTGCCAGGCTTCTTCCCGTCCGCCATCCACTTCAAACGACAATACGCCACCCGGCAGACTTTGCTGCTGCTGGATCAGGTCATACTGCGGATGGGATGCCAGGCCACAATAGTTGACCTGTTTCACCTTCGGATGCTGTTGCAACCAGTTGGCCAGGATAGTGGCGTTTTCACTGTGGGCTTTCATGCGCAGGCTGAGTGTTTCCAGCCCCTTGGTAAAGACCCAGGCATTAAACGGGCTCATGGTTGGACCCGCGGAACGCAAAACACCAATCACGGGTTCAATCAGTTCGTGGCTGCCCAGTACGGCACCACCCATGCAACGGCCCTGGCCATCGATGTATTTGGTGGCGGAATGCACCACCAAATCGGCCCCCAACGCCAGCGGTTGCTGGATCACCGGGGTACAAAAGCAGTTGTCCACCACCAGCAGCGCATTGGCGTCACGGGCCACCTGCGACAGTGCAGCGATATCTGCGACTTCAACCAGTGGGTTGGAGGGAGACTCCAGGAAAAACAACCGGGTTTCCGGCTTGCAATGTGCTGCCCAATCGTTGACATCAACCGGATTCACATAATCGATAGCAACGTTGAATTTACGCAGGAATTTTTCAAACAGAACGATGGTGCTGCCAAACACACTGCGAGAGCACAGAACATGATCCCCCGCTTTCAAATGGGCCAGCGCCACCGCATAAATAGCTGCCATACCGGAAGCCGTTGCAGCACAGGCTTCTGCCCCTTCCATCGCCGCCAGGCGGTCTTCGAAGGTGCGTACCGTCGGGTTGGTATAACGGGAATAGACGTTACCCGGGTTGTCTCCGGCAAAACGTGCTGCGGCTTCTGCGGCCGAGCTGAACACATAGCTGCTACTCGGGAAGATCGCTTCGGAGTGTTCGTTTTCCTGGGTCCGGTACTGGCCCGCACGAACCGCCAGGGTTTCCATTTCACAATCGGTCAGATCCGATTGATAAGGGGCCAACAAGTCGTGAATATCATTCATCAGGTTTCTGCCTTTTCTATGGCTTAAAAACATGGCCTAAAAACGCAACAGGGCAGCGGAGGCTGCCCTGTTATACAGATTCGGTTCAGGTGTCAGGCACCTGTAATACCGAAATAATCAGGATTCTGCCTCGTTGTGCAGGTCAATCGCTACGTTGTTGGCACTGGCGGCCTTGCGGCCTCCCTTGGAGGAATCGCTGCGCAAGTCGGACAGGCGCTGGAAATAATTGTCATCAATATCGCCGGTGACGTATTCACCGTTGAATACCGAACAATCAAATGCTTTCGCAGCCGTTTTGCTGCCTTCCAGACATGCACTGATCAGGTCATCCAGTTCCTGGTAAATCAGCCAGTCAGCACCAATGGCCGTTGCAATTTCATCGGTGGTACGGCCGTGCGCAATAAACTCTTCCTTGGCCGGCATATCAATCCCATAAACATTGGGATAGCGTACCGCAGGGGCGGCCGATGCAAAATACACATTGAGAGCACCGGCATCCCGAGCCATCTCAATAATCTGCTCGCACGTGGTGCCCCGGACAATGGAGTCATCGACCAGCAGGACATTCTTGCCGCGAAATTCCAGCTCCAGTGCGTTGAGCTTCTGACGCACGGATTTCTTGCGCTGCTGCTGCCCTGGCATAATGAAGGTACGGCCGATATAGCGGTTCTTCATAAAGCCTTCGCGGTACTTGACGCCAAGCCGATTGGCCAGTTCCTGCGCCGATGAACGGCTGGTATCCGGAATCGGTATCACAACATCGATATTGTGATCCGGCTGCTCCCGCATGATTTTTTCCGCCAGTTTTTCCCCCATCCGCAAGCGCGCCTTATACACCGCGATGCCATCCATAATGGAGTCCGGGCGGGCAAAGTATACCTGCTCAAACAGACACGGCGTCAGACAGGCGTTGTCAGCGCATTGCTGGGTGAAAATCTCACCGGCTTCGGTCATGACAACACATTCACCGGGTTCAACATCTCGCTCAAGCTGAAATCCCAGGGCATCCAGCGCGACGGATTCCGATGCCACCATGTACTCAGGGCCGGTATCGGTATCACGACGGCCATAAACAGCCGGACGGATACCATTCGGATCACGAAAGGCCACCACGCCATAACCACAGATCATGGCGACCACTGCGTAACCACCACGAACACGCTCATGCACACGACGCACCGCCCGGAAGATCATTTCCGGAGTGGGTACCAGCTGCTTTTGTTCTTGCAGTTCGTGAGCAAAGATATTCAACAGGACTTCAGAGTCTGATGTGGTATTGATATGCCGCAGATCTTCACGGTAGAGGTCTTGGGCCAGATCGGTGGTGTTGGTCAGATTGCCGTTATGTGCCAGTACGATGCCGTAGGGCGAGTTCACATAGAATGGCTGAGCTTCCGCCGAGCTGGAACTGCCTGCCGTCGGATAACGTACGTGACCAATGCCCATACGACCAATCAGTCGCTGCATATGGCGGGTACGAAATACATCTCGTACCAGGCCATTATCTTTCCTTAGATAAAACTTTCCCTGATCACTGGTGACAATGCCTGCCGCATCCTGGCCGCGGTGCTGTAGCACCGTCAACGCATCATAAATAGACTGGTTGACATGGGTCTTGGCGACGATACCCACAATTCCGCACATTCGCGTATTACCTCAGAAATCAGACGGGATAGAGGACATCACCCGGTTCGCTGCGCCTGGCAACGTATTACGCGCCCAGTCTGCCAGCACTTCCAGGTGAGGAATAAACATTGATTGCTGCCACCAGGGGTCTTTCGGCACCATGGTAAGCTGCAACCCATAAACAATCGCGACCAGAACAACCAGTCCACGGATACAGCCAAAGACCATACCGAGGATACGATCAGTGCCACTCAATCCGGTCAGACGCACCACCTCGACAATCAGGTGGTTGACCATGGCACCAATAGCCAGTGTGCCCAGAAAGAGCACGACAAATGCGGCGATCCAGCGTAATGAATTGGTTTCAATATAATCAGTCAGGAGCGTGGCCAGATTACCACTGAACATGCGGGCAACCACAAACGCCCCAATCCACACAGCCAGCGACAAGGCTTCCCGGACGAAACCGCGTTTAAGGCTGATCAGGCTGGAGATTCCCAGCACCGCCAATATTACCCAATCAACGACGGCCATCTTGCTCTCGTAGCAGACTCAAAGAAGCGCGCAGTATAGGGTTTAGCATGGATTTCGACAACTGGAGAGACCGGCTTGTGGGCATTTTGCGCCAGCGAAAGCAGAAAAAATTCTATCTCCCGTAGCAATCAAGCCGCATGAATCGCTCTTGAGACAATCATTCATGGGCCAGCCTGGCGTTAGCGCGCCATAAAACGTTTGATGCGAAGGTCCGAGCGCTGCAGCTTTTTTTCCAGCTGACTACGCAGTGTTTCAGCCTGCTGTTGTTGTAGCTCCGGGCCAGCAAACACACGGGTCAGACCATCATCATCGGTACGGGCAAAGGCCTTGAAACCCTGCTGACGTATCGTATCCCGGAAGCCCATGGCATTGTCAGCGCTAGAAAAAGCGCCCAACTGTACTACCCAGGCATAGGGCAAGCCACTGTCGTCGAGATGGCCTCGATCCGGCTGCTTCCTGACCGCCGCAGGGATCATGTCATCCAGCCCGGCCAGGACATCGCTATCGGCTTGCCCGGTTTCCGCTGCAACGGGCTTGGCCGTTTGGGCAGGCGTAACAGCCGGCGTGGCCGTGGATGCGGCTACGGTATTGGCACCCGTCACCGGCTCACCATGACCCGCTGCGGTTCCTTGTTGCGCCGTTGCTGCCGCTGTTTTTGCTGTTTGTTCTGTACTTGTTGTTGCTGTACTTGCTGTTGCCGTACCCGTTGGTTCCGTCGCCGCAGTACCGGGTTGTGGCGTCAGCAACTGGGCCGCCGCCTCACCACTGGCCAGCTGTTCCAGATCAATACGAATACGCTGCTGGTTCTGGACTTCCGTCCAGTCCGGCATATCTGGCATGGGTGGCATATCCTGATCAATCGTTAGCCGCTGGCTGGAACCATCGATCACAATCGGCACGGCGATACCCAGTGCCAGCACAGTGACAACGGCCCCGAGAATACGTTTGTTCAGATGCTTTTCCATACATACTCTCCGCTTTTTTGCTGGGCATGAATGTATGTCAGTGCCTGCTCAACGGTATAGAAAGACCCAACGACCAGCCAATGCTCATCAGCAGTGGCCGTTTGTTGCCAGTGCTCCAGGGCATCACGAACCCTTGTACAAGCCGTCACCTCAACGCCGCTGCCTTGCGTCACCACGGTGTGGAAGCGCAGTGCCAGTCTGGCAACATCCAGTCCCCGCGGACAATCAAGTCCGGCCAGCGTCCACTGCGTGGTATCGGGTAATGCCTGCACCACCGCTTCTACCGGCTTGTCGGCCAGCATGGCCAGCAGAATGCCATCCACCTCTTGCTCTCGGGTGGCCAGATACGCAGCGGCCTGTTCATTATGCGCAACATCCAGCGTCAGTCTGAGTTGTCGTCCATCCGGACACAGGCACTGCCAGCCCTGCAAACGGCCAGGAACCCGCAGGCGCTTGAGGGTTTTGACCACTTCCACTTCAGGCATCAAATGGCCAACGGCTGCCAGCGCCTGTACTGCGGTAGCGATATTGGCCGCCGGAATAAATCCGCGCGGCAATACCCACGACATCGAGGTATCCTCATCCGGACACGGCAGAAAGCGCAGATTCAGAACCGCCTCACCCCCTTGCACACACTCAGTGATATCAAAGGCTTCGCCCCGCCCCAGCCATAAACCTTCAACCGCCTCTACCGTCGTGCGAGCACGCCCAGGAGGCATGGGCTGACCACAGACCAGATAACGGTCTGGCCGGACAATGGAGCATTTTTCATAGGCGATAACATCAAGGTCGTTACCCAGCCAGGCTTCGTGATCCAACCCGATACTGGTGACGACCGACAAGTCGGCGTCCACTACATTGACAGCATCCAGACGCCCGCCCAGGCCAATCTCCAAGACACAGGCATCGAGATTCTGTTGTTTGAACCAGGCCAGTGCAGCCAGGGTGCCAAATTCAAAATAGGTCAACGCGATACCTTGACGCGCCTGTTCAACCAGTGCAAATGACTGGCACAGATCCGCATCCGATATATCGTTGCCGTTTACCGACACACGCTCGTTGTAGCGCAGAATATGCGGCGAATTATAACAACCGACCGAAAATCCCTGACGTGACAACAAGGCACTCATCAATGCTGAGGTTGTGCCTTTGCCATTGGTGCCTGCGACCAGTATCACCAGCCCGGCCGGGTGCAAGCAGCCCAACCGTTCTGCGACCGTACGGACGCGGTCGAGGCCCATATCAATTTCAGCAGGATGCACCGACTCCAGGTGCTCGAGCCAACGCTTGACGTTCCAACTGCTGAAGTCAGCCATCCTGAATATCCTTCTTGGTTACGACCGGGTTATTACTGATCCATCGCGCTGCGCATTTCCTGCATCAGCGCGGCGACCAGACGTTGAGCTTCGGCGGGGTTGGTGGCATTGTCGGCGATACGGTTAACGATCGCACTCCCCACAATCACGCCGTCGCACACGGCCGATACGGCCGCGGCTGTGGTGCCATTCTGAATACCAAAGCCCACCCCTACCGGGATAGACACGTGTTGGCGAATCCGTTGCAAGTTACGTTCAACATCGTCGACATCCAGGGCTTTCGAGCCAGTCACGCCTTTTAGCGAGACATAATACACATAACCACTGCCAGCCTGGCCAATGGCTTCGATACGCTCATCGGTCGTGGTCGGTGCAATCAGGTACACCATATCCAGACCCGCACTTTTGAAGATGGCGTCAACATCAACGGCTTCTTCCGGTGGCAAGTCGACCAGCAGCACACCATCAACACCGGCAGTCACCGCTGCTGTTACAAAGGTGTCATAACCCATGGCTTCGACCGGATTCAGATACCCCATCAGCACCACCGGGGTCGTGCTGTCTGTAGTGCGGAATTCCGCCACCATCGCCAGTACATCACGTAACGAGGTGTTATGTTCCAGCGCCCGCTCACAGGCCAATTGAATGGTCGGGCCATCCGCCATCGGATCGGAAAACGGCACCCCCAGTTCAATCAGGTCACAACCGGCGTCCACCAGTGTGTGCATCATGGGAACGGTGGCGTCCTTTTGTGGATCACCGGCAGTGATATAGGGAATCAAGGCTTTTTTGCCCGTGGTTTTCAAGGCAGCAAACAAACTAGCTATACGAGACATATCGAATTCCGTCCTTATGCAGTCACGCCATCAAGAGTGGCAATGGTATGAATGTCCTTGTCACCACGACCGGACAGGTTGACCACAATCACCTTGTCGGAAGGCATGGTGGCTGCCAACTTCATCGCAAAAGCGACGGCATGGGATGACTCCAGTGCCGGCATAATGCCTTCCAGCTGTGTCAGCTTGTGGAATGCCTCAATGGCTTCGCTGTCTGTAGCGGCGACATACTGGGCACGGCCAACATCTTTCAACCAGGAGTGCTCAGGGCCAACTCCGGGGTAATCCAGACCGGCAGAAATCGAGTGTGTCCCCATGATCTGGCCGTTGTCGTCTTCCATCAAATAGGTGCGATTGCCATGCAAAACGCCAGGACGCCCTTTACTCAAAGGTGCGGCATGGTCATCTCCTTCCAGCCCCAGTCCACCCGCTTCAACGCCATACATGGCTACTTCCGGATGCTTGATATAAGGGTAAAACATGCCGATGGCATTGGAACCACCACCCACACAGGCCACGACTGCATCTGGCTGACGGCCAATCTGTTCCTGGCTTTGCGTTTGGGTTTCACGGCCGATAACAGACTGAAAATCCCGCACCAGCATTGGGTAAGGATGCGGCCCAGCCGCAGTACCGATAATATAGAAGGTGTCGTCCACGTTGGTCACCCAATGACGCATCGCTTCGTTCATCGCGTCTTTCAGGGTTTTGGTACCGGATGTGACCGATTCCACCTCAGCGCCCAGCAGCTTCATGCGATAGACATTCAGCTTTTGACGCTCAACATCCGTCGAGCCCATAAAGACTTTGCATTCCAAGCCGAAACGGGCAGCGACGGTGGCCGAGGCCACACCGTGCTGGCCAGCACCGGTTTCAGCAATAATCTTCTTTTTGCCCATAAACTTGGCCAGTAATGCCTGACCAATGGTGTTGTTGATTTTATGGGCACCGGTGTGATTCAGATCTTCCCGCTTGAGGAAAATACGCGCCCCGCCACAGTAGTCGCTCAATCGCTCGGCGTAATACAACGGCGACGGGCGGCCAACATAGTGCGCCAGGTCGTGATCAAACGCTTTCTGGAAATCTTCATCATCACGCAGTTTCAGATACGTTGCTTGCAACTCATCCAACGCCGCGGTCAGGGTTTCAGAGACAAAACGGCCGCCGTAAATACCAAAGTGGCCGCGCTCATCGGGCAGATTAGCGTCTAATACCGCAGCATGTGCGTTTTGTTCAGGAGTTGTGTTGTTCGTAGTTGACACGATACACCTCATTCATAAATGCCTGAATCTTGCTGGCATCCTTGATGCCTTTGTTTCCGGGACCATTGGCCTCAACGCCACCGCTGACATCCACTGCAAAAGGATGTACATCGCGAATAGCGGTTGCCACGTTATCGGGAGACAGGCCACCAGCAAGAATAATGGGTTTGTTTAAATCGTCTGGCACCAGCGACCAATCAAAGGTTTCGCCAGTACCACCCGGAACACCGGGTTTGTAGCTGTCTAGCAGCAGAGACAAGGCACCTGGGAAGCGCACGCACGCCTCCACCATATCCGACGCTTGCCGAACACGGACTGCCTTGATATAGGGGCGGTTGAATTGTTGGCAAAAGCCATCGTCTTCGTCACCGTGGAATTGAATAAGGTCGATTCTAACGACATCCAGAACGCTTTGCACTTGTTCAGAAGTCGGATTCACAAAAAGAGCGGTTACCGTAACAAACGCCGGAACCATAGCCACAATAGCAGCCGCTTGCGTAATATCAACCGCTCTCGGACTGGGTGGGTAAAACACCAGGCCAATGGCATCGGCCCCGGCATTCACAACCGCCAGAGCATCTGCTGCACGGGTAATACCACAAATCTTGGCACGTGTACGGGTCATGGGTAAGGTCGGCATCAGCAAGCTCCTGCATAAATCCGGCGATGGTAGCAGAAAACAGGCCTGCAAAGGTCTGGTTCAGCCGTCAGTCAACGCCAGTACAGGCTCTAACAGTAACGGACCAAAGGGCTGGCTGGGAATATCAAATTGCTCCGGGTAACGTACCCCAACAAAATGCAAACCATCCCCTGGGGCTGTCACCCCGGCGGCCAGGCGGGATTTGGCTTCAAGTACCTCGGTCATCCATTCGACCGGCTGATGGCCCTCGCCAATAGGAATCAGGCAGCCAACGATATTACGCACCATATGGTATAGAAAGGCGCTTGACTCCAGCTCCAGCATAATCAGATTACCCCATTGCCGTACTTCGATACGGTGCATGGTTTTGACTGGGGTTTTGGCCTGGCAATCCTTGGCCCGGAAAGAAGAAAAGTCATGCTCACCCAACAACAACTGGGCAGCCTGATGCATACGGTCGGCATCCAACGGATAACGCCACCAGGTTAACTGCTCATATTGCAGTGCCTGACGGTATTGGCTGTTGTTGATCAGGTAACGATAACAACGGGCCTGGGCTTTGAAACGGGCGTGAAAATCCGTATCGACCTGGCCAATCCACTGCAACGAGATCTGGGCTGGCGTATTGGTGTTAATCCCCATTAGCCAACCATAATTACTGCGTTTGGAAGTGGTATCGAAGTGGATAACCTGACGGGTTGCATGCACACCGGCGTCGGTACGCCCTGCACAGGCAATCTCAACCGGGTGATTGGCGACCTTGGAGATAGCCGCCTCAAGTGCGGCCTGAACCGTGGGTTCATTGTGGTGTTTCTGCTTCTGCCAACCGTGGAAACAAGCGCCGTTGTATTCCACGATGGCAGCATAACGATAGGTATCAGACATGGATCAGGTCAGCGAATCCAGCAAGTTCTGGGCTTCCTGCTTCTGATGGTCGCTACCTTCCTGAACAATTTCGCCCAGCAGTTCCTTGGCACTGTCGGACTCACCCATATCAACGTAGGCTCGTGCCAAATCCAGCTTGGTGTCGTTGGCATCAGTACCGGACAAGTAGGCAAATTCATCTTCTGTTTCTGCCAGTTCATCCAGGTTGATCGAGTCTGCGGTGAATGATGGAATATCCATCTCGTCAAGACTTTCACCGGCTGGCTCTTCTGGTGCTTCTTCCAGGTCGGCCAGTTCCGGCAGCGCTTCAGATTCCAGATCAAACGTTAATTCTTCGAGATCATCCAGAGGTGGCAATTCATCCTCTGCGGCGTCCTCTTCCACGGCGGCTACTGGCAGTTCTGTTTCCGTAACGGCTTCCAGTTCCGGTATATCGTCAAGGTCGCCCAACTCTGGCAAGTCTTCCAGTGTTTCTGGAGCACTGTCAGCGCTGGCCTCGTCTTCCAGCTCGGCCAGGTCAAAATCATCGAGCTCCATATCCAGCTCAGACAACTCATCCACGGCTTCTTCTGCCGCATCGTCAGACCCAGCGGCGTCAGCCTCTGCGAATTCTTCCAGCTCGCCCAGTTCCGGCAACGCCAGTTCATCATCACTGTCGTCGCTGTTGACCAGCATTCTGGCACCAGACAGGTCTTCTTCGCTCAACTTGGGCAGGTCTGTCATCGCATCCAGCGAATCCAGTTCCGCTTCCAGGCTGTCGAGGTCAAACTCCATCAGGTTATCGTCTGTCAACTCTTCAGCACTATCGCTGGCACTGGTGGCTTCTGTCGCCGATGCCAACATTTCCAGGTCATTATCCAGACCTTCCAGATCGAATTCAGTGCCATCCAGTTCATCATCAGCAACCGCGTCGTCGGCAGCTTCCACAACTGGCAGGTCAAAACCGCTGCTTTCTTCATCGTCAGTCGTTGAGCTGTTATCTTCCTCTACTTCCAGCTCTGGGATATCCAGCTCAGGAACGTCGAACTCCAGTACATTGTCATCGCTGCCGTGATCAGTATCCGCCAGGCTTTCTTCTTCAACCTCGCCCAGTTCTGGAACATCCAAGCCATCCAGATCAAATTCCATCACGTTATCATCCGACAGCCCGGCAGATGCGTCACCTTCCAGAGGCTCTTCTGACAGCTCGGCCAGCAGGTCGTCTGACACATCAAAATCCATCAGATTGTCGTGTTCTGGCTCACTGACTTCTGTTTTCGGCTCGGCAGCCAGTTCTTCACTACTGTCTTCAAAGGCAGAGAGATCAAATTCCACACCCTGGTCGTCGGCAGAAATCGTGACCTCGTCGGTATGGTGCTCGTCGCTATCCGCCAGGCTATCCAGTGAAAAGTCCATGCCGTTGTCATCTGCGGCCGGAAGGTCGGCTTCGATATCGTCGCCCTGATCCAGCGCGGTTTCGAAATCCATCGCATCGTCACCCAGCACAGGCATGATATCGATGCTTTCTTCCATATCCGTGACGGGAGTCTCTGCCTCTGCTGTCGTCGCAGTGTTGTCCAGTTCACTTTGAAATTCCATGTCCAGATCATCAAGCGATATACCAGACAGAGCATGGGTAGACGGTGCAATCGGATTGCTCAGGCGGGAGCGGAACTGCTCTGCAAGCGTAATATCGTCATCTGAGCCGAAGCCCAACAAACGTGCTTCTTCATCGGCAAAGGCGCTGTCATCGTTGAGTTCAGCCAACACTTCCAGCAGTTTAAGGCTGAGATCCGTGCGCCCGGGTTGGGATTCTACGGCTGGAGTCAGTTTGCTCCGTGCTTCATCAAAACGGCCATAGGCAATATCGGCATCCACAGCGGTCAGTAATTCATCCGGCGCATCCAGGCTGTCGGTTGAAATATCCAGCGCATCATCATCAAACAGGTGGTCACCCAATTGCACACCGCTGTCGCTGTCACCACTGCTGCTGCCCTGATCGAAGTTGAAGTGGTCAAAATCCTCGCTTGGTGAAGCGGCGGCGGCCACTTCCTCACTGGCTTCCTGTAACAATGCGGCTTCCGCATCGTCATCGGCTGCTTTTTTAGCAGCCTTGCCTGCCAGGAGTTTTTTCATCAGCGAATAAATCAGAGCGATCAGCAACAACAGAACGGCCAATACGCCACCCAGCATGATCGGATCCTGCAGAATGCGATCGATCATGCTTGGCGCTGGCGGTGGCGGAATCACCCGAGGCTTAGGGCGCTGCTCTGCCATTTCCGGCTTGGGTTGTTTGGGTTCAACGGCAGCAGCGGCAGTGTCCGGCTTGGGCTCTGTATCAGCACCTTCAGCACTATCGGCGACGCTCTCACTGCGCTCAATCGCGCCAGCAGCCGGAGTGGTGTCTGCTTCGCTGGCCGGTGTTGCCAGAGCACTGGTTTCATTGTCCTGGCCGGCGTTTACTTGCAGGTTGGCCAGCTGGTCGTCTTTCAGGCTGACCAGACGTTGCAGAGCTGCGATCTGTTCTTCCAGAGAGGCAAGCCGGTCTACCAGTTCGTTGTTTTCACGACGGCTTTTATCCAGGGTTTCCAGTGCGATTGCCAGATCATTTTCCAGTGCTTCGCGGCGGCCATCACCACGACCGACAATCTCACCACTGGCACCGGCAGAACCGGATTGTTCTCCGCGGTCTGATACCAGGCGTACTTCACCACCAGTTGATGTTGCACGGGCAGATGGCGTGGTTGCTGCTCGCCCGGTTGCATCCAGTTGCGCGGTACCGGCAATTTCCTGATTCTGACGTGCCACTTCGGAAACGGCATCATCAAAACTGATGGTACGAATTTGCTCAGAGTCTGGAATACGCAATACCTGATGGGTTTTCAGGCGGTTGATGTTGCCACCGATAAAGGCATCCGGATTCTGCTGCTGGATGGCAACCATCATTTGTTGCGGTGTAATGCGGGGATCGGGCCGGGTAGCCAGAGCAATGGCCCACAGGGTGTCATTTGGCTGTACCCGGTAAGTACCCGGTGCGCCAGAGTCACTTTGCCATTGTTCCGCATTATTATGATTTGACGGCGCAGGTCGATTGGTTGGGGCCACTGGACGGCTGGCGGCCGCTGGCGCGCTGGCTGCACCGCCAGTAGCGGTAGCCGTACTGGTTGGTGTGGATACCAGCGGTTGATAACTTTCTTCCGCAAAAGTAGGCGGGTCGAGCAATACGGTAAACTCTCGTACGACACGGCCGGATGGCCAGTTCAACTCAACCAGAAAATTCAGAAAAGGCTCGGTAACCGAATCCCGGGTCGTCAGGACAACCTTGTCGCCCACTACCTGAAATTTTATTTTGGTAAGAAAATAGGAACGTTCGACGTTGGAGCGTTCAAAGGCTTCGGCACTGGCAAGTACCGGTTTGATTTCCCATTCAGAGAGACCTTCTGAATCGACCAGAACTATTTCGGCAGCCAGAGGCTGATTCAGCGCCGACTTGAGCGTCAACTCTCCCAGTCCCAAGGCCAGTAACTGAGTTGACACGGTCAAGCTTCCGACCAGCAGCAAGGCATTCGCAAATAGGCGCTTCATTGATGCATCCTTGGTTGTCACTTTACGGCTTTATAGCCCTGATTAATCAAAAATTTACGGATATCAAATCCGTCAGCAAGCACTAATACTGGCGGAGGATAATCAAATCCAAGTATCAAGGATAACCGGTTCTGGCGCAATCGTTGCGGCCGATATGCGTCAACAAAACTGATATGTATGAAAGGTTTATGACGTACTCGAGATGTTGCGTATGAAAAAGCGGACACTCGTCCGCTTTTATTTATCAATTTCTATGAACGGTTTAACAAAATCCGCAACATTCTGCGTAAAGGTTCTGCCGCCCCCCAGAGTAATTGATCACCAACGGTAAACGCAGAAATATATTCTGGCCCCATATTCAACTTGCGAATGCGGCCTACCGGTATATTCAGCGTGCCGGTAACAGCTGCCGGAGTTAATGCCGTCATACTGACATCACGGTCATTGGCAATGACACTCACCCACTCATTATGAGACGCCAGAATGGCTTCAATTTCGGCCACAGGAATATCACGGGTCAGCTTCATGGTCATTGCCTGACTGTGGCAGCGCATGGCACCAACACGTACACAAAGTCCATCAATAGGCACTGGATTATGCCCACTCCCCATAATCTTGTTGGCTTCTACCTGGGCTTTCCATTCTTCACGACTCTGACCGGAATCCAGTTGTGAATCGATATAAGGAATCAAACTACCGGCCAGCGGTACACCAAAATGATTTTTGGGATATTCATCACTATTGATAAATTCGGATACCTGACGATCGATATCCAGAATAGCAGTAGCGGGATTGTCGAGTTTATCGCTGACATTGGAATGAATGGCGCCCATTTGCGCAATTAATTCGCGCATATGCTGGGCACCGGAACCGGAAGCTGCCTGGTAGGTCATGGGGGCAACCCACTCCACCAGCCCTTGCTCAAACAGACCACCCAGTGCCAATAACATCAGACTGACGGTACAGTTGCCGCCGACATAGGTTTTGATGCCGTCTTCGAGGCCCTGGTCAATCACACTGGCATTGACCGGGTCGAGTACAATAATGGCGTCGTCTGCCATACGCAAAGAGGAGGCGGCATCGATCCAGTAGCCTTGCCAGCCGGTCTCACGCAAAGCGGCGTACACTTTGGAGGTGTAATCCCCCCCCTGACAGCTGATAATGACATCCTGCGCTGCCAAGGCGGAGAGGTCGTAGGCATCTGCCAGTACGCCGTTATCCTTGCCACCCAGAGTCGGTGCTGTTTTGCCTGCCTGGGAGGTGGTAAAAAATTGCGGGGTAATCAGGGCGAAATCACCCTCTTCTTCCATCCGCTGCATCAGTACGGATCCCACCATACCGCGCCAACCAACCAATCCTGTTTTTAACATGTGTTTTTACCTTGTTCTTGATACAGCAAAACCGCGACAGGCGCGGTTTGCATTCCAAACGGGTATCCGGGTTATCTGACCAGTCACAGTATACCCGGACATTACCCCCGGGTATGCCGCCAGATTACAGGGCTGCCAATACGGCTTCACCCATTTCACTGGTGCTGACACGGGTCATGCCTTCCGAGAAGATATCACCGGTACGCAGTCCCTGATCCAGCACCTTGCTGACAGCCGCTTCAATCGCATCTGCAGCGACACCTTGATCGAGGCTATACCGTAGCATCATGGCCACCGAGAGGATAGTTGCCAACGGGTTAGCAAGGCCCTGACCGGCAATGTCCGGCGCGGAACCATGACACGGCTCGTACATACCCTTGTTGTTTTTATCCAGCGAGGCAGAAGGCAGCATGCCGATAGAGCCGGTCAACATGGCGGCGGCATCGGACAGGATATCGCCAAACATATTGCCGGTAACCAGTACATCGAACTGTTTTGGAGCACGTACCAGCTGCATGGCGGCATTGTCGACATACATATGCGACAGCTCGACTTCCGGATAGTCTTTTGACATTTCTTCTATGATTTCGCGCCACAGCACGGTCACTTCCAGTACGTTGGCCTTGTCAACCGAGCAGAGCTTTTTGTTGCGCTTCATGGCTGATTCAAACGCCACTCGACCGATACGACGGATCTCGGATTCGTTATAGACGTAGGTGTTGTAGCCTTCACGCTCGCCATTTTCCAGTGTCCGTACACCCCGTGGCTGACCAAAATAAATGCCGCCTGTCAGTTCACGTACAATCAGGATATCCAGCCCGGAGACCACTTCCGGTTTCAGGGTTGAAGCATCCGCCAGCTGCGGGTACAGGATGGCCGGACGCAGGTTGCCAAACAGGCCGAGATTTTTGCGGATATCCAGCAGCCCTTGCTCCGGGCGCTTGGAGCGGTCTTCCAGCTTGTCCCATTTGGGGCCACCCACAGCCCCCAGCAGGATGGCATCTGCGGCCAGCGCCTTGTTCAGGCTGTCTTCAGGCAGCGGGAAACCGGTAGCGTCGTATGCCGAACCACCAACGAGACCATGATCAATCACCAGCCCCATGTTAAAACGACGATCGACGGCTTCCAGCACCTTGACGGCTTCCGCGACAATTTCAGGGCCAATACCATCACCTGGCAACACCAGAATTTTCTTGCTCATTATTATGTCCTGTTACTGACGGTGGCACCGGCTACCCGCCGCCACCGTAAAATTCACAACCAGCCCAGTTCGACGATCGATCCGGACCCTTGACCTGTATTAACCCGCGTTAAATAACCAGGGGGATGATTCACGGCGAGCCGCTTCGTACTGGCGAATATCGTCCGCATCCTGCAAGGTCAGCCCGATATCATCAAAACCATTCAGCAAGCAGTATTTACGGAAAGCATCCACCTCAAATGGAATATCCTGGTCATCAGGAGTCAGAATCAACTGTTTTTCCAGATCGATGGTCAGCGCATAGCCTTCGCTGCCGGATACCGCCTTGAACAGGCCATCCACAACCGCTTCTGATAATACAATCGGCAGCAAACCATTTTTAAAACAATTGTTGTAAAAGATATCGGCGTAACTAGGGGCAATCACCACGCGGAAACCAAAATCTTCCAGTGCCCAGGGCGCATGCTCACGACTGGAGCCACAACCGAAGTTTTCCCGTGCAATCAACACGGAAGCCCCCGCGTAACGCGGCTGGTTCAAAACAAAATCGGGGTTTAATGGCCGACCGCTGTTATCTGCATCCGGCTGGCCTTCGTCCAGGTAACGCAATTCGTCAAACAGGTTAGGGCCAAAGCCACTGCGTTTGATCGATTTCAGAAACTGCTTCGGTATGATCATGTCGGTATCGACATTGGCCCGGTCCATTGGCGCTACGATGCCGGTGTGTACAGTAAATGCTTTCATGCTATTTCTCCGGATCAGAATTCGCGAACGTCAACAAAATGGCCTGCAACAGCAGCGGCAGCGGCCATTGCCGGGCTGACCAGATGCGTCCGGCCGCCATATCCCTGACGACCTTCAAAGTTGCGGTTAGAAGTGGAAGCACAATGCTCACCGTTACCGAGCTTGTCAGCGTTCATTGCCAGACACATGGAACACCCTGGCTCACGCCATTCAAAACCGGCCTCGATAAAAATCTTGTCGAGCCCTTCCTGCTCAGCCTGGGCTTTCACCAGACCAGAACCCGGAACGACCAGCGCTTGCATCACGCTGCTGGCTACCTGACGGCCTTTGGCAATGTCAGCGGCCTGACGCAGATCTTCAATACGGCTATTGGTACAAGAACCAATAAAGACCCGATCCAACTTGATGTCGGTAATTTTCTGACCAGCTGCCAGCCCCATATAGGCATAAGCCCGTTCAAAACCGGCACGTTGGGCACTGTCGCGCGCGTCGTCCAGAGTCGGGACGGTTGCATCAATGGTGGTGACCATTTCTGGCGAGGTTCCCCAGGTCACTTGTGGTTTGATGTCTTCCGCATGAATCTCAACGACCTTGTCAAACACGGCATCATCGTCAGACACCAGGTCTTTCCAGGCCGCCATGGCCATATCCCATTGCGCGGCTGTCGGCGCGTAAGGGCGACCCTTGACGTACTCCGCCGTAATTTCATCAAAGGCCACCATGCCCACACGGGCACCTGCCTCAATGGCCATGTTGCACATGGTCATGCGGCCTTCCATGCTCATTGAGCGAATGGCAGAGCCACCAAATTCCATCGCACAGCCATTACCGCCAGCCGTACCGATAATACCGATGACGTGCAATACCACGTCTTTACCCGTAATGCCTTTGCCTAACTCGCCGTCTACCTTGATCAGCAGATTTTTCATCTTGCGCTGGATCAGGCACTGGGTCGCCAGTACGTGCTCAACTTCCGAGGTGCCAATACCATGTGCCAAAGCCGCAAAAGCGCCGTGGGTCGCAGTATGTGAGTCACCACATACAACGGTCATGCCCGGCAAGGTAGCTCCCTGCTCCGGCCCCACAACGTGCACGATGCCCTGACGCTGGTCTTTCATCTTGAATTCGGTAATTCCGAATTCATCACAGTTGCTGTCCAGTGTGACGACCTGGATCTTGGAAACAGGATCAACAATACCGTCCACTCCGGATTCACGCTCGACGGCGGTGGTGGGTACATTGTGATCCGGTGTCGCCAGGTTGGCATCCAGCCGCCATGGTTTACGCCCGGCAATACGCAGGCCTTCAAACGCTTGGGGTGAGGTTACTTCGTGTAATAACTGACGATCGATATAGATCAGAGCGGTGCCATCGTCACGCTCTTTGACGACATGCTGCTGCCAGAGTTTGTCATACAATGTTTTACCGGCCATGGTGGCTCCTTATTGGAATTCTCTGTCGACTGGTGTGCTTTCACGGTCCCCGCCCTTTGTATGCGGACGATTGCGTTATGGTACTCACTCTGATAAACAACACAAATTCATTCTTTTTCTATATTGAATTCCTAACAGGAATACTTTGCCAGCCATCAAGCCGGAGGCACCATCGGAGGCATTATGGACAGCCAACAACTGAAAGCTTTTTTGGCCGTTGCCCATCACCGGTCCTTTTCACTGGCCGCGGAACAGTTGTTCCTGACACAGCCCGCAGTCTCCAAACGTATCCATCAACTTGAACAGCAGCTGAACAGCCCACTGTTTGATCGTCATAACCGTTCTATCAGCCTGACGGAGTCCGGTCAGCGGCTATTGCCAAAAGCCCGAGATATTCTCGAATTAATGAATGATACCCAGGTACAGATCAGTAACCTGACCCATTCGGTTGAAGGCACATTAAGCATGGCCACCAGTCACCATATTGGCCTGCACAGAATCCCGCCTTTTTTGAAAGCCTTTGTACGACAATATCCAGCGGCCCAGCTGGATATCCGCTTTCTCGGTTCAGAAGATGCCTATCAGGCGGTAGAGCAACGTCAGGTAGAATTGGCTCTGACAACATTGGATAAACGTCAGCCGGATAAAATAACCGCCATCCCGCTGTGGCAGGATGATATGGTCTGCGTCTGTGCCCCCGGCCACCCGCTCGCACAGCAACAGGTCACTCTGGCCAGCCTGGCGGAGAATGCCGTTATTTTGCCAGAGCCAGATACCATTACCTACCGGGTGGTAGACGCAGCCTTCCGGGAAGCGGGGCTGACTCTGGAAACCCGGATGCCGACCAATTACCTGGAAACCATCAAAATGATGGTGGGCGTTGGGCTTGGCTGGTCAGTGCTTCCGTCCAGCATGGTCGACGAACAACTGTCGGTTCTGCCCTGGCCCGGTGTACCGATGACCCGCTCTCTCGGCGTGATCCACCTGACCAATCGTACTCTGTCGAATGCCGCCAGCGCCCTGATTAGCCTGCTCAGTAACAACAATCCTGACGCATGACATCATGACACAAGGCACCAGGGCGTAAGCTGAAAACATAAACGATCAATACCAACAAGAAGCTTGGCTTCTGCCCTGGCGGTCTGTCACGGTATGATCGCTGCTTGCACATCAATCACACGGGAGACGCCGTTATGCTGAACATCAATCATTTGCTGGTCGTACTGGACTCTGATCACCCAGAACAAACGGCACTGAACAAGGCACTCTGGTTAGCCGAAGTACTGAAGGCTGATGTGTGTTTACTGGCCTCTGTCTACGAACCTTATTGCGGTGAAAGTCCTTATCTGGAAGAAGAAACCAAACAACAGATCCGGCGGGCACGCATAGAAGCGACCAATCGCTGGATTGAAAGTTTTGTACCAGAAGTGGAAGAACGTGGTCTCAAGGTTCGTACGGAAGTACATTGGAACAAGCATCTGCATGAAGCCGTCATCGAATCTGTCCGTACAACCGACTACGACCTGGTTATCAAGGGAACCCAGCCCCATAATCTGATCGACCGTTTGTTTACCAATACCGACTGGAATCTGATGCGTCATTGTCCGGCGCCGGTCTTACTGGTCAAGTCCCCGGCATCATGGAAACAAAACCGCATTCTGGCAGCGATTGATGCGACCTCAACGGATGAAGGCCATCAGCGCATCAACGACAATATCCTCGCCTATGCAGAACATCTGGCCGACCATTTTGAAACCGACCTGCATATGGTCAACGCTTTCCCTCAAGTGGATCTTGCCTTCGCCATGGTGCCCGAAGTCACTGCCCCGGATGATATTCAGGCCTATATCACCGAGCAGCACAAAGATGCCTGCGAACAGTTGGCGAAAAAATACAATATCAACACCGATCATGTGCATATTGTGGAAGGAGAAACCGACATCGTTGTTGCCGAGACCGCAGCAACCATCGCCGCGGATGTATTGGTCGTCGGGTCCATCGGACGCAGTGGTATTTCTGGTGTATTTATTGGTAACACGGCTGAGCAGCTGGTCGACAAGATTGCCTGTGATGTTCTTATCATCAAGCCACAAGATGGCGTACTGCCGGACGCTGAATAACCTGGCGAGCCGGGAATTGCGGGCATAAAAAAACCGGGCCTCAGGGCCCGGTAAAATTCAAGATCAGAGAGTGAGAGAGCGTGATATTCGGGCTGCAGAACAGCCCGGGTCACAATGATATGACTCACTAATCAGATTAAGTTCCTGCTTTTATTTCCTGACGCCTTTTTCTTTCAGGGTGGTTTCGATTTCGGCCAGGCATGCCGGATCATCGATTGTCGATGGCGCGGTGTAATCTTCATTGTTGGCAATATTCCGCAAAATCTTACGCAAGATTTTGCCGGAACGGGTTTTTGGCAAACGCTGTACAACAACCGCATGTTTGAAACTGGCGACCGCACCAATCTGGTCACGAACACGTTTCACCAGCTCACGCTGCAACTCACCTTCGTCAACGTCGATACCATCTTTAAGCAGGATCAGGCCCAGCGGCTCTTCACCTTTCAAGTCACTGGTTTGGCCAATAACAGCACACTCCGCCACTGCCGAGTGCCCAGCCACGACCTCTTCCATTTCACCAGTCGACAAACGGTGTCCGGCAACGTTAATGATGTCGTCAGTACGGCCGAGTACAAACAGGTAGTTATCTTCATCCAGATAACCACCGTCACCGGTCACGTAATAGCCTTCAAAGGTACGCAGGTATCCAGCAACAAAGCGGTCATGATTACCCCAGATGGTTGGCAAACATCCTGGCGGCAATGGCAGTTTAAGTGCAATGCTGCCCTGCTCGTTACCAGCAACCGGATTGCCCCGTGAGTCCAGAATCTGCACATTGAAACCCGGTGATGGACGGGTCACAGAACCTGCTTTTACCTCAGCAGGCTCAAGCCCCATATGGTTACCAGCGATAGCCCAGGCTGTCTCGGTCTGCCACCAGTGATCCACAATCGGCCGCTTGATATGTTCCATCACCCAGTCATACGTCGGCGGGTCCAGCCGCTCACCGGCCATAAACACGGTTTGCAACTTGCTGAGGTCATATTGCTGTGCCAGCAGACAATCCGGGTCTTCCTTGCGGATGGCACGGAACGCGGTTGGTGCTGCAAACAGCCCTTTGACACCATATTCTTCACATACCCGCCAGAACGCACCGGCATCCGGTGTCCGTACGGGTTTGCCTTCATAAAACACGGTCGTACAACCAGCCAGCAACGGGGCATAAACCATATAGGAATGACCCACGACCCAACCAACATCCGATGCTGCCCAGAAGACATCACCGATCTGCATGTCGTAAACGACTTCCATACTGTATTTCATGGCAACCGCGTGGCCACCATTATCCCGAACCACACCTTTCGGCTTACCTGTAGTACCCGAGGTATAGAGTACGTACAGAGGATCCGTCGCCAATACCGGGGTGCAGTCAGCAGGCTCTGCCGCAGCGACACCGACTTCCCAGTCAATATCGTATTGATCATTCAGTTCACAACGGCATAAATCCCGTTGCAGGATAATGCAGCACGATGGCTTGTGTTCAGCAATATCAATCGCTGCATCAAGAATCGGTTTGTATTCAATGATTTTACTTACTTCAATACCACATGAGGCCGACACAACGACCTTCGGTGCGGCATCGTCAATCCGTACAGCCAGCTCATTGGCGGCAAAGCCACCAAATACGACAGAGTGAATAGCACCCAGACGCGCACAGGCCAACATGGCAATGGCGGCTTCTGGCACCATCGGCATATAAATAACAACCCGGTCGCCTTTTTCAACGCCTTGAGCTTTCAGCAAGCCAGCAAAGCGGGCCACTGCCGATGTGAGCTCTTTATAGGTATAAGAACGTTTGGTGTTCGTAACGGGAGAATCATAAATCAGGGCTAACTGATCGCCGCGCCCTTTCAAAACATGATAATCAAGAGCCAGATACGCGGTATTCAGTTCACCATCGGCAAACCAGCGGTCTATGCCATTCTCATCCTTGCTTAAAATAACATCCGGTGCTTTGAACCATTGTATTTTACCGGCTTGTTCTGCCCAGAAACCTTCGGGATCATTGATGGACTGTGTATATTGTTGTTGATATGTCATTAGTCTTCCCCCTTGACTGTCGGGGGATAGCATAAGCGATGGCTCATTCTTGCAGCTATTCGACCAAGGGGGATCACACCTTGGTCTATAACCAGCTGTTGTCAGATTGGTGTATGCCATGTCGATTTCTTCTATAAAACGGCTTTCCATCAAGATGATCTGGCATCGTTTGAGTATGGCACAGCCATAAAAAAACCCGCCGAAGCGGGTTCTTTTATGGCTGTTCAAACAACAGGCTTATGCTTGTTTACCAGCCGGTTTTTTCTTTCAGAGCCATACCGATGTCAGCCAGGCTGCGTACGGTAGTCACACCAGCGTCTTGCAGTGCGGCAAATTTTTCATCTGCGGTACCCTTGCCACCAGAGATAATGGCACCAGCATGACCCATGCGCTTGCCTGCAGGTGCCGTCACACCGGCGATATAGGAAACCACTGGCTTGGTAACATTGGCCTTGATGTAGGCAGCCGCTTCTTCTTCAGCAGTACCACCGATCTCACCAATCATTACGATGGCTTCAGTCTGCGGATCGTTCTGGAACAATTCCAGTACGTCGATGAAGTTGGTACCCGGAATCGGATCTCCACCAATACCAACACAGGTAGACTGACCAAAACCATAATCGGTTGTTTGCTTGACCGCTTCGTATGTCAGGGTACCGGAACGGGAAACAATACCGACTTTGCCTGGCAAGTGGATATGACCTGGCATAATACCAATTTTGCACTCTCCTGGAGTGATAACCCCAGGGCAGTTAGGTCCGATCAGGCGTACACCCAGCTCGTCACATTTAACCTTGGCATCCAGCATATCCAGCGTCGGGATACCTTCCGTGATACAAACGATCAGTTTGATACCAGCGTTAGCGGCTTCCAGGATTGAATCTTTACAGAAAGGTGCTGGTACGTAGATAACAGACGCTTCTGCACCAGTAGATTCAACGGCTTCAGCCACAGTGTTAAACACTGGCAGGCCAAGATGAGTCTGGCCACCCTTGCCCGGGGTTACACCACCGACCATTTGGGTGCCGTATTCAATCGCCTGTTCAGAGTGGAAGGTACCTTGGGCACCAGTAAAACCCTGACAAATAACTTTTGTATCTTTATTGATTAAAACGCTCATGATTACCCCTTATTTGCCAGCTGCTGCGGCAACAACTTTCTGTGCTGCGCCAGTCAGATCGGTGTCAGCTATGATGTTCAGGCCACTTTCAGACAGAACCTTGGTGCCTTGTGCTGCATTGTTGCCTTGCAGGCGAACAACAACAGGTACCTTGACGCCAACTTCCTTGACCGCACCGATAACGCCTTCTGCAATCATGTCGCAACGGACAATACCGCCGAAGATGTTGATGAATACTGCTTTGACAGAATCATCAGAGAGGATGATCTTGAACGCTTCAACAACGCGTTCTTTGGTAGCACCGCCACCTACGTCCAGGAAGTTGGCAGGGTTGCCGCCATGCAACTTGACGATATCCATGGTGCCCATGGCCAGACCTGCACCATTCACCATACAACCGATATCACCATCCAGAGCAACATAGTTCAGCTCCCATTTGGCAGCATGTGCTTCGCGCTCATCTTCCTGGGAAGGATCATGCATTTCTTGCAGATCCTTATGACGATATACCGCGTTACTATCGATGTTCAGTTTCGCATCCAGACAGTGCAAATCGCCATCAGAAGTGATAACCAGCGGGTTCACTTCCAGCAATGCCAGATCCTTGTCAGCAAACAATTTGGCCAGACCAATAAAGATTTTGGTGAACTGTTTGATCTGATCGCCTTTCAGGCCCAGCTTGAATGCCAGCTCGCGACCCTGGTAAGGCTGTGCGCCAACCAGTGGATCAATCGTTGCCTTGAGGATTTTTTCTGGAGTTTCTTCTGCAACCTTCTCGATTTCCACACCACCTTCGGTCGATGCCATGAAAACAATACGTCGGGTTGAACGGTCAACAACCGCTCCTAAATACAGCTCTTGTGCTATGTCAGTACAGGTCTCAACCAGAATACAACTGACGGGTTGGCCATTTTCATCCGTTTGGTAAGTTACCAGATTCTTGCCCAGCCATTGATCGGCAAAGGCAGTAATTTCATCCTTGGAGGTCACCAGCTTGACACCACCGGCTTTACCGCGCCCACCTGCATGTACCTGGGCTTTGACAACCCAACGGTCACCGCCGATTTCATCAGCTGCTGCTGCTGCTTCTGCTGCTGTTTTGGCTGCCACACCTTTTGAGACTGGCAAACCGTACTGAGCAAAAAGCTGTTTACCCTGATATTCGTGAAGGTTCATCGCTTTTGTCCTATTTATTTTTAATTTGTCGGATGCCGAACAACTTGTGTGCAAAGCACAGAGTGCGAAGTGTTCAGCTAGATAAACAAAGGCCCGGACTAACCGGGCCTGGGCCTTACCTCGGTCTTACTTTTTCTTCGGGCGACGATTCGCTTTATGAATTGCTGCATTGTTGACAGACAATGCGGCTTCATGAAGCGCTTCAGATACTGTCGGATGGGCAAAAACCATCATACCGACATCTTCTGCACTGGAACCGAATTCCATCGCTACAACCACTTGCTGACAGATATCACCAGCACTTGGTCCAATCACACTGGCTCCCAGAATACGATCTGTCTCGGCACTGGCAATCACCTTGACAAAACCATCAGTCTGGTTACCAGCCATCGCACGGCCATTGGCGGCGAATGGGAAAGTACCTACATTGTACGCTTCACCATCAGCCTTGACTTCTTCCTCGGTTTTACCAACCCAGGCAATTTCAGGGTTGGTATAAATGACCGAAGGAATCACGTCATAGTTAACCTGTGCTTTGTGACCGTGGATACGCTCGGCAACCATAACACCCTCTTCAGATGCCTTGTGCGCCAGCATAGGGCCACGAACCACGTCACCAATCGCCCAGATTCCAGGCGCGTCGGTTTTGCACGCTTCGTCGACATGAATAAAGCCACGCTCATCCATATTGACGCCACAGTCGCCAGCCAACAGATCATCAGTGTATGGCTTGCGACCAACCGCAACGATCAATTTGTCGAACGTTTCGGTCTTCTCTTCGCCACCTTCCTGGAAAGTGACAGCAACAGCACCATCTTTTACCTCAGAACCGGTCACACGGGCACCTAGACGAATGTCCATACCCTGTTTTGTGAACAGTTTCTGAGCTTCTTTCGCAACAGCCTGATCAGCCACATGCAGGAACTTGTCCTGGGCTTCCAGAACGGTCACCTTGGCGCCCAGACGGCCCCAGACAGAGCCCAGTTCCAAACCGATAACACCAGCACCAATCACGCCCAGACGAGCAGGAACGTCTTTGAATTCCAGCGCACCGGTTGAATCAACAATGATGTCTTCAGTCAGAGGCGTTGGCGGAATGTTCACAGGAACAGAACCGGTCGCGATGATGATATGTTCCGCTTCAAGCAGTTCAGCGTCACCACCATGAGGGGTGAATTCCACTTTTTTGCCAGCCAGTACTTTACCTACACCTTCCAGACCAGTCACACCATTGGCCTTGAACAGGGCAGCAACACCCATGGTCAGGTTTTTAACAATCTTGTCCTTGCGTGCCAACATGGTCGCAATGTCAACAGACACTTCACCGGTGCTGATACCGTGCAGGTCAAAATCGTGCTTGGCTTCTTCATACTTGTGCGAAGTGTCCAGCAGTGCCTTGGACGGGATACAACCCACGTTCAGACAGGTACCACCAAAGACGCCTTTGCCTTCCTTGCTCAGCCACTTGTCGATACAAGCGGTTTTCAGACCCAGCTGGGCACAACGGATAGCAGCAACGTATCCACCAGGACCACCACCCACTACGACTACATCAAATTTTTTGCTCATTACCAATAATCCTTAAATTGTCGATTATACGTCCAGCAACATACGTGCAGGATCTTCCAGCAAGTTCTTGATGGTCACCAGGAACTGAACTGCTTCCTTGCCATCAATCATGCGGTGGTCATAAGACAGCGCCAGATACATCATTGGCAGGATTTCAACCTGGCCATTAACAGCCATCGGACGATCCTGAATCTTGTGCATACCCATAATAGCGGTTTGCGGTGGGTTCAGAATTGGCGTAGACATCAGGGAACCGAATACACCACCGTTGGTGATGGTGAACGTACCACCCTGCATGTCTTCGATACCCAGTTTGCCGTCACGGCCACGCTTGGCGAAGTCACCGATGGTACCTTCGATTTCTGCCAGGCCCATGCTGTCTGTATCGCGCAACACAGGAACAACCAGACCGCGCTCTGTGGATACGGCAACACCGATATCCTGATAGCCATGGTAAACCATGTCATTGCCGTCAAGCGATGCGTTAACCGCAGGGAAGCGTTTCAAAGCTTCAGTTGCCGCCTTGACGAAGAAAGACATGAAGCCCAGTTTTTGGCCATGTACTTTCTCGAACTGGTCTTTGTACATCTTGCGCAGTTCCATCACTGGCTTCATGTTGACTTCGTTGTACGTAGTCAGCATCGCAGCGCTTTGCTGTGCTTCAACCAGACGCTTGGCGATAGTGGCACGCAGACGGGTCATTGGAACGCGTTTTTCGATACGCTCACCAGCAATCGGGGCAGCCACTGGAGCAGCAGCCGGGGCTGGCGCTGGAGCAGCCGGTTTGGCTGGTGCCGATTTCAGGTGATTAACAACATCTTCCTTGGTAATACGACCGTCTTTGCCGGTAGCCTTGATGTCTGCGCCTGCAACACCGTTTTCTTCTGCAATCTTGCGGGCGGCCGGGCTCATGATCAGATCACCGGCGTCTGCTACTGCAGGGGCAGCCTCAGCAGGTGCAGCTTCTGCGGCAGGTGCCGGAGCTGCAACGTCGCCAGCAACAAAAATAGCCAGCACTTCATCACTCAGTACAACATCATCTTCGTTTTTGAAGACTTCTTTCAATGTACCGTTCGCAGGAGCGACTACTTCCAGAACGACTTTGTCGGTTTCGATATCAACCAGCAATTCATCACGCTCAACTGGTTCACCAGGCTGTTTGTGCCAGGTTGCTACCGTGCCATCAGCAACTGATTCCGGAAAAGTCGGGGCCTTGATTTCGATGCTCATTATTGTTTCCTTAAGAATTCCGTCGGTTAGCCCTGCAGATCCAGAGCTTCACTAATGTATTGTTCAAGCTGCGCAAGGTGCAGCGCCATATAGCCAGCAGCTGGTGAAGCAGATGCAGCACGTCCGGCGTAGTTCAGTGTCATTCCCGGCTTAAGGCTGTTAATGGCACGTAGCATGTAATGCTGGCTGTTGTACCAGGCACCCATGTTTTTAGGTTCTTCTTGTACCCAGAAGATTTCTTCCATATTCGGATACAAAGACAGAATGGCCTTCAGATCGTCATGTGGGAACGGATACAGCTGCTCGATACGAACAATGGCAATATCCTTGATCTCTTCCGCGCGACGACGTTCCAGCAGGTCGTAATACACCTTGCCTGAACACAACAACACACGGCGTACTGACTGCGGATCCAGCTCATCAATCTCATCGATAACCGTCTGGAAGTGACCATCGGCCAACTCTTCCAGCGTGCTGGTTGCCAGTTTGTGGCGCAGCAGGCTTTTCGGAGACATAACCACCAGAGGTTTACGCACCGGACGAATCACCTGACGACGCAGCATGTGATAAACCTGTGCTGGCGTAGAAGGAATACAAATCTGGACGTTATGCTCTGCGCACAATTGCAAATAACGTTCCAGGCGCGCAGATGAGTGTTCAGGTCCCTGACCTTCATAGCCATGTGGCAGCAGCATGGTCAAGCCGCACAAACGGCCCCATTTATGCTCACCACTGGAAATAAACTGGTCAAAGACTACCTGGGCACCATTGGCAAAATCACCAAACTGGGCTTCCCAGACCACCAGTCCACCCGGTGTTGTCGTGGAATAACCATATTCAAAGGCCAATACGGCTTCTTCAGACAGCAAGGAGTCGTACAGATCAAAGGATGGTTGATCGTCACTGACATGACATAAAGGGATATAACGGCTGGCGTCTTTCTGATTGTGCAGAACGGCGTGACGGTGTGAGAAAGTTCCCCGGCCAACGTCCTGTCCGGTAATCCGTACTGGATAACCTTCTTTCAGCAAGGTTGCGTACGCCATGGTTTCAGCGTAGCCCCAGTTGATCGGCGATGCACCGACTCCCATGCGGCCACGGTCTTCCAGAATCTTGCCAACCTGACGCTGAACGGCAAAACCTTCCGGTATTTCCAGCAACTTGGCGGACAGCTCTTGCAGGGCTGCCAGATCAAAGGAGGTATCAGCAGTGGCTGTCCACTCATGACCCAGATACGGTGTCCAGTCGACGAACAATTCCTTGTTAGGCTCTTTGACCAGGCTTTTTACTACGTGGCGGCCTTCATCCAGAGCACGGCGATATTCTTCTTCCAGCTCTTTTGCGTCTTCAGTAGTAATAACGCCATCAGCAATCAACTTCGCCGCATACAATTCGCGGGTTGTTTTCTGCTTCTTGATTTGTGCGTACATGATTGGCTGGGTACCGGATGGCTCATCCGCTTCGTTATGGCCACGACGGCGATAACAAACCATATCAATCACAACGTCTTTCTTGAATTCACGACGGTAATCAGCGGCCAGCTGTGCAGCAAACAGTACAGCTTCCGGATCATCACCATTCACGTGCAGAATCGGTGCTTCGATAACCTTGGCAACGTCGGTACAATATTCAGTAGAACGAACATCTTCACGTTTGGAAGTAGTAAAGCCTACCTGGTTATTGATTACGATATGAATCGTACCACCGGTTTTGTAAGCCCGGGTCTGGGACAGCTGGAAGGTTTCCATCACCACACCCTGACCTGCAAATGCAGCATCACCATGCATGGAAATAGGAACCACCAGTTCACCGGCTTTATCACCACGACGATCCTGACGGGCACGAACAGAACCCTCAACAACCGGCGATACGATTTCCAGGTGAGACGGGTTAAACGCCAGCGCCAGGTGTACTTCACCGCCAGAGGTCATCACATTGGATGAGAAGCCCTGGTGGTATTTTACGTCACCATGTGACTGGTATTCAGACTTGCCTTCGAACTCATCAAACAGATCGGACGCTTTTTTACCCAAGGTGTTGATCAGGGTATTCAGACGACCACGGTGCGCCATACCAATAACAATTTCTTTGGCACCGTATGAGCCGAAACGCTGAATCAGTTCATCCATCAGAGGAATCAGTGACTCACCACCTTCAAGACCAAAACGCTTGACGCCCGGGTAACGGGAACCCAGGTATTTTTCCAGGCCTTCAGCTGCAACCAGACGCTCCAGCAAATGCAGTTTGACTTCATCACTGTATTTGGGGTGGGCACGTGCACTTTCCAGTCGTTGCTGGAACCAGCGTTGCTCTGCGGTGTTAACAATGTGCATGAACTCGGAGCCTACGGTACCGCAGTAGGTTGCTTCGAGCACATCGATAATTTCTTTCAGCGTTGCTTCTTCCTGGCCCATAAACAGGGTACCAGTCTGGAATTTGGTATCCAGATCCGCTTTCGACAAGCCATGGAAATGCAGATCCAGGTCGGGAACATTTTGTCGTTCCATCAAACCCAGTGGATCCAGAGAGGCATGCTGGTGACCACGGCCACGATAGGCATTGATCAGTTGCAGTACCTGAACCTGTTTACGCTCATATTCAGTACTGACACTGCCTTGGGAAACCGGACGGTTACGATGCTGATTTTTTGAAATGAGCAGAAACTGTTCACGGATCGCTTTGTGGGGAGTGTCGACGGTAACGCTTTCGTCGGCCCTTGGAAGTTGATCAAAATAATTACGCCACTCTTCAGGTACCTCACCAGGATCCTTAAGATAGGCTTCATAGAGCTCTTCTATGTAAGCAACGTTACCACCCGCTAACTGGGAGGTGCTCCATAGCTGCTCCATTGTTTGCTCGTGCATGTACGATCACCCTGTTCCTGTAAACATTGAGGAGATCACCCACAGAGTATTTTGCACCGACTCTAGCACTGCCAGACGAGTTAGAGGGCCGACTGATAGGTCGCAAGGCCTCTGAGGTGAATCAGGAATACCCTGATCCCTCAATTGCATTATTAAATTCGTAAAATCACGCTTTGTGGGCGTGATTTTAAAAAATTTTTCACGAAAACAGACTGTGTGTCCAGCCCACTTACGTCTAACCAGCACCCCGTATCATACGGGATGCAGGCCAGTTGCCGATTAAACCTGTTGGTTCAACAGCATGTTGCGGATATGACCAATTGCGCGGGTCGGGTTAAGACCTTTTGGACATACATTGACACAATTCATAATACCCCGACAACGGAACACACTGAATGGATCAGACAGATCACTCAGACGCTCTGATGTTGCGGTATCACGGCTATCCGCCAAGAAGCGGTATGCCTGCAACAGACCGGACGGGCCAACAAATTTATCCGGATTCCACCAGAACGACGGACAAGCCGTTGAGCAGCAGGCACACAGAATACATTCGTACAGACCATCCAGCTTCTCGCGCTCTTCCGGCGTCTGCAAACGTTCGATCGCAGGCGCAGGTCGATTATTCAGCAAGAACGGCTTGATGCGCTCATACTGGGTGTAGAACATGGCCATATCAATCACCAGGTCACGAATGACCGGCATACCGGGCAGCGGGCGCAATACCAGCTTGTCCATCTTGCCGTTGGTCGCTTCGGAAAGCGGAGTGATACAGGCCAACGCGTTCTTGCCGTTAATGTTCATGCCGTCAGAGCCACAGACACCTTCACGACAAGAGCGGCGATAAGCCAGGCTTGAATCCTGTTCTTTCACCAGAGCCAAGACATCCAGAACCATGACATCTTTGCCGCCAGGAACGGTGATATCGTAATCCTGCATGTAAGGCGCAGAATCCTTTTCTGGGTTGTAGCGATATATACTTACCAGCATTGCATACCTCCCATTAATAGGTACGGATTTTCGGTGGGAACGCTTCCATGGTCTTGGGAGCGAAGTTCACTGCGCGCTTGCCAATCGTCTTGGTTTGCGGGAAGTACAAGGAGTGGCACAACCAGTTTTCGTCATCACGTTCAGTGAAGTCGTTACGGGCGTGTGCACCGCGGGATTCCTTACGCTCAATGGCCGCAACCGCAGTTGCATAGGCTGTTTCGAACAGGTTATCCAGCTCCAGGGCTTCAATACGTGCCGTATTGAAAGCACCACTCTTGTCGGCCAGCACAGTGTTCTTGACGCGAACACCCAGCTCATCCAACATTGCCAGACCTTTCTCCATGCTTGGGCCTTCGCGGAATACACCGAAGTACAATTGCATGGTTTTTTGCAGGTCTGCGCGCACGTCAGCCACACTCTCACCTTTGGTGGAGTTGTTCAGACGATTCAAACGCGCCATTGCCGCTTCAACATCGGCTTCCGATGCATCAACTGATTCAAATCCATCGCGGAAGCTTTGTTCAACCTGCAAACCAACAGCACGGCCAAACACCACCAGATCCAGCAGTGAGTTACCACCCAGACGGTTGGCACCGTGAACCGAAACACAGGCGATTTCACCCGCGGCATACAGACCTTCAATAACAACGTCATTGCCGTTTTCGTCAACGGTCAAGGCCTGACCACCAATATTGGTCGGTACACCACCCATCATATAGTGACAGGTTGGAACCACCGGGATTGGCTCTTTCACAGGGTCAGCGTGGGCGAAGGTGCGAGACAGTTCCAGAATCCCTGGCAGCTTGGCATTCAGGGTTTCTTCACCCAGATGATCCAGCTTCAGGAATACGTGATCGCCATCTTCACCACAGCCACGGCCACCCAGGATTTCCAGTACCATGGAACGGGCAACAACGTCACGACCAGCAAGGTCCTTGGCGTTTGGAGCATAACGCTCCATGAAACGTTCACCGTCCTTGTTGATCAGGTAACCACCTTCACCACGACAGCCTTCAGTAACCAGTACACCCGCTCCGGCAATACCGGTTGGGTGGAACTGCCACATTTCCATATCCTGCATTGGCACACCAGCACGGATCGCCATACCAACACCGTCACCGGTATTGATCAGGGCATTGGTTGTGGACTGATAAATACGTCCTGCACCACCGGTTGCCAGCACTGTCGCCTTGGCTTTGATATAGAGCGTTTCACCCGTTTCAATTTCAATGGCGATCACACCAGCGACCTGACCCTTGGAATTTTTCACCAGATCAACGGCATACCATTCATTCAGGAAGGTAGTGCCGCCTTTCAGGTTGCCTTGATACAAGGCATGCAACAGGGCATGACCGGTACGGTCAGCCGCAGCACAGGTACGGGCAGCCTGACCACCCTTACCAAAGTCCTTGGACTGTCCACCAAATGGACGCTGATAGATTCGGCCTTCTGATGTACGAGAGAAAGGCAAACCCATGTGCTCCAGTTCGAACACAGCCTGAGGACCGACTGAACACATGTACTCGATAGCATCCTGGTCACCGATATAATCGGAGCCCTTGACGGTATCGTACATATGCCAGCGCCAATCATCATTGGGATCATCGGAAGCAATGGCACAAGTAATACCACCCTGTGCTGACACAGTGTGGGAACGGGTTGGAAAAACCTTGGTCACACACGCGGTTTTGATACCCGCTTCGGTCAGCTGCAGAGCGGCACGCATGCCAGCACCACCACCACCGATCACGATGGCATCAAACGAAATGGTTCTGATTGATGACATAACTCACACGCTCCAGAGGATATCGATACCCCAAACGAGGTAAACAAACAAAAAGCCGACACACACCAGCTGGAACAAGAAACGTACACCAGTATTTTTAAGGTAGTCGGTTGAAATGGTCCACATACCAACCCAGGCATGTGCACAAATAGATATCAGGGCGGCCATACTGAATACTTTCATCCAGGTCTGAGCAAACAATCCCTGCCACTGAGCGAACTGCAAATCTGGTGAAGCCACCAGAAAGCCCACAAGAAACAGTGTATAGAGGGCCAGCACAACAGCACTAGTTCGCTGTACTACCCAGTCATAAAGGCCACTACGGCCAAGATTTGTAACACTTGCTACCATACCCAAACTCCTGCCAGAAGAATCACGATCGCACCAAGTACCAGAGTAATAATGGCAGCAGTACGTCCACCTTCTTTGCTTTCACCAATTCCCATGTCCATCAACAGGTGTTTGATACCTGCCACAAAGTGGTAACCCAACGCAGACAAAATGCCCCAGGCGATGAACTTGACTATTCCGTTATCAAATGCGCTCGTCAAATTGGCGAAGCCTTCCGCAGACTCCAGTGACTCTGCCAACGCAGCCAGCATAAATGCGACAGCGAAGAACAGGATGAGACCGGAGATACGATGGATAATGGATGCTTTGGCGGGAAGAGGGAGCTCAATAGTAGTAATATCCAAGTTTGTAGGTCTATTGCTATTCACGGCTCTTTACACTCTCTTATGGGCTCACTACCCGCAAAACGGGGAGCGAGCGCGGGCTCAAGAAGACGGTCCCAACCTGTACAACTCTTGCACAAGTTTTAAGACCGCGACAAATTATAGTCATGCACCTTCTCTTTTACAAACACTTAGCACCTTGAGTTTACTACTATGGTATGTAGTGTTTACACGATGCCCAGACTCAGCGTGTCTGAATCGGGGAATATACCCTGTCGAAACAGAAAAATATGCTCGACCCCATGGTAATTGACAAAATGAGTTCACAACCTATAGTGAACCCCCTTAATTAGAGGTAACGCCTTAATTACTGGGCTTAATTTGAACAGCAGGAGGCCTATCCATGGCTGACAAAAAAGCAATACTAACGGTCGATGGCATTAAAGAATCCCTGGAATTACCTGTATATGAAGGAACCTTGGGGCCGGATGTTGTTGACGTTCGTAGCCTGACTGGCAAAGGCCTGTTTACTTACGACCCTGGTTTCGTATCCACAGCAGCCACAGAATCCAAGATTACCTATATTGATGGTGATGCCGGTGTTTTACTGCACCGCGGCTACCCTATTGAGCAACTGGCAGAGAAATCCGATTACCTGGAAACCTGCTACCTGTTGCTGCACGGCGAACTGCCATCACCAGCCGAAAAAGAAACCTTCGTCAGCACAATCAAGAACCACACCATGGTTCATGAGCAGCTGAGCCATTTCTTTAACGGTTTTCGCCGCGATGCCCACCCCATGGCCATCATGTGTGGCGTAGTGAGCGCCCTGTCTGCGTTCTATCACGACTCACTTGATATTCATGATGACAAGCACCGCGTCATTTCCGCGCATCGCCTGATTGCGAAAATGCCAACTTTGGCAGCTATGGTTTACAAATATTCCATCGGCCAGCCATTCATGTATCCGCGCAATGATCTGAGCTATTCCGAAAACTTCCTTCACATGATGTTCAATACACCATGCGAAGATCGGGAAATCAGCCCAATCCTGGCCAAGGCCATGGACCGCATCTTCCTGCTCCATGCCGATCATGAACAAAACGCTTCCACTTCGACTGTACGCCTGGCCGGCTCTACCGGTGCCAACCCGTTTGCCTGTATTGCTGCCGGTATTGCGGCACTTTGGGGCCCGGCACACGGCGGCGCCAACGAAGCAGTACTGCACATGCTGGCCGAGATTGGTGATGAATCCAACATCGACAAGTTTATTGCACGTGCCAAAGACAAGGAAGATCCTTTCCGCCTGATGGGCTTTGGTCACCGCGTATACAAAAACTTCGATCCTCGCGCCAAGGTGATGAAACAAACCTGCGACGAAGTATTGGCAGAACTCGGCATGGAAGATGATCCAATGCTGAAAATCGCCATGAAACTGGAAAAAATCGCTACCGAAGATGAATACTTCATCAAACGTGGCCTGTATCCAAACGTCGATTTCTACTCTGGCATCATCCTCAAGGCAATCGGCATTCCAACCGAACTGTTCACGGTTATCTTTGCCACTGGCCGTACGCCAGGCTGGATTGCCCACTGGAATGAAATGATCAGCAGCGACTACCGTATTGGTCGTCCGCGTCAGCTATACACTGGACATCAGCGTCGGGATTACCCAGCCTGATTTTCATAGCAATAAAAAAAGCCGCTTAATAGCGGCTTTTTTTATGCAAACAAACTTCTCATATAATCGTTTTCCCTACACCAGAATCAGCACTCTCATTAATAAAAACACCTATTGATTCAATAAGAATTTTCAATAATTGATATTTTCTTTATAGATCTTGGTCGTATATGAGCGCCACTGACTGGCCATATCAACAGACCGGCTTTAATACTTTTTATATCAGCCAGACAAAAGTAAAGCCGACCAATGGCTATATAACATAGCGAGAAAAGACAAATATCCAGAAGAAACTTCCCGGCAGGTTCATCGTATTTCACCTTTCATCCATCGTACTGATGACACTAAAGTCGCAAATTTCACCCTCGTCAGCTCAGTGCCCACCCGCAATAACGGACAAAGTTGCCAAATGTTACACCATCAGGCCACCACGACAGCCAGTGAATCCCCTGCCGCCAACACCTTAATCCGCTCAACCAGCGCGTTTTGTCCAAATATCAAGCGTCGATCAATCAGGCAATGCTGCTTCAAAGCCGCCACAACGTCAGGCTGGCGCTGTTGGGTCAGAAGGTCTCGAGTCGGTATCACACAACGTTCACAGGGTTTGACCAGTAACAACTGCCCTTCATCATGAGTCAAAGCCTGCCATTGCTGCTCTGCAAATGCCTCCCCACCCCGTACCACCACATTGGGCCGAAAGCGCAGCATATCGATGTCCAGCCCAGCACTTTGACTCAAGGTCGCCAAGGACTCCTCACTGGTCACCAACAAAGGGAAACCATCAGCAAAACCAACCCACTGTCCGACGCTGGCACACTCCCGGTCGACCTGACGATGACTCTCGGGCGGCATAAACACCAGTCGTGCCGGTTTGCCCAATACTTCCGTCAGCCAGTTGGCCGCCAGATCTCCGCAATCCAGTGCTTCCGCCTTGTCCGACCAGACAGAAACGGTCAGCTGCCGACTACTGGCACTGGGAGGATCAACCACCAGGTCTTCCATTCCATCCATCCCCAGAGTCAGCACACCTTGCTGCAACCGGGTCTGGATACTCGCCATCACAGGCAACCGGCGCTGAGTCAAAAACTCACCTTCCGGATCAACAATCATATAGCGACGATCTCCTACCGGCCCTTGATGATCAAAGGTCAGACGATCAACCCGATAGCCGGCACAGGATTTGACCGGATACAAATACAGATCAGCAATTTCTATGGTTTGTGCTGTCATGGTAGCCCTCCGGCTGACATATTCTGGTAAAAAATAACGATGCCACAAAAAGCCATACAGACGCCAATCGAGACTTGCCATGATGCCCATTGAGGCAGGCAACCACAGGCCGTCGCCACCCCCTTCACATCCTTGCCAGTACTGCTTGCATCACTGCTGCAGGAGTTATCTGCTGATAACACGGCGGCTGAATATCGCCGCTTCCCGGGTGCAGGCAGCGTTTTGACAAACAGGGGGCGCATGAGTAATCACTTTTTAATACCGTCATGGCAGGCCCCAGGGCCCCGGTCAGGGAAGCATCGGTAGCACCATAAATAGCCACTGCCGGAATTTCCAGAGCGGCGGCCACATGGCTCAAGCCGGTATCCACTCCCACAATGGCTTCAGCATGAGCCAGATAGGCAGTCAAGGAGTCCAATCCCATGCGAGGTAGTACGCTGACACCCTCCACCCCATCAGCGATGGCCATTGCCCGCTGATGTTCTTCTTCATTACCCCAAGGCAATACCACCTGGCGGCCACTGGCAACCACATCCGTTGCCAGCTGACGCCAATAATCCTCCGGCCACAATTTGGTGACCCAGGTTGTGCCGTGCAAAAACAGCCAATAACTGGCCTCTATGTCCGGAGCCTGCCAGCGATGGCGATCCACCCCATAACTGAAGGGGTACTGTGTTTCATCGTAGCCCAGTGCCATCGCAAACAAGCGCCGCAAGCGATGGATGGCATGTTCCCCTCGCGCCACAGACAGAGTCTGGTCATACGCTCGTGCTGCCAGAGGTTCCCGGGCGCTGTGACGATCCAGCCCTACTTTGCGACCACACGCCAGTCGAGTAATCAGCGCACTTTTAATCAATCCCTGGGCATCCATCACAAGATCGTACCGGGTTGATTTCATTTGCTGGTAAAACGCGCGCATTTCCGCCCGGTTATGCGCTGCCAGCGGCTGCTTGCGCCAACGCCGCCAGGCCACCGGAATAACCTTGTCGACCACCGGATGCCAGGCAGGAATATCTGCAAAAGCCTCCTCGACCACCCAGTCGACCGATAAACCAGGCAAAGCCCGGCGAGCATCTTCCAAGGCAGGCAAGGTATGAAAGACATCCCCCAATGATGAGGTTTTAATCAGCAGAATTTTCACAACAGCACCCAACTACACAGTTGCGCGGAAAGTACCGCCTGCCTGCCCAGGATGCAAATTTTGCTGCTCCCCGGACACGCCTTTCTTGACAAGCCCCACCGGCAGCGCAAGTATCGCTGCCCCGGCAAACCTCACCCGCCTTGCTCACAGGAACCGTCATTACATGCTGCTCAGATCGTGGAAATTCTGGATAAGCCTCGCCATTCTGCTGGTCTTTGCCATTGTGGTTGAACGCAGTTATGGCTGGATCGCAGTACTGGCCAGCTGGCAACGTATATCGGCGGCAGAGCTGGCCGTTGCAGTCACCCTGATGCTGGTCAGCTATTTGCTGCGGGCATTCCGCTTCTACGACTTTTTTAATTCATACTGCCACGGCCACTGGTGGCGGCTGACCCGCATTACCGTATTACATAACTTTTTTAACAACCTGTTGCCCATGCGCAGCGGTGAGGCGGCATTCCCGATGCTGATGAAAACCCATTTCAGCTGCCCGGTACGCCATAGCTTGCCTGCGCTGTTATGGCTACGACTGCTGGATCTTTATGTCTTGCTGGCACTGGCGGTCTGGACCTTGAGTGATCTGCCCGGCAACCCGATCTCCGTTGATCCCGCACATGTCTGGCTGTGGCAAGCTGGCTTGCTGGTTTTACCGTTATTGGTTTTACCGGTACAGAATCGTATCCGTCAGCTGTTAGCCAGTCACCCGGGTTCCGTTGCCAACAAACTCGCTGACCTGATGCAGGCCCTGCCTTCGTCGCCCTGGCCGTTTATTCGTGCCTTGTTATGGACGCTGGTCAACTGGGTACTAAAGCTGGCAATTTACGCTTGGGTGTTGCAACAATTTATTACACTCAGTTTTGGGCAATCCTGGGTCGGTGCCAGTACCGGAGAGCTCAGCAGTATTCTGCCGATTCATGGTGTCGCAGGTGCAGGGACATACGAAGCAGGTATTGTCGCCGGATTGTTGCCCTGGCAACTGGACACCGCAGCAGTCCTGGCCGCGGCTGTTAACCTGCATCTCTTTGTACTCGGTTGCACCCTGCTGCTGACCGCCATAATCACCCTGGCCACCAGCCGCTTGGGCAATCGGCGCAGCAGTACAAATACCTAGGTATCCAGGGGTTGAAAGATTAATTGCATCTATGCAACGGTTGCCTCGTTTTATCACTCGGCGCTTTTGGGTATCATCCGCGGACTTTTAAAGTCTGCAGAGTGGTAACCCCGTGATAGATTGTAGCAAGCCGTCCTTGTCCATCGTTATTCCCATGTACAACGAAATTGACAATGTCGGCCCCATGGTTGCCCGGGTACATGAAGCCCTGATCAGCTATCAGGGTTACTGGGAACTACTGGTGGTGGATGATGGCAGTAACGATGGCACCCCCCAGGCACTGCACCGCGAAGCGGAACAATATGGCCCTCATGTCCGGGTCATTGAATTACGCCGTAACTTTGGCCAAACAGCTGCCATGCAGGCGGGCATCGACGAGGCTCGAGGTGAGATGATCGCCACGCTGGATGGTGACCTGCAAAATGATCCCGCCGATATTCCCCGCATGATTGATCACCTGATCGAAAAAGACCTCGACCTGCTCACCGGCTGGCGTAAAAATCGCAAGGACGACCTGGTGATGCGCAAAATTCCGTCTCGCATCGCCAACCGCCTGATCGGCAAGATTACCGGTGTACGGATTAATGACTATGGCTGCTCACTGAAAGTCTATCGGGCTGCCATTATCAAGCAAGTACGCCTGTACGGTGAAATGCACCGCTTTATCCCTGCCTGGGTCGCTGCGGTTGTGCCTCCCAGCCGGATCGGTGAAATTGTTGTCACCCATAATGCCCGCACCGCAGGTACCTCCAAATACGGCATTTCCCGTACTTTCCGGGTGATTCTCGATTTGTTGTCGGTTTACTTTTTTATGCGCTACCGCGCCCGTCCAGGCCACTTTTTTGGCATGATCGGTTTGGGCATGGGATCGATTGGTACGTTGTTATTAATGTATCTGGCAGTGATCAAGTTCGGCTTTGGTGAAGATATTGGTAGCCGCCCTCTTTTTCTGATCGCGGTGGTCTGTGTTATCGCGGCGCTGCAATTCCTTACCACCGGCGTCATGTCTGAGCTCATTTCACGTACCTACTTTGAGTCATCACAGCGGCAGCAGCATCAGTATATTATCTATAATCGCGATGGCGCTTCCGACGACAAGGAAGCCTGCTGGGCAGCTCCCGGCCAGGTGATTGTTGAAGCATCCACTCCTGAAGCCAATTCAGATAACGACGTCAGCAGTCAGGGCTGATTGCGATGAAAATACCACTCCCCACAGCGTTGCCGCTGTGGTTGCTGCCCGTGCTGATCGGATTTTTTTCCCTTAATCTGGGCGGCTATTTGCTGTTTGATCATGACGAAGGCGCTTTCAGTGAAGCCACTCGCGGCATGTTTGAGCGTGGCGATTTTATCACGACCTGGTTGAACGACCGGGTACGGTTCGACAAACCGATCCTGATTTACTGGCTGCAAGCCATCTCGATATCCCTGTTTGGCACGGAGGTCTGGGCTTTCCGCTTGCCTTCTGTGCTGGCAGGGATTGGCTGGTCTTTGTCGGTGTTTGCCTTTGCGCGTCGTTATATCAGCCGCGATACCGGCATCGCCGCTGCCATCATCTGTGCCAGCGCCCTCGGCATCAATATGATCTCCCACGTGGCCACGGCGGATGCGTTACTCAACCTGATTCTCACCGCTACGTTGCTGCTGATGTATCACCACAGCCAACTCAGCCTGGTGCAGCCTGAATCCCCCGGTACCCGGCAGGTGCTTTACGGTATCTATGCCCTGATGGCACTGGGTGTACTTACCAAGGGGCCGGTCGCCGTCGCGATTCCCCTGGTGGTCAGTGTGATTTTTTATCTCTGGAGTGGCCAGCGTACTGCCCTGCTGAAAGCACTGTTTTTTGTACCGGGCTGGCTGTTGTTTCTGGTCATTGCGGCACCTTGGTACATCGCCGAATACCTGGCTCAAGGGCAGGCGTTTATTGACGGTTTTTTCTTTAAACACAACGTCAATCGCTTTAACAATGCCATGGAAGGTCATGATGGTGGCTTGTTGTTTTACCCACTGGTATTGCCTTTTGTGCTGGCTCCTTTTGGGCCGCTGCTGCTGCGTATGCTGCCCAGCATCACAAGTGTTACGCGGGAGCCGCTCAACCGGTTCTTATGGATCTGGTTCTTGTTTGTCCTGATCCTGTTCAGCCTTGCCAGCACCAAATTACCCCACTACATATTGTATGGCTGCACGCCGCTGGTGTTATTGATGGCCCGTTATCGCTTTCACCTGCGTCGCCGTTGGCTGGTCGCCATACTGCCCTTGCTGTTTTTTGCGCTGATGGCGGCTTTTCCCTTACTGATCCCTTCGATCAAGGCTGGATTGACCAATCCGATCGAAATCGAAACGGCAGAACGTGCCGCTCTCTACGTCAATCAGGATTTTGCCATTATTGCAGCGGTGTTTGGCCTGCTCTCACTCCTGGCCATACTCTGGAAGCGTCTGCCAATCTGGCACGGTCTGTTGGTTACTGGAGCACTCCAGACCCTGTTTGTCTGGTATGTATTCGCTCCGGCCTTCAGTGAAGCACAACAACGCCCTATTCATGACGCAGCGATGTTTGTGCGCCAGCTGGGCCTTGATGTGGTCACCCAGTCAATTGATACCCCCAGTTTTAACGTCTATCTCGACCGGGTAACACCACGCCGGTCACTGGAGCCCGGCGAGATCGGTTTTGGCCGGATCGACCGCGTCCAGAAAATCGATGATTACCAGCTGCTGTTCCAGTCTGGCCCCATCGTTATTATTCGCCGACCAGATAACACCGCAGGCGAGGCAGCCGAGCCGATCTCCACTCATGACCCGGCAGCGGCAACCCAACAAACACCGCCTCCAGCAACAGAGACCCTTGATGACTGATACCTGTTTGCCACTAGCGCGCCGTCATCTGCTGCCATTACTGGTAGCAGCCGCTCTGTTATTGCTGTTCGCTCTGGTGGTCGCTTTAACCGGCACCAATGCGGCCCTGTTTCTGATGCTGAATCAGGATGCTGGCCTGCTCCCTAATGCCTTGTGGGCAAATCTGACCTTCACCGCCGATACGGTCTTTGCCATGTCATTGTTGTTGCTGGTCGCCAGCTTCCGCCCGGCCCTGTTCGCCCCCAGCCTGTTATTATTGGTACTCGGCACTCTGTTTGTGCACGGCGGCAAAGCCTTGTTTGATGCTGCCCGCCCTGCGGCGGTACTGGTATCCGACAGTTTTCAGATTATTGGCCCGGTATTGCGCCATCACAGCTTCCCTTCTGGCCATTCGTTTACCGCACTGGGCGCCTGGACCCTGGTAATTCTGGCTGTACCACCGCGCGGGCTAATGCCTCTGCTTACTCTTGCCCTGCTGGCAGCGGCCAGCCGTATCGCCGTTGGTGCCCACTGGCCACTCGATGTACTGGTGGGGTCAGCCTGCGGAATTCTGATGGCTTGCTTGTCTGCCTGGCTGGTGCAAGCATTTGCCTGGTTGCGTCGCCCGGCGGTCTTGTTTAGCTCGGCGGCATTATTAACCATTGCAGCCGTCTATATGCCCTTTTTTGACAGCCGCTACCCCGATACCCGGCTCTTGGCGACGGTGATGGCGCTTGTCACGCTCTCGACTGCCGCCGCAAAATTCTGGTGGCCTAGGGTGCAGCAGGCCAAAACACCATCATCCCTTGATTGAGATCAACACGACTGGGCTGGCGACATTGTCAGCCGGCAATCGGCTCTGACATTTGATTACCGATTCTCAGTTAAGGATATTTTTCTTTATCCATTTTTGCCGTCTGCTATATAGTAACCGCCAATTTCATGGAAATTGGGCCTTTAGACGGTTCATTACTTCTTTTTGAAACAATAATTCAACGTGTTTGTCGTACACTGGCACGTCAAAGCACAAACAATAAACTGTTCAGAGATCTGGTTATGCGTCGAGTGGTAGTTACAGGTATTGGTATTGTTGGTTGCCTCGGAAACAACAAGGACGAGGTGCTGGCATCATTGCGTGAGCAGCGCTCCGGCATCCGTTTTATTCCGGAATATGCTGAGCAGGGGATGCGCAGCCATGTTGCCGGCCGCCCCCAAATCAACCTCTCGGAACACATCGACCGTAAACTCTTCCGTTTTATGGGTGATTCTGCGGCTTATTCCTATCTTTCACTGAAAGAAGCCATTGAAGATGCGGGCCTGAGTGAAGAGATGGTGAGCAATCCCCGCACCGGCCTGGTTGCCGGTTCCGGCGGAGCATCCACCAGCGATACAGTTGAGTCTGTCGATATCCTGCGCACCAAGGGTATCCGTAAGGTTGGCCCTTACCGCGTCACCCGCACCATGGGCTCTACAGTATCGGCTAACCTGGCCACGCCATTCAGCATCAAGGGCGTGAATTACTCCATGACGTCGGCCTGTGCCACCAGTTCACATTGTATTGGTCACGGTATGGAACTGATTCAATGGGGCAAACAGGACATCGTTTTTGCCGGTGGTGGTGAAGAGGAGCATTGGTCTCTCTCCATGCAGTTTGATGCCATGGGTGCGTTGTCGAGCAAGTACAACGACACACCGGAAAGCGCTTCCCGTGCCTATGACAGCACCCGTGACGGTTTTGTTATCGCCGGTGGTGGTGCCATGGTCGTTCTGGAAGAGTACGAGCATGCCGTTGCTCGTGGTGCAACAATCTACGCTGAACTGATTGGCTACTCCGCTACATCCGATGGTGCCGATATGGTCGCCCCATCCGGTGAAGGCGCTGTTCGTTGCATGAAAGATGCCCTGCAAATGGCTGGCAACCCAACCATCGATTACCTGAACACCCACGGCACCAGCACACCGGCAGGTGATATCACTGAACTGAAAGCCGTTGGTCTGGCCTTTGATGGCCAGGTTCCTCCTATCAGCTCCACCAAATCCCTGACTGGCCACTCTCTGGGTGCTGCTGGCGCACAAGAAGCTATTTATTCTATCTTGATGATGAAACACGGATTTATCACTGGCAGTGCCAATATCTCTGAACTCGATGAAGGGGCCAGTGATTATCCGATCGTTCGCGACAACCGTGACGCCGAATTAAAAACTGTGATGTCCAACAGTTTTGGTTTTGGCGGCACCAACGCGGCGTTGATATTCAAGGCTCTCTGAGCCTGATCTGGGAGCAAGGCACCAGCGCAGTTGCTCCCGTATTCGCATTTAACAGCCCGTCTCTGCGCTCGAACTATGTCCGACCGTAGTTTCGGGCTTGTTTGGTCTGGTAAGTACCCTGCCAGCTCAGCCCGATGATCGGCATATTACGGAATTGATCAACCATGTCTGAACAAAACAAACCTAAAGAAATAGACCAGCTGTTTCAAATCGCTGAACAACTTGCGGCAGATTCCTCTCTCTTCCCTGAATATGAGGACAACGCCGTTGACCATAGCGTCAAAGGGCTGGTCGATCCAAAGCATTGCAAAACCGAGCTGGCTCGCCTGAGTACACTGAACATCGATGAATATATCGAACAGGTTGTTACTCCCAGCGAAAGCAACCAGCGCCCCGGTGCCAAATCAGTGGTTGGTCATCTGATTCTGCGTGTTATTACTGAAGTAGACGACGGTCCATTGTACGCCACAGAAGCCGATATGGACTTTAACGGCAAAATTCGCCGCGTCGGTTTTATCTGTCAAAACCGTGAACACAGCAATGGTTCCTGGGGACCGTCCCATCACAACCGGGCCGCCCAGCTGGCACGTTCCTATGCCCAGCGCGCCATGCCGATTGTCACTTTTATTGACACCCCGGGAGCCGATGCCGGAGAACAAGCCAACGCTGGCAACCAGGCGCACAGCATCTCTCACCTGATCACCGAAATGGCCAACAAGGATGTGCCCACATTAGGTATTATCTGGGGGGCCGGTTATTCTGGTGGTGCCATTCCATTGGCAACCACCAACATTTTGCTGACCATCCGTGATGGTATTTTTAACACCATTCAGCCTCAGGGTCTGGCCAGCATTGCTCGCAAGTACAACCTGTCCTGGCAAGAATGCGCCAAATACGTCGGTGTCTCCGGCTATGAGTTGCGCAAAGCCGGCATTATTGATGGCATTATTGACTACGCCCCGTCCGATGCAGACGAAAAACGTTTTAACCTGCACCAGGCCATTGTGACCGGCGTTCAATCGATCGAAAGCAATGCAGCTGAATTTGCCAAAAATCACCCGTATATGATGGATCATTACAAGCAGTCGGTAGACCGCTTCCTGACGCCATCCGACAACCTGCAAAAACTGCAAAAAGACGCCAACTTCTTTCTTGCTGAAACACCAACCGAACACATCAACGTGTTTGGTCTGACGTACCGCTACACCCGTTACCTGACCTTGCGCCGCCGCATTCACTCCAGCACCGTTGAAAACTACGGCCGTCTGGCAGAAAAAGAGATTCCGGAAGGCCAACTGCAACAGCGTCAAGCTGCAGAAGCCAAACGCAAATTCCAGAACTGGCTACAGGCACCGGAAAAAATCGTCTATGACGATGCCCTGCATAAAAGCTGGAAATCCTTCTGGAGCAAATACGAAGATCGTGACGAGAGCCGCTCGACGATTGTCCGTCTGTTCCTCGGTGAGCCGAAAAACAATTACCTGAAATCCAAGCAGGAACTGTGCTTCAAGCTTGGCCTGTACCTGTTCAATCGCTGGAAATCCGATGCCCCGGTCAACTTCCAGGGGCTGCTGGATTACCTCGAGGATTACAAACAAAGCCGCTTCCTGATCCGTGCTGATGACGTTCTCGACACTCAGGCCGTTGCACATTTTATCGAGAACAATCCCCACCCGCTGGCAAGCTATATTCGCGAACAGTTACCGCACGATGTGCATCAGGAACTGACCGAAGGCCTGAAAAAGGAAAAATCCAAAGGTGCCCTGAAGCAATCCATTGCCTCTGCCCTGAATATTATCCTGCAGGGTGTCTTGATCCCGGAAGGCGTGCGCACCGAGTTAAAGCTTTCCAGCCGGACCGATGCCCTTGCCAATGACATAAGCAGCGCTCGGGTAGAAGCTAACCGCCGCATTCTGGAAGAATCTCTGGCGCCTTACATCCAGTTTCGCCAGGAAAACATCCAGAACCCACAGCATCCTGATATCACCATTCTGGATGCCATCTTGCATGACGAACTGCGTTACGAGTTCACACAAGTCTGTAAGAACATGCTGGTGTTTGGTCAACTGTATGACAACTTCATCAACAACCTGGTGAACGTTGCCAAGGAAGCCAACGAAGCCCGTGCCCTGTCACTGGAATCGCTCAAGGCCCTGCTGGAAAAATCCCTGGCCGAAGCCACGGTCGGAGACACCTATACCGAACAGGAACGGGAATCCTTTACCCACTGGCTGAGCTACTTTATCAAGAGCAGCCAACGCGGTCCCTTCCTCAAGTCCGTTGAAGAGTGGAAAAAACTGGCCTTCCCACGCCTGTCTGACACCTTGTTTGTAGTCATTACCTTTATCTTCGAGAAACTGTTGCCCGAGTACCACGCAACAGACCAGGAAGGCAAAGCCTACAGTGGCCGTATCAACCCGGTTTCCATTGGTCGTCGTAAAGACTTCTGGAACCGCTTGACCATGGCCTACCATGACTTGCTGATCCAGCAGGTTCTGGACGATACCAAACGCCAGAAAAAAACCTCGCCCAACGCATTGATCGAGCGCTTTTTCAGCGACTTCCAGGAGCTCAACAGCAGCCTGATGTCCGCCGACCCGACATCATTCCCGGGTTTCCGCAGCTCAATCGAAACAGCGCTGAAAAAAGATATCCAACCTTGCGGTGTGATTACCGGTATTGGCACCATTCATATTGGCGAACGCGAACAGCAAGTGGGCGCTCTGGTATCCAACCTGGACTTCCAGGCCGGTGCCTTTGATATGGCGGCGGCCGAGAAATTCTGCAAACTGATGGTCGAATGCGCCAAGCTGCATTTGCCCATCGTCTGCTTTGTCTCTTCCGGTGGCATGCAAACCAAGGAAGGCGCTGCAGCACTGTTCTCCATGGCAGTGACCAACGATCGAATTACCCGCTTTGTTCGTGACAACGAATTACCACTGGTGGTATTCGGCTTTGGCGACTGTACCGGTGGAGCACAAGCCAGCTTTGTCACCCACCCATTGGCGCAAACGTATTACTTCTCCGGCACCAATATGCCATTTGCTGGCCAGATTGTTGTGCCCTCTTACTTGCCAAGCACCTGCACCCTGTCCAACTACCTGTCCGTGTCACCCCAATCCATGGACGGTCTGGTACGTCACCCGTTCTTTGACACCCTGGATGACCAGCTCCGGGCCATTGATCCGGATATGCCAGTGGCTCGTCACTCTGTTAATGATGTACTGGAGCGTGTATTACAGGGTTATGTCAGTGCCGAACGCCTGACACCTGACACCGGCAAAGGCTCTACCGCCACCAAGAAATTTGGCAAAATCGATAAAGTCCTGATTCACGCCCGTGGCTGTACCGCAGTCAAACTGATCCGCAAGGCACAGGAAAACGATATCAAGGTCGTTCTGGTACAGTCTGACCCGGATATGGAATCAGTACCGGTCGATATGCTGGGGCCTGAAGATCGCGTTGTGTGTATCGGTGGTAACACCCCGGACGAATCCTATCTGAACGCCAAATCCGTACTGCGGGTAGCGCACCACGAAAATGTGACGGCATTGCACCCAGGGATCGGCTTCCTTTCAGAGAGCAGCCAGTTTGCTGCCCTGTGTGGTAACCACGACATCAACTTTGTTGGCCCGGCCGTTTCCTCAATGGAAACCATGGGTAACAAATCCAACGCCATCAATACCGCCATGCGGGTACAGGTACCGGTAGTACCTGGATCTCATGGCATTCTGACCAGCTCAGCCAATGCGGCAGCGGTAGCAGATGAAATTGGTTATCCGGTGCTGTTAAAAGCCGTACACGGCGGTGGTGGTAAAGGTATTCAGGTTGTTCATTCAGCCGACAAGATGCATACCCTGTTCCACCAGATTTCTACTGAAGCCAAAGCCGCTTTTGGTAACGGTGACGTGTATCTGGAAAAATTTGTCACCTCCCTGCGCCATATCGAAATCCAGGTGCTGCGCGACATGCATGGCAATACCAAGATTCTCGGTCTGCGTGACTGCTCGGTACAACGGAACAACCAGAAGATTTTTGAAGAATCTGGCTCCACCATGTTACCGCGCGAACTGGAACAAGCTGCTTACGACTTTGCTGCCAAGCTGGCCGATGCTGTCGATTATGTCGGTGCCGGTACGGTTGAATTTATTTTCGACCTCGACGCCGACACCATTTACTTCATGGAAATGAACACCCGCTTGCAGGTTGAGCATCCCGTGACCGAATGGGTATCTGGCATCGACATTGTTTCCACCCAGTTCAAGATCGCTGAAGGTGAATCCATTGCCGACCTGAAACCGGTCTCCAAAGGTTATGCCATTGAAGTACGTATCAATGCTGAGAAACCGGTATTCAAGGGTGAAGAGCTGCAGTTCGTTCCAACCCCGGGCACCATTCAGCAATGCGTCTTGCCTAAGGAAGATTATATCGACCTGATTTCCATGGCAGCTGCTGGCAAACAGGTATCCCCCTTCTACGACAGCATGATCGTGCAGATTATCTGTTATGGCGAAGACCGGGACGACACCATTGCCAAGCTGCGTGAATACCTGGATCGCGTCAAGATCACTGGCGTATGCACCAACATCCCGACGGCCAAACGCGTTCTGGATGATGAGGTATTCCGCAATGGGATTTACGATACCGGTTATCTGCCGAAATTCCTCGATCGCATCGATCTGGATGAGCTGATCGCCGACGTGGACAAAGAAGCGGACCTCTCAGCCAATGCCGTCGACGCCTCTGCCCTGAAGATCGAAGGCTCGGATGAATTGAAAGTACTGTCGCCCACCACCAGCATCTTCTATGGCTCGTCTTCGCCCAGCGAACCGGCCTTCGTCAAGGAAGGCGATATCATCGACGTTGAGCACACGCTCTGCCTGATGGAAGCCATGAAAATGTTTACCCCTCTGAGCCTGAAACAGTTCAACCGCGCTGGCGCTGACCTGTACCCGGCCAATCAGAAGTTCAAGGTTACCCGTATCATGAACTCCGATGGCCAACAGGTGAATCAGGGTGACTTGCTGTACGTCGTCAAGCCGATCCAGGAATAACAGTCGACAAATGATCATGACTCCGGTTATCAGCTCACTTGAGCGGATAACCGGAAGTTTTGCTTCTGTTACTGCTGTTGATGACCCTGTGATCGACACACATAAAAAAACCGGTTCTGGTGACAGAACCGGTTTTTTTATATGTCATTCTCTGTTTTTCGGGCTTGGCCGTCAGACAGTAATCAGGCTGGATGGCCACCAAAGCGGCCCAGCAGCATTTTTACGATCCTGACATAAGGATGTGGCTTGAGCTCAATTTCAGACACTACAGCGCGATTCAGTACTTCAGCGTAACCGCTATACAGTGCCGCGCTATAAAACTGATACAGCTCTTCCTTGGATACCGACAATAGCTTGGCAGCCACATCCAGAGTGGTAGGACGTGCGCTGAGCAAGGATGAAATCCGGTAGATATTCGGACTGGTATACAAACGGGTGAAGTTCGGCCACTGACGCAGTTGAATCACATCGTCCTCACGGCAACCATCCAGCAATCGACCACCCGACGCCTGAAACGCCGCCTGCCAATAGAATTCACGGATATCACGACCGTTCTCTTCCACCTGAGTGGTGAGTGCCACGGATTTCAAACCACGCGCACGGTAATCATCCTGTGAAGCCGTTAGCACTTCATCAAACTCGATGTTATGAATCAGGAATTTACCTGACTCACCCAAAATAACCAGATAGCGATCAGTAGAGCACAGGTAGTCATCAGTATGGAAAAGGATCTGAACGTTCTTTCCAAACTGCACTGCTTTCTTTACCAGCCGGTAAACACTTTCTTCCAGGTCGGCTGGTTGCGCCCGTTGTTCTATCACTGCACTCATAAATGATCTCCATACTGCCTAGGATGCATATTGAACCGAAGTGGGACTATCCAGGCAGCTACGCAAGCGCACAGAAATCTGCCGCGTATCCAGCATCACACGACCCAGGTTAGAACCTGCGCCGGTCGCTACTGCCAGTACTACGCCATCACCCAGTTCGGTCAGATGCATAATGCCTGCACTTCCCAGAACCACCATTTGGCGGAAGTCTCCAATACTCATTTCGTCCGTTGCCTTCTGAGCCAGCATCAACAGCGATGCATTCATTGCGGCAAAAATATCCTCATTGGTATCCTTATCGAGGGCGGCACCCATCATCATGCCTTCTCGGGTCATAACGGCAGCTGCCTTGGCTGACCCACGAGATGATGACTGGTTAATAAACTGCTTCAGCGTGTCGCTAATCTGAGCAGCCTTTGGGGAACGGGAATCAGTTTCAGAGTACATTAGCAACCTCTTCTGGATCCAACTTGGTGCAATATTATTGCGCCTTCCTGTGGTGCTTCATAGAAGCGTTTATAATATCACTGACCGACAATCAGAACTTGATATTAATCTCACTATTAACAAGAACGAATAAAGTAATCCGCTTGCTTCAGGGTGTCGAGAGCAAAATATGCGTTTTGCTTCTTCTGCACGATTTAAACTGTCAAGTTTTGTCTGGCTGCGATCAGAATCCCAACGCAACCTCGGGCAAATCCCCTCGCGCAGGAGAACAAACAGACACTCGTTCTCCCAACAACTGTTTTTTATCGTCCTGGCGCTGGGACAAATACGCCTTGACCGCATTTCCTCTGGCAGCCGCCAGTACTGGCCAGTCTTCTCCCAGAGTCTTGGCTTCTGCCTCACTGACCACCGGACAAACCTGCAATTCCAGTTCTGTCTTGCTCGTCATGGTTGTCGCTACCTTATCGAGATAGGCCTGATGTTCCGAACTGAGAACACTGTTTTGCTCAGTAAAGGTCAATGGTTCAAGCCGGATGGCAAACAGCTGATCACCAGCCAGAGAAGCAATGCTGATCAGTGCACCATACGGCTGAAATGCCTGCTTCAAATAAAATAAAGTAGCCGTGCGTACTGCTTTTTTAGTGACTTGTTGAATAATATCCTGAATACCAATATCGGGGTCATTGACAGCTCCCGACAGCGGTACATCTATTCTCAGGTTATTATTATCGTCCTTTAATACCGACAGCGCCGTTTCTACCGGCATGGCTATCTGTTTGCTGACCCGATCAATCGTATCCTGGTCTTCTGGTTCAAAACGGCTGTTTTGCAATACCAGCAGCGCCTTGCCCTGCATTTGGCCATTAACGATATTGATATTGCTGTCCAGTTTCATCATGCCTTTCTGAACGTTATATCCCATCGCCTGTACCACGTACGGACTGAAAGGAGGCAAGTTCAACTGCCGAACCTTGAGTGTAAAGGAACCTTCCGGCAAACTTTGTCGCAATCCGGCCTTTGCTGTAAATTCAATCGTATTGTAGTCATCCAGACTGGCGGCTATCGAGACCGGTACTGGCTTACCCGTTTCATTCAGCAAGGCGGCAGAATCCAGCTCGCCAACACTGACAGCCGTCAGCGTCAGTATACTTTTGTGAGCTGGTGCCACCGCCAGGTCGTACCATTGGATCTGGCTGGCGGCGGTCGCTCCTGTGCTTGAATCTGCCATGGTGATACCGTCAATATGAACAATCAGTCCGGCCTCCTCGGCCGCTGCTGCAGAGCCACTGTCAGACAGCTCGGCGTCCATTGCGCCACCGGCTTTGGATGCCACCGATTCTGTTGATGGCACCCCGGCGATCAACCCGTTTTCCAGTCGGGTCAGGTTGGCCCGCAGATCGGCAAAGCGATGTACGCCGGTACTCAACGTCTGCCCGTCAAATAGAATCGACGGTATCTCATACCGCCCCAGGCTGAATAAAACGCCCTGTTTTTTGGCAATGGCATTGGCACTGTCAGGCAGCTGTACCACCAATCCATTCATCACCAGCTGTTGCAACGATTGCGTAGCACGATCCGCACGGATGCCTTTCAGGTACAGTTGCTCCAACGCCACGGGAGGCTGATGCCCGGCAATCACATCAAGGTGTTTCAACGTCAGGTCACCGGTCAATTCCGGATCACGCCGCCAATCGTTGATTGACCCCTGCCAGCTGACAACCAATGGTTGGTTCAGTGTCACGGCCTGCGGCTGAGTCAGACGTAACGCCGCTATCTGTAATGCCCCGGCCAACTCGACAGGCAGGTTTTCAGCACTGTTGACCAGACCTACCGTCATATTATCGGCCGTTATCCGGGTCTGGATACCAGGTTGCTGCCAACGCAAATCCACATTACTGACCGTAATACCAGCCAACAGCACTTCAAACTGACGGCTGCTCTGGCTCGGACTGGCACTGTGTGACTGGACACTTGTAGCGGGAGCTTCTGCTGCCGGCACAGCGTCCGGTGCTGCCTCGTCGACAGGATCATCATTGCTCGCCGCAGTATCAGTATCAGACAGCTGCAGTGGCAAACCCGCGAGACGGCCATCGTTATAACGGCCATCCAGCCATATTCCGTCGATCAGCTGTTGCCCTGCCGACAGGGTAATCCCATCAAAAGCCAATTGAGTCGCCTGATAACGATCAAGGGAAAACAAGGTCACCGCCGCAGCTGCCTTTTCATCCGGCTCACTACTGCCCGGCTCAGTACTGTCTGCCACTCGCTCCTGCACCTGCACACCATCCAGCTGGAATAACCCCAACTGTTGTTGTTCGGCATCCGCAACGATTTCCTGCAGCGTCAGGCGCTCAAAACCAACCCGGGTCGCATCCAGTAGCGTCAGCGATAAGGGTTCAATCACCAGGTCACCCCGCACCCCTGGCTGGGTATGCCAGTGGGTCAGGCGGCCTTGCCATGAGAGTACAACAGGCTGATCCAGCGTCAGGGTTTGTGGTGTATCCGCCGCCAGGCCCGGAATCATCGTGGGCAGATCCAGTTCTGGCGACAGGCTGTGCAAGAATTGTTGGTTGGCCGATAAAGTATTAAGCGACAAGGCCAAGGTTAACTCGATATCGTCATCGTGACGGCTGTCGAACCCACGAACATCAACAGAACGGATGCCCAGTTGGGTCTGCAAGCCATCCTGCTGCCAGCCCAGCTGCCAGTCATTCAGGCTGATATGCTCCAGCCGAACTGCCCAGGGGGTGGCTTCACTGTCAGTTGGCTGTACTTCGGCAGGTGCCGCCCCGGAGGTTGTCAGAGGCAAGGATAATCCAGCAACCAGCAGCTGATCTCCCTGACGGGTTGCCGCCAATCGCAAGCCATCGAGCTGCAAACGGGTAATCTCGATCAGTTTGTTTTGCACCTGACCGGTATCAATATCCAGCGCGACTTGATCTATGCGGGTTTCCCCATCACCGGCTCCCGGATGCTGCAACGTCACTCCGGTCAGCGTCAGCTCGCCACGAATCAGGGCCAGCTGCCAATCATTCAACGTCAGCTGATAACCTTCACCCTGCTCGGCATACCATTGTTGTAACCAGGCAATCGCCAGTCCAGGCCCGGCAAAACGAATGACGGGTACCAGCAAGATCAACAACACCAGTAACAGCAAGAGCGAACGCCCGACCCAGAACAGCCAGCCTCGCGATGGCGCGGCAGGTGATGAAGGTTGGTCTTTGGGTGACTTGCGCGCAGCCATGCTGCCTCCTGCTATTGCTAAAAAATTGCCATCGTTGATACACACCGGCTGACGATTCAGCCACTGAAAAAACTGGCCATTCCATTAGCCCTAGCCCTGTTGCAGCCCGATTACGCCTCCTGAATTAATTGAACAACCCAAGATCGCGCTGACCGTCAACTCCACAGGGCATCACGCAAGCCACTGGCTCGCTCCACCCGGCTGGCCAATCCCTGCCGCCAGCAGCCATGACTCGTCAATAAAACAAAACGCTCACGTGCCCGGGTAATCGCGGTATACACCAGCTCTCGCGTAATGACAGGTTGCCAAAGGGGCGGCAACAGTAATTGCACCGCGACAAACTCCGAACCCTGGCTTTTATGGACTGTCATGGCAAAAGAAGTTTCATGACTGGGCAAACGACTGGGTAATAAATATCGTACCCCACCATCGGCGGTTTGGAAGGCGACCCGGAGTGCACCGGCGGCATCCGTCACAGTAACGCCAATATCGCCATTAAACAGACCGAGATCATAATCGTTACGGGTAACCATAACCGGCCTGCCAGAATACCACAGGCTATCGGCACTACGCCGAAGAAGTCCGGCACGGGTCAACAATTCTTCAATACGAAGGTTCATGCTTTCCACTCCGAACGGTCCCTGTCGAGTGGCGACCAGTACCTGGAAATCATTCAGCGCTGCCAACATGTGCACGCTGTCTGCCGACGCCACCGCGTCACAATAACTGCGATAACCATCCACCAGCACCTGCTGCCATGATGCTTGTCCGGGCGCGGTCTCTATTCCCTGATATGCAGGCGCCTCCGCAGGCAAATCCTCGGAGTCATGCAACAACAGATCAATATCCGCGTAGCGGGGAAACACTGCCAGCGCGGCTGCCACATCCCCCCGGTTGGTCGCAGCAGCCAGCTGGCCAATACCACTGTTGGCATCAAAGCGATGGGACACTTTTAACGACACCACGGCATTCACCATGCCATTCGTCGCCTCTCCGCTGGCAGAGGCCGTCACATCCGAGCCGCCCACCGCCGGGTTATAGCCGCACAAGGCGGCGACTTGCTGACCAAAAGACACCTCCGGCCAATGCTCCACTCCGGCATCACACAGGTCAGCCAGTACACTCCCGGCTTCAACCGATGCCAACTGATCCTTATCACCCAACAAGATCAATCGGGCCATTGGTGCCAAAGCACTGATCAACTGATACATCATCGCCAGATCAATCATGGACGACTCATCCACCACCACACAGTCGTAAGGTAAATGCCGCTCAGGCCCATAACGAAAGCCCCCCGGATGCCAGCCAAGCAGACGATGCAGGGTAAAGCTGATATCCGGAATCCATTCCGCCATCGCGATACCACCTTGCGACTTGGCCCCCCGAATGGACTCGGTCATGCGGGCGGCGGCCTTGCCGGTCGGTGCTGCCAAAGCAATACGCAAATGAGGCTGTGTGGTCAGCAAGGCACTGAGCAAGCGAGTGACGGTGGTGGTTTTACCGGTACCTGGCCCACCAGTAATAACACTGAAATGCTGCAAACAGGCAGTGGTTGCCGCGATTGCCTGCCAGTCGTTCTGCCCATCATGGCGGGGCGGAAACAGCGTCGCCAGTGCTGGCCGTAATACATCCGGTTGTAATGTTGTCGTCTCCGACAACGCCAGTCGCTCCCTGATTTGCTGCTCCAGTCCGCGCTGATAAAAAAAGTAGCGCGCCAGATACAAACGTAACACCGGTTGTCCGTCTACCCAGCGCTGCTCCAGCACCAGGGGTTGCCCTTGATAGTCACCGTCGGCATCGCTGTCATCGCCATAACAGGACCACCAGCACCCCGAACAACGGCGTAGCCAGTCATGCCACTGGGCAGCAGCAGGCCAGTTGGCAGCCAACTCGGGCAGCGGCGCGTAATGTAACGGCAAACACACCTGCCCCCTACCCAATACAATCGAAACCAACGCCGAGGCCAGATACAAGGCCTGGGCCTGTACAGGTACACACTCACCTTCGTAGGCCAACAGCTGTCGGCTGAGCTGGTGATCAATTTCCCGCAACCGTTCGGTACGGACCAGCCGATCCAGCAAGGGGGACAACGGCGTGGCCACGGTCAACACTGGCAGCGGTGCCAGCCAAGGTTGATGCCCAGCTGGCGCTTCATACATCACCGTACTCATAAATCCAGTTCTCCCTGTCTCGCAGTACCTGTGTTTGGCTGCCTGGCCGACGCGGATTCCGGCTGATGCCGGGGCAGAGTGTTATCTGTTGCTCCAGCATCGGGCTCAACATCAACATCAACACCAGCATCAGCACCAATCCCGAACCCAGAACCTGCTGGCCGCAGCAAGCGTTGTTGCCAGTGCTGCAACTGTGCCCAATCGATGGTCTGGAGATACACGCCCGGCCATGGCCCGGAGGCCGCCACAGCCGCGGAGTCAGCGTCCCCCATGCCACGCAGAAACAGGTAATACACTCCCCCCAGATGCTGCTGTGGACTGTAGTCTGGTAACCGCTGACGTAAAAACTGGTCCAGTGCCAGGATATAAATCCAGGCCTGCAAATCATAATGATGCTCGACCATACTTTGCTGCAGTGCCACGCCAGTGTAATCCTGCCGCTGATCTCCCAGATAATTCGACTTGTAATCCGCCAGGTAATAACGCCCCTGATAACAGAACACCAAGTCGATAAACCCTTTCAGATACCCTGTCACCGCACTGAACTCCAGTTGTGGTCGCCGGATACCTTCAGCGTCCTGGCCGGATTCAATCAACAAACGGTTCAACGATCCCGAGCGCAACTCACCGATCGGCAAACAGAATTCCATTTCATCCAGGCGTTGATCCGTCTCCAGCGCTGCCAGTGACAAACCGCTCTCGCTGTCCAAGGGTGTCTGCACCACGCCCATCAGCCAGTCAGCCAGGGCCGGTAAATCAACGTCTTGCTGTAACAAGCCAAAATGCCCCAGCTCCGTAGGCAGAATGGTCTCGATCAAGGATTCACGAGAATGAAAATCCCACCGTTCCAGCACACGGTGCAAACAGGTACCCGCCTGGGGTCCTCGAGGAAAAGAGATGGCTGCCGAGGTAATAAACGGGTTATCCCGCCACTCAGCGGTCAACTGCCCTGTTGAGCCGTTCGTGTCCTCAGCCGTCAGCCCCACATGACTGCCAGATTCTCCGTGACTGCTGCCATGATCGGTTTCATCAAGGCGCAAATTTCCAACATCGGCCAGCAAACCCACACCGTCATGCCTGCCTCCGTCCGCGTGATAACTCAACGCGGTAAAGCTGCTGACACGCCAACGCTGATACAGAGGCCGGGAAAAATCCATCGCCACGGGCAATTGCTCCGCAACCGGGATCAAGGGGCGATCACCGTCAGGCCAATGAGGCCAGGGGCTGATCCGGACTGCCTCCCCGGATGAATGGCAAAGCGCGTCAAGCGAGACTCCTGTCGTTTGCAGCAACTCCCCCAGGGCGGAGGTGTCCAGTACTCTGGTTTTCCGGCTCATCGCCGCCGATAACCAAATAAAGCAGCCTTGCACCGGCCGCGTCAGCGCCACGTACAACAACCGCATCATTTCCGCTTTGCTGTCACGGGTAGCCATGGCTCTGGCGTCTTTATCCGGTGCCAGATTCACCACAACCCCTTGTGCCTCATCAAAATACTGTACCGAGCGGGCTTGTGGCCGCAGGGTATAGCTGTCACTCCAGAGAAAAGGCAGAAAAACCAGCGGATACTCCAGCCCTTTGGATTTGTGAATGGTGACAATCGATACCAGGTTGTCGTCGGTTTCCAACCGTAACTGGGCTTCGTCACCACTGCCTGATGCGTCCAGCACCTGCTCGGTAAACCAGCGTAATAAAGCCTGGTGGCCCCGCAAGCGACGACTGGCCTGCTGCAGCAATTCACCCAGATGCAGCAGATTGGTCAAAATACGTTCGCCATCCGCTAACTGCCGCAACCGCACGGCCCGGTCGTTATCATTCAGCCAGCGCATCAGACTGGCCATAATCCCGCGTCGTAACCAACAGTCGTGGTAGCCCTGAATCTGCGCCAGCTGCTGCTCCCAGGCAGCTTCTTCGATCAATAGCTGATGCAGCTGTTCACTGCTGAAGCCCTGTAACGAAGTCGCCAAGGCATTACGCACTGCCCGCTCGTTAGCCGGTTCGGCAATGGCTGCCAGCCAGGTCAGCAACTCGCTGGCTTCCAGGCTGCGAAAGACGGAATCCCGAGACAGGAACACGGCACCAACGCCCACCCGCGACAAGGCTTTTTTCATGATCTGGGCCTGCTTGTGGCTGCGTACCAGCACCGCCATATCCCGGGCCAGCACCGGCTGATCACCAATCTGGCCCGTCCCGGTTAATAACGCCCGGATACTGCTGGCGCATTGCTGCGCACAACGCCAAACCCCCTGATCACGGTTTTCTTCCACCTCATCCAGCCAGATCTGCAAGGGAGCCTGCGATTGAGCCGCGCCAGACAACATCAATCGCAACGGTCGATCATCCGCCTTACCAGCGGCCTTGACGGGATGAAACGGAATATCCTCATCAAATACAAACGGGGCCGGATGCTGTGCAAACAGATCATTCACATCGGCCACCAGATCGCTGTGGCTGCGCCAGTTGGTATCCAGGGTAAAAATACGCTCTGGCTTCATCGCCCGCCGGGCTCCGATATAGGTAAAAATATCCGCTCCCCGAAAGGCATAAATCGCCTGCTTGGGGTCTCCGATCGCTGTCAGCCCCCAGCGCGTTGATCCGCTGCTCGCGGCCCTGTCATTACCGCTGACAGGGGCTTTATACTCCTGAGATTCCTCTGCGCTGTCCGACTCGGCCGGATAAATCGTGGCAAAGATCCGATACTGCAATGGATCGGTATCCTGAAACTCATCAATCAGGGCGACAGGGTAAAGACTGCGTATCTGTTCCGCTAACGCCTGTCCCATTGGCCCTTGCAGCGCTACATCCAGTAACCGCAACAGATCATCCGGCGACATCGCACCGGCCTGCTCCAGCAGCGTGATATAACGGGCCTTGACCTCCTCGAACCAGACCACCGGCAAGACTGATCGCAACTGATCGAGCTGTGTCAGGTACGGCTGCAATGTATCCAGCAGCTGCTGGATCTGATCAAACAACGGGTGTTCTGGTGTGGTGCCATTCTTTTTGGTTTTGGCACGCAACATCTCAGTACCAAAGTGACCCAGCTTGTCCGGCACGTTAAACGAGAAGTGACCGCTGAAATATTGGCTGATACTCCGTATCCAGCCCGGCACCGAACCTTTGCGGTATGAATTGCCATTCAAGTCACCCGATTGCAACAGCTCCAGAATGTGCTGATCACCCAGCTGCTGCCAAAGCTCGCCGACCTGCTCAAAGCAGCGACTGGCATCCTGCCAGTCTTCTGGCAACAACACTTGCCCCGATGTTGGTGATGGAATAAAACGGGCGTCCGGCCGGGCAAACCAGTGCCGTACCGTACTCATCAAATCCGCCGGGGTTGGGAACACCGCCGACAGCCATTCGACCGCCAGAATCTGCTGGTGGTACAGGCCACGACGCCAGACATCCTCGCAGGCCTGGCGTAAATACTGGTCGGCATCCAGCACCAGCTCGGCACTGAACATTACGCCGGTATCAAAGGCGAACTGTTTCAGCATGCGCTGGCAAAAACCGTGAATGGTAAAAATACTGGCATCATCCATACGCGCCAGGTTCGCCTGCAGCCAGGTTGCCAGCCTTTGTAACCCCTCATCGTCCAACGCCAGTTGTGCCAACCATTGCCCAAACAACGCATCATCGACTGGCTGTCCACCCCGCAAGCGCACCACATCCTCAAAATTGTGACGGATACGCTCCCGGATACGGCCTCGTAGCTCTTCAGTGGCAGCGTTGGTAAAGGTCACCACCAGCACCTGATCGCAACTCAGTTGCCCCAGACCGGTGTGATGGCCAATCAGCAAACGACTGTAAAGACTGGCAATGGTGTAGGTTTTCCCCGTCCCTGCGCTGGCTTCGATCAGTGATTGCCCCAACAGCGGAAAGGTCGATATATCCAGAGGGTTGACCCCGGCCTGCCCATGCTCACCAGCGGCGGCTACGGCAGACGTCGCCGCTGCACCGGGGGCATCCGTGGTTATCGAACGATGGTTAGTCATGACCCTTCCTCCGCCATGCTGTGATGAGCACACAACGGCTTCATCAACCAGTCAAATTGCTTTAGCCAGGCGGTTCGTTGTTCCGGCTGTTCCAACTGTTCAGCCAGCTGGGGAAAACACCGCACAATCGACACCGCTGCCAGTTCACCAAACTCTTGCGCCGTTGCCTTGGCCACAACGTCATCCCGGGCCTCTTCTTCCACCTGCAGCAACTGCCAAAGCAAATCCGGCAGTAATGGTTGAGGCTGACACCAGCCCTGTAAATAAAACGCCACGCAAGCCGTCAGAATATCGTTGGCCTGTTGCAGCGCAGGGGCATCTAACCGGTGTTGCACAACCTGTTGCTTGCTATCCAGACCCAACACCAAGGCATGTGTAATGGCATCCCCATGAACCTGCCGCGCCAGGACCAGCTCCAGCCAAGCTGCCAGCAGATGCTTGCCACGAATCGCCCCGGGCCGATAACGAATCAACACCGAGCCGGCACACTGACCCAGCTCGCCTTCAAGCTGCCAGGCCAAGGCAGTACCAGCGGTTACCCGGTCATCAGCCAATGTTTCCTTCAGCACCCGGGCCAGACTGTCTCCACTTAATTCAACCGCCGCGACCAATGCCTGGCGGCTGATTCCCTCTGCGTCACGGCTATCGGCACTTGTCGCGATGGCAGTATCCCGAATCAAACACACCGCCTCGGTGAGCGGTCGAACCGAGGCCTGTAATTTCTGCGCCGTCAGTTGTCCAAGCGCGTTCACCGGTAATTGTCCCAGCGCCTGCATACGTTCGAGGCGGCGCTGGCGAGCAGCATTTCCCTGCTCATCGACCAAGGGATCGGCCGCTGGATTGTCGCCCAGCAAGCTGTCCAGCTCGTCACTGCGATAGAGATAACGTTCCAGACTATCCAGATCAAACGGCTCTTCTGCCGGATGATCTTGCCAGTAAGGTGTCAGATTGGCGCGCAAGCGCCGTTTAAGAAAAAAGTCGGCGTTGTTATGCAACGCCTTGATCATATCGGCGAGTTCTATGATTACCCGCTCACCCGAGTGTTGGGGTAACAGCTCCTCTGGCAACGGCAGTACACGGCTGACAAAATCACCAACAGCCTCACGCTCCTGCGGTAACAAGGCAGGATGATGACTGCCTGCCACTTTGGCCCATAACGGGTGATAGCTGGTAATCCGGTTGGTTATAACGGCTGGAGCTGAGCGGTCATGACCGAGTGGCATATAAACCCCGGCTCCGAACGGCTGCAAGGGGATGGTTTCAATCAACCATTGATACATGGCCTCGCGGCTTTGGGCATGGGGCTTGTCCTGATCTTGCTGCAGGCAGAAGCTGTCACAGACGTAATCCACCAGCTCGCTCACCAGTACTGACGGTTGCTGCTCGTTGTTTTCCCGTACGCCGTGACCGCGATAGCTGATATACAGATGCTGCTGTGCTGACGTTACGGCTTCCAGAAACAGATAGCGATCATCATCCCGACGGGAGCGATCCCCCAGCCGCCGCTGACCGGAGGCCAACAGATCAAATCCAACCGGAGGTACCCGACGCGGATAATCAACATCGTTCATGCCCAGCAAACACACCACTTTGAATGGAATCGACCGCATCGGCATCAAGGTACAGAAATTCACCGGCCCGGCCAAAAAGCGCTGCCAGCCACCTTGTTGCCCTAATTGCTCATTAAACCAGGCCCGTACCACCCGTCCTGACAACATCAGGGTGCTGGTCGTAGCGTCATGTGTTTCCGGCACCGTACCGGCGTCTGCCGCAGGACAGACCACAGCACTCAGTTCCAGCTCTTGCTGCCAGCGCACCAGAGCATCACGCACCTGCTGTAACGAGCCAGCTTGCTGCTGCTGTTCTGCCAGACTGATACCATCAGCGCGATTGAAATCGGTACAAAAAAAGCTCTCCAGCATGGCCGGCAAGCTGACCAGCCAGTCGGCCGGATCGCGTAATTCACCCAATATCTGCTGCCAGTATTCCAACGCATCCACAAAGCCCAACAGCTTTCCGAGCAATTCAGCGCTGTTACCTTCCACTGCCGTAATCGGCCAGTCTCCCTGCCACCCCGGGGTGTACTGACTATCGGGTAATACCTCAGGAATCATCAACCCCAGCAACAGTTGCCGCAGCCCCTTACGCCAGCTGTTTTGCTCAAATACCGGCAGGCCAAGGCGACCACGTTGCTGGCCATCCAGCCCCCAGCGAATATTCGCGCGTACCAGCCAGTCCTTGATGGTTTCCAGCTCGCTACGCGCAATACCAAAGCGGGTACGAATAGCCGCCACATCCAGCCAATCCTGTACTTCCGTAATAGTCAGACGACTGTCTGCCAGCCCCAATAACGACAGGAAGGTTTCAATCAGCGGGTTTTCCATCAGCATCGACTGATCCGCAATGGCCCAGGGGATTCTCAGGCTATGGCCGCTGTCGGTTTGCTCAACACTGGCGAAAACGGCATCGATATACGCAGCATAGGCATCGATATCCGGTACCATCACCACCACATCACGAGGATTCAGCTCCGGGTCCTGGGCAAACCAGTGTAATAACTGATCGTGCAACCGTTGTACTTCGCGCAACGGGCTGTGAGCAGACACCAGCTTGAGGCTATCGTCATCCGCCTGTACAACCTGTTTAAACCGACTGTGCTGCAGGGCATCGGCACCAAAAGCCGCTTGTTGCCGATCCTGCAATTCCAGAATGTCGTATTGCAGCGCATGCAGCAGGTCCATCGTGTCTGATGGCTGATCCGGGTCAACCCAGGCCTCCACATCCAGAGCCAGCTCGGTCTCGTGTACCAAGGTCAGAAAATCACGCCCCAGCTGGCCCCAGCTGGCCAATAGCGGATTGCCCCGATCCAGGTACGCAGCGGATTCCGGCTGGCGCTGCAAAATCCGCAACCGCCGCCGGTCATCAACAATATCGCCCCAAAAGTTCCGGCACGGATTCAACAGAAAAAAATGCACCTCCACTTCACTCGAAATAGCATCCAGCACTTGCCAATAACTGCCGGGTAACGCCGCAATACCAAACACAAACAGCCGCTTGGGCAAGCCTGCCAGCCGTTCAGGGTAGCGCCGTACCAGGTCTGCCAGTTGCTCCATCAGTCGTGCCCGGTGCGCCAGGCTCTGACCCTGTTGCTCACAGTCAGCCACCAGCGCCCGCCAGACCAGCGGTTGCCATGGATGACGGCTGACATCCGCCCCTTCTACCTGATCTTCACCCGCTTCCCAGGCCAACAACCAGTCTGGCCGATACACCAGGTATTGATCGAACACATCAGCAATGGTTTGTGCCAGCTGATAACATTTGATACCGGCCTCATCGTCATCAAGATAATGGGCAATCGCTTTGCATGGATGATCGTCTCCGGCACCGGCCACCAGGCCCGGCAGCAACCGCATCAGTTTCCATATCATCAATTGTTTGTCGAAGTGGGAGCGCTCCGGCAAATCCGGCCGCAAGCGATTAAATATCTGCCAAACAAAACTGAACGGCAGCGGAAACTCCAGCTGCGCCGAGACACCAAGACCATCAGCAATGTTCAATTTGAGCCAATGTGCCATACCCTGGCTTTGCACCAGAATCGCTTCACGCTCGAAAGGAGACGGTGGATTTTGTTGCATCAGTGACAACAAAATCCCTTTCAGAACGTCCAGATCGTTGGAATGGTAGAGTTTGAGCATGCAATCCGTTACCTGATGGCCGACAAAAAATAGCATTCTAACAGGGAGAGGCCGCCACAACGCGGGACAAATCCGCGCCGATGTGCCGGACGGTGCGGTCAGTTTGCCGGATGGCTCGACAGCAGCCCGATTGACGCTTATCTTCCCTGTCGCCAAACACCAACCTATTTTCAGGATATGCCATGTCGAGCAAAATGGATGCTTATACCGAGAAACAGCGCGGTATTTATTACAACGCTTTCCGCCAACCCATGGCCCAGCCCGAACTGCAACTGACGGGTGCCAATCCTCCTGCCGACAGTGGTTTACTACTGATATTACGTTACCCCGACAGCCTGACTCGCTTGCTCAGCCAGGCCAGCGCCAGTATTGGCCAGATCATTCCCGCCATGAGTTATGGTGCCGACACCTTGCACACCACACTGGCAACAGGCAGCAAGCTGACCCAGCGCACAGAGAACGAAGCCAACGCCCTGGAGATTCAGGCAAACCAGTGGTTTATGAACCAGGGCCAACCACTGGCACAAACCCGACTGGCCAATGTGTGTATTGGTTTCACCGATTGGCTGTACAACAGCAACACCCTGATTGCCGCCAGCAAAGCCAACGCCGGTTTCTGGCAGCTGGCAGAAGCCCTGGTCGAAAGCGCCCAACAGGCGGGCATTGAACTGAGCATGCCCTGGGGCAGCCACATTACCGTTTCCCGCTTTTTGGCCGAGCAACAATCCGCCGATATCATTCGCCATACCGTATCAGAATTACCGCCCTTACCCTGGGAGCCAATCACCCCCTGCGGTATTGAGTTGGTACGTTTTCAGTGTGATGCCGATGGGTTTCACTTCTTTCGGCGCGAAGACTGGTCCTGCTGAAATCGACCTGACTATCAGAGCTATTTAAAAATCTGATAATTCAATACGACATTCGGTGTATATTCCCTACCTGTTGCTACCACCTGTATCGCAAGACTGCTTCAACACCCTCCGGGCAACAGAGGGGTGATCATTCAGAACGAGGAAATATAACACCATGAAAGAGGTTACCCGTGGTCGGTTGACCACTCGCACCATCGCCATGCCGAGCGATACCAACCCCGCTGGCGACATTTTCGGAGGCTGGGTACTCTCCCAAATGGACATCGCCGCCGGTATTTGCGCCGGGCAGCGTGCACAAGGACGTGTTGTCACGGTTGCAGTAGACAGCATGAGTTTTATTCGCCCGGTCAGAGTTGGCGATATTCTGGGGGTTTACACCGAAGTGGCCTACAGCGGCCGGACATCCATGGACATACACGTTGAAGCCTGGGTACGTCGCGGTCGTATCGGTCAACGGGAAAGAGTAACCGAAGCCACCTTCAAGTTTGTCTCCATCGACGAAGACGGTGCTCCCACGCCCATTCCAGATGAAAAAGACCTGCCAACCTATGTACTGGACAACAACAACTGCGAATTCTGACCGGATCAGGTAACGCCACGATCATACGATCAGCGCACGCCATGGATGGCGATCCGGGTGATAGGCGTTTATAAGCGCAGCGACCCTGGCATCAAAAACCGGAGTATTGGAACCCCTGGTGTCGAAAACCCAGGTATTAAACCCAGGTATCAGGCCCAGACATCGAACAAAGGCTAGTCATCATCCTGCTGATATTCGCTGATATCTTCCGGTCGCAACTGACGCTGCATCCCCATCAGAAAGTTACGCAATATCTGGTCTTTGCACTCACGATAATTTTTATGATCCGGCTTGCGGAAAAACGCACTCAGTTCATGCTTGCTTAGACGGAAGCCCGCCACCTGCAAGGTCTCCAGAATATCCTCCGCTTGCATATCCAGAGCAATACGCAACTTGCGCAAGATAATATTATTGGTCAGACGCGTTTCCAGTTCAGGCTGGGCACCATCCCGCTTGCCACGATGAGTGTTGATAAAACCATTCAGAAATGCCGCCAGATCGGTATCACTGGCGATAAGCGCGGCTTCATCATCATCCTTTTTCAGCCAGCCACAGACCTGCTCCCGAGTGACGGAACAATCCGCCGCCGCAAAAATAGCCATCATTTTGGAATCATTAAGATCAAAGGTATAGCGGATACGGCGGAATACATCGTTATTGGTCAAGGTAAGTCCTGTTTGAGTAACCAGCGGTCGAATCATTACGACATGCATAAACAATGCATTTTAGCAGAGTCCGGCAGGTTGACCTATCCAGCCCACCCAAACCACCACCCGCAGCAGCTGAAACAAAACTGCTTTTTTTGTATACTCCGCGCCCCGAAAAACCATCACGCACCGGTTTTACGTTCCGGTCAGCGAGGACACCATGACATCATCCGCATCACCAACCCCTGCGCCCACGGCCAGTGAAACGCCCGTTAGTGGCTCTATCGTAGTTTGCGCCATGTACAAGTTCGTCACGCTTGACGATTTTGAAGCATTACGCCAGCCATTACTCGACACCATGCTCGCGCTGGACGTCAAAGGTACCCTGCTACTGGCCCACGAAGGCATCAACGGCACCGTCGCCGGTAGCCGCGCGGGTATTGATGGCTTGTTGGCCTACTTGCGTCAGGATTCACGCCTGGCCAACATCGGCTATAAGGAATCCTACGATGACGAACAGCCGTTCTACCGCACCAAGGTCAAACTCAAAAAAGAAATCGTCACCATGGGTATCGAAGGAATCGACCCGAAACGTGTAGTAGGCACTTACGTACAACCCAAAGACTGGAATGCCCTGATTTCCGACCCGGAGGTCTTGCTTGTCGATACCCGCAACGACTACGAAGTTGGTATAGGTACCTTCAAAGGCGCACAAGACCCGAACACCAAAACCTTCCGTGAATTCCCTCAGTACGTAAAAGAAAACCTCAACCCGGAAAAACACAAAAAAGTCGCCATGTTCTGTACTGGTGGCATCCGCTGCGAAAAATCCACCGCCTACCTGAAAGAGCAAGGTTTTGACGAGGTCTACCACCTCGAAGGTGGCATTCTGAAATACCTGGAAGAAGTCCCCGAAGCAGAGACCCTGTGGCAAGGTGAATGTTTTGTCTTCGACAATCGCGTCACCGTTAACCACAAGCTGGAAAAAGGCGAATACGACCAATGCCATGCCTGCCGTCGCCCGATCACCGAAGCCGACAAACAATCTGAACATTACCTGCAAGGCGTTAGTTGCCATCACTGCATTAATGAATATTCAGACGAACAACGGGAACGTTTCCGCCAGCGCGAACATCAGATGCAACTGGCCAAACAACGTGGTGAAGATCACCTCGGCAACGACCTGCAAGATATTATTGAGCAGCGTCGCCAGGAAAAACTCGCCTTCAAGGCACAGCAACGGCAACAAGACTAAGACGTCACCTAGAAAAACCAAGAGTATATAGACAGAGATTCAAACAGCGCTTTGTATGGTCACCGCTCTTAACCATCAGGCGCTGTCTTTCTTTTCGGGACACCCACTCTAGAGAGCGTTCTCAATTAACTTTCTCGGCGTTTTCGCGTTGCGTCTATCTATTTGCCCAAGATGAATAGAAACGTACTTCGAGATAGCTAATGGGAATGTAGTGGTCAACTAATCCCGGACAGTATTTTAAAGTTTTCCTCAGCTGCAACGGGCGAAATGCCGTCGTTGAATGT
>NZ_JAUYVX010000019.1:0-46421 GCF_030688925.1 Oceanobacter sp. 3_MG-2023
CCCCCCCCCCCCCCCCCCCCCCCCCCCCCCCCCCCCTCTCCCTTAGTATGTGCACAAGCCCCACCATCACCCTGAGCGAGTCGCAGCCCCAGAGCCAGAGCCAGAGCCAGAGCCAGAGCCAGAGCCAGAGCCAGAGATTATTACGACAGCTGCTCCTGCTGCCGCTCCTGCGGCTGTCTCCGCAGCACGAGCAGCGTTACCGCCAGCTCCGGTCTCCGTTGCCGATCTGTTGGTCGAAGTTGATGACGATCTGATCGATGATGAAATCATCGAAATCTTCCTGGAAGAAGCGGAAGAAGTCACCGAGACACTGAAAGAATACTGGCCTCGCTACAAACAGGATATTGCCGACGCCGAGTCATTGACGACGGTCAGGCGAGCGTTCCATACCCTGAAGGGCAGTGGTCGTATGGTTCAGGCTCTGATTATCGGAGAGCTGGCCTGGTCGATTGAAAATATGTTCAATCGGGTGATCGACAAGACCATTTCAACCAGCGACAACCTGATTGATGTGGTTGAACACACCATGAGTGTCTTGCCGGCGTTGATTGACGATTTCCGTCAACGTGGTGGTCCGAGTGTCGATACCCAGCCATTGATGGATTACGCCCACGCGCTGGCTGCAGGACTGACGGTACCTGATCTGGCAGAAGTGCTGGGAAGTGGGCCAGCAGCTGCCACGGCAGAGGCTTCTGTCACTGAACAAGCAGATACGGAACAAACGGCTACTGCAGTTACTGCAGCAGACAGCGATGTTGATGACAGTCATGAAACTGATGACGACAGTGCTTTACTGGAAGTATTCGTCCAGGAAGCGAACGGTCATCTGGAAACCGTCAATGACTTTGTTGAAACATCTCGCCGGAGTTATTTTGATAACCCGCTAGGTGATCAGGTACAGCGAGCCCTGCATACCCTCAAAGGTAGCGCACATATGGCAGGCATCAGCAGTATTGCTTGTCTGGCTGCCCCACTCGAACGCTTGCTCAAGGAATTACGGGCCTATCAGGTCAGTAACAGCGAACAGCTGGTTGAACTGATAGACGATGGCGCGGTATTTATTGCCTCGGCACTGCAGAATAAAACAGACCTGTATCGAAACCTGACGGATGCGGAACAAGCGTATCTGCAGCGAATAGAACAGGTTGAGCAGTCGTTGCTGGCAACCTTGTTGCAGAATGACAACACGGTCATCAAGACACCCAACCCCCAGGCTATTTCACAATTCCTGGCGAATGGTATGGACTCGTTGCTGGAAGCCGATTTACTGCTGCGGCAGTGGCAGAAAAGTGGTGACTTCAGTGTTCTGGATGCCCTGTGCCGCGATCTGGTTGAAGTCGCCGATGGCGCTGAACAGGCGGAACAACCGCGTATCCATGAACTGGCTACCAGCTTGCACGGCTTTTACTTGCAGGCCAGTCAGTCTGGGGAAAAAACCCAGGCTGCAGAACAAAATAACTGGGCTGAACTGGCAATGGAAGGCCAGGAGCAATTACTGAACATGATGGACTGCCTGGCCGCAGGGCAAGCGCTTGAGCGGCCAGCCATTCTGGATCGTATTCTGGGTATTACCCATCTGCTGAAAGCCTGGGCAGAGGATGCCGATGCCAAGGCAAAGGTTGACGAAAGCCCTTTTGGAGAAGCGCCGGGAGACATTCCCGCTGACGATGATATGGCCGTTGCACCGGTAACGGATACCATCCAGGCGACCACCGACCTTGCTGCCGGCGCAGATGATGTTGATCAGTTAAGTGACCACTCCGTTGGATCTGCATGGCATCAGCCCACCCCGGAAACCGATACGGGTGAACCTGTTGCGACGCTGGCCGACGCTATTAACACTCCGTTCTCCAGTGCCGGGAACGCTGCCCCGACGACACTGGATATTGAACCGGTAGTAACGGGTTCTGATGATCACCGTGATTTTGAAGACGAGCCGTCTTTTGAGTTGGCCGGTGATCAATCCAGTATTGAAACGGCTCAGGTATCTGCGCCAGAGGCCACTCAAACTGTCTCTGAGGCAGAGTTGCCGCTCCTGTCGGACGAACCTTTTATTCCTCGTCAGCTGGACGATTCTGATGGGGCCGACGCTGATTTTAGCGACCTGGGACATACCATCGAGCTGGATTTCTCTGCCAGTGATGATCGTGAGCTCCCAGATACACCGGCCACGATCGAGTACAGCCCGCTCTCTGACGTCGAAGATACAACAACTCCAGATTCGCATGATCAGACAACGGCATGGCAGACGTCTGACTCCGTGCATCAGAATACTGAAGTGTCGCCGGAAACTGGTTTGGAAGGTACAGACGTTCCGCTGGTGCATGAGTCTGACACAGCAGAACCATTACTACCGGTCATTGACGATCGCTTGCTTGATTTGCCTGGTACGCTGGAAGTAGAAGAATCCGCTGTTGATTTTCAGGACGCTATTCCGGTTATCGATGACAGCATGGTTGAGCTGTCAGAAACGCTGGAAGTAGAAGAGTCCACTGTCGATTTCCAGGATGCTATCCCGGTTATCGATGACAGCATGGTTGAGCTGTCAGAAACGCTGGAAGTAGAAGAGTCCGCTGTCGATTTCCAGGATGCTATCCCGGTTATCGATGACAGCATGGTTGAGCTGTCAGAAACGCTGGAAGTGGAAGAGTCCGCTATCGATTATCAGGATGCTATCCCGGTTATCGATGACAGTATGACTGGCTTGCCGGATACGCTGGAAGTAGAAGAATCCGCTATCGATTTCCAGGACGTTATCCCGGTTATCGATGACAGCATGATCGAGTTGTCAGATACGCTGGAAGTTACAGAGTCTGATACAGATTTACAGAACGGTTTGCTGTCGTTGTCCGACACACTTGAGATCGAAGAATCTCAAGACTGGGTTCCTGTCGTTGATGACAGCATGATTGAACTGTTGGATTCCCTCGAAGTGGCGGAAACCGACCCACAGGACGATCTGGTTCCGCTCATCTCTGATGATACCGTCGAACAGATTGATACGCCTGAAGCGACCGATGACCAGGAAACGCTGGCATTGACCGTTGAGGCTATTGAAGTACCCACCATTGCGTCCAGCGAAGCGGTTATCAGTACGCCATCGGCGGAGGCTTTTGCGTCACAGACTCCAGATGCTGAAGACTCTCAGGCGACTGATTCACCGCTGACCATTGACGCGGTTGAAAGTCAGCAAACCGTGCAATCGACACCAGAACCGATCGTCGATGAAGCGCCGCCAGTAATGGAGGTGGATGATGGTACGGATGAAATTCTTGAAATCTTCCTCGAAGAAGCAGAAGAAATTATTGAATCTGTCGACCAGATTCTGAGTGAATGGCGGGCCAACCCTGAGAACCTGGTCAATGTTGCTCACTTGCAACGTGATCTGCATACTCTGAAAGGGGGCGCCCGTATGGCCGAACAGGCCGACGTGGCGGCACTGTGTCATGACCTCGAAACTCTGTACGAACGTATCAACAATGGCCGGTTGGGAGTAGAACCCGGACTGTTTACCTTGCTGCAAGCAGCCCATGATGACCTGGGCGGTCAGCTGGACAGCATCCGTTACGGCCAGACTCCCCGCTCGGCAGATAGTATCCTGAGCTCGTTAAAAGCCTATATGCAGGGCGAAGTGGTACAGAATCCGGATGCAGATAGCGCGGATGAGCCTGATATGGCCAGTGATACGAATGTCGCTGCCAAACCGGATCAGAACGTTGAGCATAAGGTAACGCCCGTCGCGGCAGACCAGGTGCTGTCGGAATCACTGGATGAAACCGACCGGGAAATTCTGGAAATCTTTCTGGATGAAGCGGCGGAACTGTACGAAGCACTGGATCAGGCGCTGCAGGAATGGGAAAAAACGCCCACTAATATGGAGCCTGCCAACGAGGCCCAGCGTGTCTTGCATACCTTTAAAGGCGGTGCACGTCTTGCCGGTCTGGTGACTCTGGGCGATCAGGCTCACGCATTTGAAAGTCGTATCTTGCAAGTGCAGCAAGGTTACTTGCAGGCCGACCCTGAATTTTTCAAATCGGCTTATCAGGAACAGGACGCACTGGCTCGTCAGATTGAACAGATCGGTACCATGCTGGCGTCGGGTGAGATGCTCTTGCTCGGTGATGACAGTCTTGAAACTGTGCCGCGAAATACGCCGTCAAATCAGGCGGATTCGACCGACACCGGACTGGATGAGACAACAGAAGCCAGACAGCCTTCTGACTCTTCTGTTAAGGGGCAGGAAACACCTCCAGCCGCTACCGTATCAGAGCCGGCAGTAGTCGCGCCTGTAACACCAGAGGCAGCAACAGAGTCAGCAGCACCGCAGGATACATCGGTAGCCAGTAATGTGGTGCCATTGCGTACGACCCAAGGCACGCCAGTAGCGGCAGCCTCGGTACCAGCCTCCGTCGCGGAAGCTGCCCAACAGGTGGCTGCACGTAAAGCGCCACAAGAGCTGGTCAAGGTATCGGCCGATTTGCTGGATGACCTGGTTAACCTGGCGGGTGAAACCTCGATTGGTCGTGGACGACTGGAACAGCAGGTCACGGATTTCTCCTACACGCTGGAAGAAATGGAAGGCACGCTGGATCGCTTGCGCGACCAGTTACGCCGTCTGGATATCGAGACTGAAGCCCAGGTACTGTTCCGTCAGGAACGCCATGGCCCGGAATATGAAGATTTTGATCCTCTGGAGATGGACCGCTACTCCACCATTCAGCAATTATCCCGTGGTCTGGTTGAATCGGCGTCGGATTTGCTGGATCTCAAGGACACGCTGTCAAACAAAACCCGTGATGCAGAAACCCTGTTGCTGCAACAAAGCCGGGTAAACACCGAATTGCAAGAAGGCTTGATGAAAACGCGGATGGTGCCTTTCCAGCGCCTGGTACCGCGTTTGCGCCGGATTGTGCGGCAGGTCAGTCTGGAGCTCGATAAACAAGTCGAGTTCCAGGTTCTGAACGCTGAAGGTGAGCTTGACCGATCCTTGCTGGAGCGGATGATTTCGCCGTTGGAGCACATGGTACGTAATGCCGTTGACCATGGTATTGAATCCATTGCCGAACGCCGTGCCGCGGGCAAGCCGGATGTTGGTTCGATTGACCTGGAAGTCAGCCGGGAAGGCAGCGACGTTGTTCTGACCTTGCGGGATGACGGTAAAGGTATCAACCGGGATGCGGTGCGTGCCAAGGCCATTGAACGAGGGCTGCTAACAGAAGATGCCCGTATTACTGATCATGACCTGCTGCAATTTATCCTGCAGGCCGGATTCTCCACCGCCGCCAACGTTACCCAGATCTCCGGTCGTGGGGTTGGCCTGGATGTGGTGAGCACCGAAATCAAGCAGATGGGCGGTACGGTTGAAATTCTCTCGGAACAGGGTGCCGGCACTCGTTTTGTGGTGCGCCTGCCATTTACCGTATCGGTTAACCGGGCATTGATGGTGCAGATTGGCGATGATTTGTACGCCATTCCCCTGAATAATATTCAAGGTATTGTCCGGGCCTCCTCGAATGAGCTGCAAGGCTACTATCAGATGCCACCCAACGAGCGCCAGTATCAGTATTCCGGGCAGGACTATCGCCTGGAGTATCTGGGGGTTATGCTCGAAAATGGTTCTCAGCCCAAAGTAACGAATCAGACCCTGCCATTGCCGATTCTGCTGATCAAGGGGACAGTACCTTATGCCCTGCAAGTGGATTCACTGCTGGGCAGTCGTGAAATCGTGGTTAAGGCCCTTGGGCCTCAGTTTGCCTCAGTGATGGGTGTCTCCGGGGGTACTATCCTGGGGGATGGTAGCGTGGTGATCATTCTCGATCTGCCTGCCATGATCCGTAGTCAGACCTCTCTGGAATACCAGCAAGCACGATTGCTGGATGCCCAAATGGCTGAACAGCGCCACGAACAGGTGGCCAAAGTGTCTCGGGTTCTGGTGGTGGATGACTCGGTAACTGTACGTAAGGTAACTACTCGCTTGCTGGAACGTCATGGCCTGGAAGTGTATACCGCCAGTGACGGTGTGGACGCCATGGCAACCCTGCAGGATCACAAACCAGACCTGATGCTGCTGGATATCGAAATGCCGCGCATGGATGGTTTTGAGGTTGCTTCGCTGGTACGCCACGATCAACGTCTGAAAGATATTCCTATTGTGATGATTACTTCTCGTACTGGTGACAAGCACCGGGATCGGGCGATGGCCATTGGTGTAAATGAATATCTGGGCAAGCCGTTCCAGGAAGAGTCGCTGATGTCAACCATCAATCGACTGCTGGGGCGTGAGGGTCGCTAGGTGATCTTGCCTCGGGTTGGCATTATTGCTGATGACCGCCTGCAACAACACATGTTGCAGGCTGCCATGGCGCATTTTGGCTTTGAAGTAGTCATCAGTGCCGATCCATCGCGGATGGAATTGATTCAGGGACGAGAGCTGGCGCTGGATGCCTGGCTGGTCGATATCAACCGTGACAACGATGACGAATTGTCCGACTGGCTGGATGAGCTGATGCACGGCCCGGTGCCGGTTCTGGTGGGTATTGAGAAAGCCCCGGCTCGTGGTTGCGACAGCTTGCCACGCTGGCAAAAACGGCTGTATCAAAAACTAAAAGGTATTGTCCCGGTTTCTTGCCAACCACTGGTGGATGAAAGTGTCGCCAGCCTGGAGCGCATCGCGACACCGGTAGAGCGGCAGCCGAGCCGTATCCTGTTGCCAAAAATCTTTAGCACATCGGTATTAACCGGCCAGACTGCCAAGGAAGTATGGGTTTTGGGTGCCTCTCTGGGTGGCCCGGAAGCGGTCAAACAATTTCTTGATGCCTTGCCTGCCGGTCTGCCGGTTGCCTTCGTCTATGCCCAACACATCGACAGTCGTTTTGAAGCAACGCTGACAACCACCATTGGCCGTCATTCAGCCTTGTCATTACGCCTGTTTGGCGATCGGCAACAGCTGAAAAATGGTGATGTCCTGGTCGCTCCTGTTACGGATGAATTTGGTTTTGATGGCCAGGGTCAGTTAGTATCGACCCGGCATGACTGGTCTGGCCCGTACGGCCCATCCATTGATCAAGTGATAGTGAACGTACACCGGTATTTTCAGACCCGAATGGGCGTTATCCTGTTCAGCGGCATGGGCAACGATGGTTCTGAAGCGTTGGTATCCTTACCTGAAAGAGAACTGCCGGTCTGGATACAAACCCCGGCCACCTGTGCCAATGCTTCTATGCCTGAAAGTGCGCTTGGTACCGGCCGGGTTTCATTTCACGGCACCCCGTTCCAGCTGGCTAATCAGCTGGTGAATAGACTCAAGAATCACTGGATGAATACCCATGAGCCAGACACCTGCCAATATTGAACAGCCCGGTCAGGTCGATTGCCTGATGATTCCACTGAACGACCGGCAGCTATTGCTCCCGAACGTTACCGTGGCTGAAATCATTCCTTTCTCTCAACTGATGACAACCAACTCCAGAGTCGACTGGATCATTGGCAGCATTCAGTGGCGAGGTATTGGCATACCGGTGATTTGTTACGAACTGCTTAACGGCACGCCGGCCCCACGGCCAAGTCCGGATGCCCGTTTTGCCATTATTAACGGCGTGGGCCAATATTCCGAAATGCCTTTCTTTGGCATCCTGGTGCAGGGTATTCCCAAACTGACCCGAGTCCTGGAACAGGATATCCAGCAAGTGGATGCTGTGATGGGAATGGGCTCATTGGACCAGATGGCAGTAAGCGTTGAAGGCGAATCTGCATTTATTCCGGATCTTGAACAGATCGAGACGCAGCTTCTGGGTTTGCTGTGATTCTGCTCCGCTGTTTGCCACCACAGACAAGATAACCATGACTCGAATTCTGGCTGCCAGAATGTCTGCATTCGGTTTTTTCCAGTACACCCTTGTGTTATTGGAGAGATCCAGTGTATGGAATCAAACATCGGTGAATCGTTTTTAGAGCTACGATAGATCTGGATTTTCAGGGATTACTGTTTCAGATATAATTGCTATGGAACTTTCTCACTCGAACCATTCTTCTGATCTGAATGTGTTCCCCCCGAAAAGAGCTGGAATACATACAAATATGCTTAAACTTTCCATGAACCTGCTTATCAAAAATGAAGTTGATATTATCGAGGATAATATCAGATTTCATTCAAATCAGGGGGTTGATTGCTTTGTTGTGATGGATAATGGCTCAACGGATGGAACCAGAGAGGTTGTTGCCGAATTATCAAAAAAACATGAAATATTGGTGATAGATAGACCAGAACTGGATTATCAGCAGAGTAATTGGAAAACAGAAATGGCTGCAAAATCCCGGCGTATACTGGGTGCAGACTGGAGTATTGCCAATGACGCTGATGAATTTTGGCTGTCTGATAGTGGGGATTTGAAGAGTAATCTGGGTAAATGGGGATCAATTGTAAAGTGTAGTCGATCCAATATGATACCGGACGATACGTTTTTCTCAGGAGATTCTGACTATCTGGACTTTCCATATCGAGTGAAATCACCAATATTAAACAAAGGCCAGGATATTATTAATAATGATAGTTTTTCTGTTTTTTTGGGTAATATTAATGGAAAAGTGATGGTTAACAATCATGGATTGTTAAGGGTTAAGGGCGGAAACCACAGAGCCTGGCACTTATGGGGCTTTATAAATCAGACCATTGATCCATCGATTACCGTCTATCACTATCCTATACGGAACAGGGAGTGCTTTGTTAAAAGTATAGAAAACAGAGCACGTCTGCTCAATAGCGGTGTGACAAAGATGGGGGATCATTATCGTCGCTGGGTCAGGATGCTTGATCATGGTTTGCTTGATGAAGAGCTGGAGCGACTCGCATTAAAAAAAGAAACGGCTACAGTGCTTGAGAACTTTGGAATAATAGAAAAAGAACCAGAAGTTGGAAGGAAAATCCGGGAAGTTATGAACTCCAGAAATTAAAAGTGCTTATAAAAATGAAGATGGGGTTTTATGGCTTGAAAAGTACAAAATAAATTATTTTGGTGGCTGATGAATCAAATTATTTGTGTGAAATGGGGAGATAAATATCCGTCAAGTTATGTTAATCGACTGTATGATATGATCGAAAAAAACATGGTAGCTGATTTTGTATTATATTGCCTTACTGATGATGCGCGGGATATTTACCCAAAGATCAAACCCTTGCCCTTGGTTAATACGGAAATTTCTGGTTGGTGGCACAAGTTAAGTCTTTTTCAGAAGGATTTTCATCAGCTGGAAGGAGAATTATTATATATGGATTTGGATGTTGTCATCGTTGGTGGTTTGGATGACTTTTTTTCTTATAAACCCGGCAGCTTTTTGATCGCCGAAGACTTGCAAACACGAGGATATAATAGTTCTGTATTTCGTTTTAATATTGGTTCTCAGCCTCAGGTATGGGATGAATTTTTAGAAAACTCAGCCCAGGTAATGAATGATTATTATGGTGATCAAAACTGGATTACCGAAAAAGTAGGTGATGCTGGGTTATGGCCTGAACAGTGGGTGGTTTCATTCAAGAAACAATGCCGGGCACGCATCAAAAACAGCTATGGAATTATCGGTAAGTGGTTAAGGAAAATCGGAGTGATGACAGTAACCGGAGAGGCAATCATACCGGAAGGTGCGAGAGTGATCCAATTTCATGGCAAGCCAGATCCTGACGATGTGATGGATGGACCTTACGATATATACCGTAAGGCACCATGGATAAAAGAATATAGAGGTTAAAAACGTTGGTAGTGACAAAATAATAATAAATTGATTCTGTGCGGAATTTATTTTAATTGAATAGATAAGTCATATATTGGTCTTGATTTTTGAAAGCTAATGAAGAAAACCTGCTTGTGAGATGGCTAGCCTTATATTAATTGGAAGAAATGTCATATCTGGTAAGATTGATATGAAGGTTGTGCCAAACCGTATGGTTTTTTTGATAGACTGCTTCAATATCAATCAATCAATGATGAAAATGACTCAAATTATTGTTGCGGTACCAACCTATAATCGTGCTGAATTATTGAATAGAGTACTGAAATCCGTTACAAATCAATCCTTTCAGGATTGGCAAATTCTGTTCGTTGATGATGCCAGCTCAGATCATACTCCTGCCACCATTGCTGAGTTTCAATCCTGTTACCCAGGTAAGATCCATTATCGATGTATGGAAAAAAACAGTGGTGTTAACGCTGTGCGCAACCGGATAGTGGAAGAAGTCCTGACGATAAATAAAGAGGCCTTCGTTGTCTGGATCGATGATGATGATTATCTTGCCGAAGAATGTCTTGAAAAAATAGCGACCGCAATCAAGAAAAATCCAGGATACAACTGGTATTCATTGGACTGTCAATTTGAGAATGGAAAACCTATTTCGAAAATCAGCCGCTATGGTGAAATGAATTACCTGAATGATTATATGTTCGGGAAACGTATGCGTGGTGATATGACTCATGTTGTCAAAGCTGATGCGATTGGAAATTCCCGCTTTACGACTCAGTTCCGGAATGCTGAAGTATGGTATTTCTGGTGTCAACTGGCTGAAAAAATGCCTCTTTTTGCTGTTAATGAAGTGGGTTCTATTAAGGAGTTTCTACCGGATGGCATTACTCAAAGTGGTTTTAATCGCGATAAGGCAATACAGGTTCTACAGTTAAAAATTGATACGCTGAAAAATATGGTCGATGAGACAAAACTGGTACATCAATATGTCTCACTGGCAAAACTGCTGCTAGCCAAAGGGAAGAAGACACAAGCCAGGAAATATTTGCTGCAGGCCTGGCGATTGAAGCCAGGATACGTCCGGCAGTATCGTTATTGGCTCAAGATCCTGTTTTCATCTTGAGCTTCAGGGGACATCCATTTAATCCTGCACGGCTCTGCGCGAGTGTTGCCGTTGTTCAGTGCAAGGCGACGAATGCAGCGAAATGACGAGTCCTTTTCAAATTTCCCCCTTTAAGCTTGTTTCATTTTAACGTCAATTTTCTTGAATAAATGAACAAGTGCCTGCTGCTGCTGATTATCCTGCTGCAGTGAACAAACGACCAGTTCAGGCCTTAGCCATTTGGCAATCAATAATGTTGATGATACATCTCCCCATATTTCACACTGGTTTGGCAGGTGTGGCAGCATGGCTTCAAAGCTGATTCCGGCCGGAAGCAAGGTAACGCCTTCCGCTTGTAGATGCAGTACATCCGGGCCGCTGTTGCGTGGATGATACTTTGCCGCGACCTGTTTTCCATCCCGTATCATCTGCTGCAGAATTGCCATGATCCGCTGTTTATAGGCGGGGTCTTTTTCAAAGAGCGATTCGTGGGGCAGGGTGAATAAAACATCCAATGGCTGCAGCTGTCGCGGGTCAAATCCATGTTGTTCCATCAATTGAGAAGACAAGGCCAACAGAGGTGGTGCGGTAAAGCCACTGGCGCTTAATTGTACAATGTGTTTGTTTTTCAACAGTGGGTGGATATGTTCTGGAAAGGCGGCATGAACATATTGGATCCAGCCGGAACCGCCCACCGTTGGCGGATTTTTCCACCAGAAGCCATAGCTGAGTTTTTTGGCCAGGTTATCCAGCACTTTGTCACCAAAGCCGGAGGATGCTTTCCTGCCCATGTAGGTGAATGTTCCCTCATCCATATAGTGACCAACCGGTTTGCAGCCAAGGCTATCGGCTATATGCATGCTGTACTGGAATTCGATACGCCGGTCGTTACCAACAAACAGATTGGCTGGTCGTAATCTGTTGATAAGCGCTTCGAGTTTGGTAAACAGCAATTTGCGTTTTTTGAGCTTATTTCCCAGGCCTTTGAAGCGGCCATAAAAGAGCTGGACGCTGGTAAAAGGTGACTGTGGCCAGTCTTGCACCAGTGTATACAAAGGAAATTCCCGCTCTTCTGGTTGATCAATAAAGACGAGATGCGCCTGCTCGTCAGTGCGCTCTGCGGCGATCACTGCCGCAGCGTATAAATGCAAGATTGTAGAAGCAAAATAGACAGTATTAGTCATTGTTCTGAGCCAGCAGGCAAACGTGGGATGGCAGTTTACCTGCTGGTCTGGTTTCTACCAAACCGGGAGTTTGCCTGTTTGTGCTGTTGTTAATCATCTGGTTTCTGAACTCGATGGTATGGGGACGTGAGAGCCAGTTATTGCCGATATCGAATGATGCTACATAAGTAAAAACCACTTATTGAGAAAGTTCGACAATACGTTGATTCATGGCGGCAATATGATCAGGTTCGGCCTGTTTCCAGGAGCCTTTGACCAAATACTCGTTGTAAAGATAGCCCAGGTAGCGCCTACCCTCTGTTGAGGGTTGCCAGAGGTCCGGGTTCGACAGAATATGATTCAGCTCTGCTTGGCTTGTTGCTGACTGGCAAAGTTCAGGTAAGTTGTAGAAAGCCTGACCTGCAACGGCAACCGGTTTCTCAAGCAACATGGCTTCAAGACCAACACTGCTGTTGATCGTGATGACCAGCTCCGCTTGTTCAATCAGCTTCTGGGTGTTGTGACTGTTGGCGAAGTGGATACGTGAATGCCGAGTATGCAAGTCAGCATAATGCTTGGGACAGGAGGGATGTTCCTTGATCACAATCTGAACGTCATCAGGCAAATGCTCAACTCCCAGCTCCAAAGCGCGATAAAAGTCGCGCATATTGGCAAGCCAGGGAGAAAAGCACAAAATTTGCCGGTCGGCATCCACTTGAAAGGGTACAAAAATATAACGTTTGGGCAGAGGAGTATCTGCGCTGGGTGCATCTTGTGATGGCTTATGCCGATTGCTGTGACGAGGCACCAGGCTTGCTGGTAGCGGGCGGTCAGTGCTTGTTACCAAAGGCAGAGCGTCCAGCTGCCGGGGCAAGCTGTTGATAAAGTTGACCCCTTTCGGATCAATGGTGGTGGTTGCGGGCAAGGGACCATTTTCCATGAGCAGGGTTTTTATCCCCTGGGCTCTGGCGGCCAGAATAAATAGCCGTTGGTGCCACATCAGCCCTCCCCAGGTAACCACGACATCCGGTTGCCGCCGCCGCAGTCCATTATAATAGGCCCGGTAAAGAAAACGGCTGAATAGGCCCAGCCATAACTGGTTGATCCACCGGGTATGTGCTGGCAAATGGTAGTCGTTGGTGTCCTGACATTTTTCTTTAAGTTTCAGGAGAACGACGTCATCCAATTCCGAGTGGTTGCGAAATAGCGGCCAAGGATTACGTAACCACCAGTGCCTATGGCGTACAAGAGTCGCCTGATATTGCTGACTCTGGTTTGCCTGCTTACTCAGTTTGCGAAAGTAGTTTTGATGATGATGGCGAACAGAGAAAAAAAGCACATTCATACAGGACTCAAGGCGACTTTGGGCATCTAAACCCAGTGGCGAGCTATGCTACTTGAGGCTTCTGAGGATTGCAATTTGGCGGTTGTTCTAGGTATTTGTAGGATTAAATTCATGTAGCACTAATCAAAGATAATGCATCGGTAAACTGCTGCTTTTCTCTTAGCTGCTCTACCTTCCTTGTCAGACTACGCCAGGATTTATCGACAGCATGGCTGATCAGGCTTGGAATACGTATGGTCAGTGGGTTGTGGTTGGGGCTACTGACGCCATCAATCAGAATAAAGTCAACTTGCTCACCTCGGCGACGGCAAGCAATATTGTTCGGGCTGACATCACGGGTACAGATACCATTGTCTTGGAGGTAATGCCGCAACAGCTCCAGTTTCCGATCGATTTCATCAGGAGTCATAAGATCTTGCTGAATAACCTGGGTCAGCGTCAGGGATACCTGGCCTTGATCGTCATGAATCATGGGAAACAGCGCACCAGTGCCGAGGGACGTTTCGACATCACCCATATAGGTGGCAATGTAGCGCAGATCGGCCCCTTTCTTTAACAAGTACAGAAAGTAGCTTTTTTCTCGGCGGGTCTGCTTTTCGTTATGAAGCGGCAACTTGATGCAAAAGTCCGGATCATACGGGTGGCGATAGCAAATGCGATCGCGACCAACACCAATAATGTACGCAGGAGAGAGCTGTATTTTCATGGTTGCTATAAATTGTCATATTTGTAGGGTATGGACATTATCAACATAGCGAGTGTTGGAAAATCCATTTTGAATGAATAGATTGTTGCTTGAATGGACTTAATTTTCATATTTATTCACTAACAGTCTCAAATTTGATCCTTTCTGTGTCAGGCTTTCACTTCTTGACACATGGCTGTCACTTTCAGTCTCTCCATGGGTAAGCTTCAGAGGGGGGTGAGAGTTATCGTCGTAGATCAAGTAACTTGTTTCCCAAGGGGGTAACACCATACTGAGATTGACATGGCTGCCGACTGAGTTGTCGAAGTATTGCGTGAGATGATCTTCCATTCTTGCTGCCCAACTTTTACCGTCATTTCTCAAGGCTGAGGAGCTTCTACAATGTGTTCTGCTGAAGACTGCCGTGCCGTGCCGTGAATGCAGGGCAGGTAGTAAATATATAAAATCAGTATTTTTTGGTGTTCGTTTTTGGTCTTGATTGCATTTTTTATTATGAATCAGGTATCGTTATAATCAAGCGGGGGCTTTGAATTTGGCTTTCTATACTAAATACCTAAGGAATAGAGAGGATAAATTGTTGTTGGTTAACAGATTGAGAGAAAATTTTGTAGTATATGATGAAATTACCAAGCTTAAAAAGCAGTATGCTTTTTTTATGGCTTTTCTGAATTATATATTTGTTGCCTATATCGGATGGGCGGATGTTTTTTCATTGAATCTCAATGATTATGGACGCATGGGTAATGTCAGTTCTGCTTTATCATCAGGCATTGTTCTTCAAGTGTTGTTGTTTCTTGGAGTGCATTTCTGTATATTTTTCCTGATATATTATCTGATATCTCGAATATCCTGGTCTTTCATGGTTAAAGGTAGAGAATACTGGTTTTTTATAGTGATTCCTGCAATGTTTTGGTTGGTTGATTATTCTATTATAGGATATGCCATTAGAGAATATCCTTTTTTGTCGGTAAGTATGATGTCTGGTGGGATGGAATTAAATGGTTTTTATGAGAAGATATCATTTTACACTTCTTTATTTTTAATGATGATTTTTCTTGTTGGAAGTTTTATTCTTGTTAAAATACATCAAGAATATCGGGTATTTTTTATTGTTTTTTTCGGGTCCTTGTATCTTTCAACACCTTTCTGGAGTAATGAATCGGCAGCTAATAATACTGATATTTTAAATCCTCCTGAGAAAACCAATGTTATTTTTATTGGTATGGATTCTATATCAAAAAATCAGATTGAACATTATCGTTCAGATATGCCACATGTTTCTGAGTTTCTGGATGATAGTGTTGATTTTACCAGTGCGTATACTCCAATGGGAAGAACTTTTCCAGCGTGGAATGCAATATTGACAGGGAAGTATCCAGCAACGACTGGCATGAGATTTAATCTCGGTATTTTTGGAGATGATAAGTTCAATAAACATGTATATCCAGATTTGTTGTCAGTAATATTGAAAAAAGAAGGATACACTACTGTCTATGCACAGGATGAACGACGGTTTAATAATATTAATGAAGAATATGGTTTCGATAAGGTAGTTGGGCCTCTGGAAGGTGCTGTTGATTTTATCATACCCAGGTTTTCTGATAATCCATTTGCTACTTATTTTATGGACTCGGTGGCAGGTCGATATCTTTTCCCTAATATTTATAATAATCGAGTATCTCCGATAACCTATGTTCCAAAAAAGTTTTCAGAATCCGTTGTCAAAGAAGTCTTTAAGGTAAGATCAGGAAGTGATTCCCCACTGTTTTTGGCTGTTCATTTTTGTTTGGCACATTATCCTTATGCATGGAACAAATTGCCATTTGAGCTTTATGGCAAAGGAGAGGTTGAAATGCATCGCGCGGCTGCATATGAGCTGGACAAGCAATTCGATATCCTTATGTCAGGGTTGAAAAGGGCTGGAGTACTGGAGAATGCTATTGTCGTCTTGCTTTCAGACCATGGAGAGGGTATTGGTAGCCCCCAAACTTATGTCGACGGTGTAGACCCGGATCATCCTTCCCGGAATTTTTCCCGGATTCTTCGAGGCCATGGGAATACACTTTTGGTTGATGATCAAATTCATATCGTATTGAATGCAAAAAAATTCGGAGATGATTTAAGCACTCCAATGACAGTCAATGCTCCAGTATCATTGATTGATTTAAAACCAACTGTATTGGATTTTCTTGATATGTTTGATGCTGAATCATCAGATGGTATTTCTCTGAAAGGGATGATGTACGGAGAAATTAATGATGAGCCACGGATGATTAAAATGGAAACTGGAGTTTCGGTTGTGCCACCAAAACCAGGTGCCAGTGAAGAGGATTTGAAGAGATCTGTCGAGGATAATATTAAATATTATCGTATGGGTGAATCCGGTCGCCTTGAGATGAAAGATGAGTTTGCATATGACCGGGTAGTAATTAAACAATTTGGTGCGATCTCGGAAGAGTTTATGGCTTTGGCCGACTGTTCACTTCCATCTCCTAATGTGATTTATATAGATCGCAGCAACGATCAATATATTTCATCGTCAGATGTTCCCGATGATGTAAGAGTAAATATGATGGTAGAGCTAGAAGATTATATTAATAGACAGGATGACTGCTTGTTGAATGACGGCTCGAAATAGGAACATATTACTACAAAATAAATGCATGGAGAAAAGACAGGCTGTTTATTGAGCCTGTCCTTAAGGTATCTAAGAGAGATTCTCCCACACCTTCAAGCTCGGTTCGGCCTGGTTCAGTGTATAGAAATGCAGGCCGGGTGCACCACCAGCTAACAGGCGTTCGCACATCTGGGTGACGACCTCGGTACCAAATTGCCGAATGCTGTCGCTGTCATCGCCGTAGGCTTCCAGTTGTTTACGGATCCAGCGGGGCAGTTCAGCGCCACAACTGTCGGAAAAACGTGCCAGTTTGGTGTAGTTGGTGATCGGCATAATGCCCGGAATAATTGGAATATCGACACCCATGGCGCGTACCCGGTCAACAAACCAGAAGTAGCTGTCGGCATTGAAGAAGTATTGGGTGATGGCGTTATCGGCTCCAGCCTCGACCTTGCGGACGAAGTTTTTCAGGTCGTCTTCAAATGAGCGGGACTGGGGGTGTTTTTCCGGGTAAGCGGCCACATCCAGAGTGAACCAGTTGCCGGTTTCCTTGCGGATAAATTCGACCAGTTCATTGGCGTAGCGTAATTCGCTGCTGGCCAGTCCGGCACCGGATGGCAGGTCGCCTCGCAGGGTGACGATGCGGCGAATGCCCATATCCTTGTAGATCTGTAACAGGTCGCGGAGTGATGCGACGGAATCCCCAACGCAAGATAAATGCGGAGTGGCGGCGGCGCCGGTTTGCTGGATAGCTTCAACGATTGCCAGGGTGCGGTCACGGGTTGAACCACCGGCACCGTAGGTAACGGAGAAAAATTCCGGGTTGGCCTGGGCCAGTTGTTCTTGAACGGCCAGCAGTTTACGGGTGCCTTCCGCAGTTTTGGTCGGGAAGAATTCGAAACTCAGGGTGGTCATGTTATTCGCCTGACGTCAGACGCTCCATAATGTGAGTGGTTATCTCAGACGGCGGGTTGTGGCAGAGAGCGGGGCCGATCACGATTAGGATCAGGCCTCCGCTGTCCAGCGTCTGGTCTTAGTACTTGTAAGACTCTGGCTTGTAAGGGCCATCGGCTTTGACATTGATATAGGATGCCTGGGTGTCGGTCAGTCGGGTAATCACCCCACCAAAACCTTCAACCATGTCTTTGGCGACTTCTTCGTCGAGTTTTTTCGGCAGCACTTTCACGTAGACGCTTTCGGCTTTTTCAGCTTCCATCAGGTCGGCGAACTTGCGTTCAAACAGATAGATCTGAGCCAGTACCTGGTTGGCGAAGGAGCCATCCATGATGCGGGATGGGTGTCCGGTTGCGTTGCCGAGGTTCACCAGACGGCCTTCTGATAACAGAATCAAGTGGTCATCACTGGCTTTGTCGCGGTAGACCTTGTGTACCTGGGGTTTGATTTCGTCCCATTCCCAGTTGTCGCGCATATAGGCGGTGTCGATCTCGTTGTCGAAGTGACCAATGTTGCAAACGACGGCGCTGCGCTTCAGTTTTTGCAGCATGTTTTTGTCACACACGTTGACGTTACCAGTGGTGGTAACGATCAGGTCGGTTTTGCCCAGCAGGTCGCCGTCAACACAGTCCAGTTCACCGGTGTTGTTGCCGTCAATGTATGGCGAGACGACTTCAAAGCCGTCCATGCAGGCTTGCATGGCACAGATCGGGTCAACTTCAGACACCTTGACGATCATGCCTTCCTGACGCAGGGATGCCGCAGAGCCTTTGCCCACATCGCCGTAACCAATCACCAGCGCTTTTTTGCCGCTGAGCAAGTGGTCGGTGCCGCGTTTGATGGCATCGTTGAGGGAATGACGACAGCCGTATTTGTTATCGTTCTTGGATTTGGTGACCGAATCGTTGACGTTGATGGCCGGGACTTTCAGTTCGCCCTTGTCCAGCATCTCCAGCAAACGGTGAACACCGGTGGTGGTTTCTTCCGAGATGCCATGAATTGCGTCCAGCAGTTGCGGGAAGTCGCTGTGTACCATTGCGGTCAGGTCGCCGCCATCGTCCAGAATCATATTGGCATCCCATGGCTGGCCGCTGTCTTTGCCAGCCAGAATGGTTTGCTTGATGCACCAGAGGAATTCTTCTTCAGTTTCCCCTTTCCAGGCGAATACCGGGATGTCGGCGGCAGCAATAGCGGCAGCGGCGTGATCCTGGGTTGAGAAAATATTGCAGGAAGACCAGCGTACTTCGGCACCCAGATCGATCAGGGTTTCGATCAGCACGGCGGTCTGAATGGTCATGTGAATACAGCCCATGATCTTCGCACCGGCCAATGGCTGGGCTTCTTTGTATTTGCGACGTAACGCCATCAGCGCAGGCATTTCGCCTTCGGCGATCTGGATTTCTTTGCGGCCCCAGTCAGCCAGGGTGATATCGGCAACTTGGTAATCAGTAAAGCTCATGAGTGGTCCTCTGGTGGTGGACGACAAAGATCAGCGTCGATGCATCGATGCGGCTGACCTTTGTTGAATGATCAGATTGTGTTCCGCAGGCAGCGCAGAAGCGTCTGCCACGGAAAGAAAAATTACAGACCGGCGGCGGCTTTTAGCGTGGCGGCCTTGTCGGTTTTTTCCCAGGTGAAGTTGGGTTCTTCGCGACCGAAGTGACCATAAGCCGCGGTGGCGCGGTAGATCGGGCGGCGCAGGTCGAGCATGTCGATAATGCCTTGTGGGCGCAGGTCAAAGTGTTCGCGCACCAGTTCTGCGATGCGTTCTTCAGCGATGGTGTTGGTGCCGAAGGTATTGATGGCGATGGACGTCGGTTCGGCGACACCAATAGCGTAAGACACCTGGATCTCACACTTGTCGGCCAGTCCGGCTGCGACGATGTTTTTGGCAACGTAGCGACCGGCATAAGCAGCTGAGCGGTCAACCTTGGACGGGTCTTTGCCGGAGAAGGCACCGCCGCCGTGACGGGCAGCACCGCCGTAGGTATCGACGATAATCTTGCGGCCGGTCAGACCGCAGTCACCGACCGGGCCACCAATAACAAAGTTACCGGTCGGGTTGATGTGGTACAGGGTGTCGGTGTGTAGCCACTCGGCAGGCAGTACCGGTTTGAGAATCTCGTCCATTACCGCTTCACGCAGTACATCCAGGCTGATGCCTTCGTCGTGTTGGGTGGACAACACCACGGCATCGACGGCGACAGGCAGGCCGTTTTCGTAACGTAGGGTGACCTGTGATTTGGCATCCGGACGCAGCCAGCTCAGAGTGCCGTTTTTGCGCAGTTCGGCCTGTTTTTCCACCAGACGGTGGGCGTAATAAATGGCAGCAGGCATCAGTACCGGAGTTTCTTTGGTGGCATAACCAAACATCAATCCCTGATCGCCAGCCCCGAGGTCTTTGTTGTCACCTTCGTCAACGCCCATGGCGATGTCGGCGGACTGTTTGCCAATGGCGTTGATGACAGCACAGGAAGCACCATCAAAACCGACATCGGAGCTGTTGTAGCCGATGTCGAGAATGACGCCACGGATCAGGTCTTCGAGATCAACGTAAGTGCTGGTGCGGACTTCACCGGCGACAATCGCCATGCCGGTCTTGACCATGGTTTCAACGGCAACGCGGGCATAGGGATCATCTTTCAGGATGGCGTCCAGGACGGCATCGGAAATCTGGTCGGCCATTTTGTCCGGATGGCCTTCAGAGACCGACTCGGAGGTGAAAATTGAATATTCGCTCATGCTCTGAATCCTCAAAAATAACGGCAGGGCAGGCATCTGCTGTTATCGGGTTATTGGGTGTCACCTGGGGTATCAGGCGCGATAAAACAGCCGGAACTGGATCTGGAACCCGTTCCGCAAGCCGAGGTATTGACTCTGGCCTTCGTTCAAGCCGGACTCAACCGCCCAGGCGGTCAGGTCATCCGGTTCAAAGCCGAGCCAGAGATCCCCGCAGGATTCCCGTGCCCAGGCTTGTTGGTGCCGACAGAGGTCGGTTACCAAAAAACAGCCATCGTCGGTCAACAAGCGGGCGACGTCGGCAAAAATGGTTTTGGGTGCCGGTACGTGATGCAGCACCATATTGGCGACCACCAGGTCGAACTGATGACGGTGGCTCTCGGTAATGGCACTGCTGTCTCCCAGCTGGCAGGAGACATTGTCTAGCGGCTGCTGGTCGATGCGCTGTTGTGCTTTTTGCAGCATCGGTGCCGAAATATCCAGTGCCAATACCTGGTCAAAACGACGCGCCAGCGCGGGTAAAAATGCCCCTTCACCGGGGCCGATTTCCAGTGCTCGTCGGGTCGGTGTATCCATGGTCGTGATCAGTCGCTCCAGCGGTTCTCCGTACTGGTCGTAGGAGGCGATCAGATCTTGCTGCTGCTTGAACGCGGCGGCATTACGGGCAAAAAATTCGGCGCAGGCTGCTGCCCGGTTGGCCAGCACCTGCTGCAAGCGCTGTTCGACCCCGTTGTCTTGTGGATCGTTCAGTGCATCCAGCGTTGCCAGCGTCGTCGCCAGCCACTGGGTCCAGCGGTCGTGACTGGCCAGTAACGGGCGGCGATAAAAAATACTGTTGCCTTCCCGTTGATTGCTGACCAGGCGGGCCTGGGCCAGGATCTTCAGGTGATGGCTCATGCTGGACTGTTTGATATCCAGCAGCTCGCACAATTCCAGTACGCCAAAAGAACCACGCCCCAGCAGCTGCACAATGGCCAGTCGCAGCGGGTCGCCCAGGGCTTTGCAAGCATGGGCGATCTGTTCTGCATTGAGTTCGTTTCTGGCCGGAGCGGCAACAGGTGATACGTCGGTCTGTGTCATGGCAGGCATAGTAGCAGCTTGAAAAACTATATCAATATTTTTCAATATAGAAATCAAGGCCATGGCCTGTCTGTGATGGCAGGAATGGGCGCTTTGTGACTATGGTATTGATCCGGCACGATGACAGTCGCCCGAGAGCGGCTACCATGGCTGTTTGAGGCTCCGCCAACGTGCTTTAATCAAAGGATCGACCAAATCACTGAGCAGAGATTTCCCGGCTGCAAGACCAGCCGCAAACAACAAATACAATTTACTAACGAACCGTTTTCCGGAGGCATGATGCATCCCGTCGTTGAGCAGGTCACCAAGCGCATTATCAAACGTAGTCAACCCACTCGTCGTGCTTACCTGGCGCAAATGAAAGCGGCCGAAGAGCAAGGCGTTCATCGCGGTACCTTGTCGTGTGGCAATCTGGCCCATGGCTTTGCCGCCTGTAATACAGACGACAAGGCCGTACTGAAAATGGTCAACCAGGTCAATGTGGCCATGGTGTCGGCCTACAATGACATGCTGTCGGCGCACCAGCCGTTTGAGCGCTACCCGGATCAGATCCGTGACGCCATTCGGGAACTTGGCTCTGTGGCCCAGTTTGCAGGTGGGGTGCCGGCCATGTGTGACGGCGTGACCCAGGGGCAGCCGGGGATGGAGCTGTCGTTGTTCAGCCGGGATCTGATCGCCATGGCAACAGCGGTATCGCTGTCGCACAATATGTTTGATGCCGCGTTGTATCTGGGGGTATGCGACAAGATTGTTCCGGGCCTGCTAATGGGGGCGTTGCGGTTCGGGCATTTGCCCACCGTGTTTGTCCCTGCCGGGCCAATGCCTTCCGGCTTGCCGAACAAGGAAAAAGCCCGTATTCGCCAGGAATACGCCCAGGGCAAGATCGGTCGTGATGCCTTGCTGCAATGTGAATCCGATTCCTATCACAGCGCCGGTACCTGTACTTTTTACGGCACTGCCAACTCCAACCAGATGATGGTTGAGATCATGGGGCTGCACTTGCCCGGTTCTTCCTTTGTGAATCCGGGCACCGAATTACGTGAGCAGCTGACCCGTTATGCGGCGCAGCAAGCGGTACGCCTGACGGCTCCCAATGGTCGCTACACACCGCTGTATGAAATCGTCGATGAAAAATCGCTGGTGAACGGCATTGTGGCCTTGCTGGCCACTGGCGGTTCCACCAATCACACTATGCATATCATTGCCATTGCGGCAGCAGCTGGGGTGATTATTGACTGGCAGGACTTTTCCGATTTGTCCGATGTGGTGCCTCTGATTGCCCGGGTTTACCCCAATGGCGAAGCTGATATCAATCATTTTCATGCCGCAGGGGGTGTCGGTTATATCGTGCGGGAGTTACTCGGAGCCGGTTATTTGCACGACGATGTGATGACCATTATGGGCCATGGTTTGTCCCGTTATACCCAGGAGCCGTTTTTACAGGATGGCGAACTGGTCTGGCGCGAAGGCACAACCAGCTCGCTGGATGATCAGGTCTTGCGTCCGGCCGCGACGCCGTTCTCGGCCAATGGTGGCCTGAAGCTGATGCGTGGCAACCTTGGCCGTGGCGTGATCAAGGTCTCGGCGGTAGCAGAAGCACATCGAGTGGTCGAAGCTCCCGCCATTGTTTTTAACGACCAGGACGATCTGGCCGAGGCTTTCAAGCGCGGAGAACTGGAGAAAGATTTTATTGCGGTGGTGCGTTATCAGGGCCCCAACGCCATCGGCATGCCCGAGCTGCATAAACTGACGCCGTTTTTGGGCACGCTGCAAGACAAGGGCTTCAAGGTGGCGCTGGTGACCGACGGCCGTATGTCCGGAGCCTCCGGCAAAGTCCCGGCGGCGATCCATGTCTGGCCAGAAGCCCAACTGGGCGGGCCGTTGGCGCATGTGCAGGACGGCGACCGGATTCGTCTCGATGCCACGACCGGTGAGTTGTTATTGCTGGCAGAGGATGACCTCTGGTTGCAGCGCCCGGCCAGCGAACCGGCGGTGGTCAAGCAGCATGGGCTGGGTATGGGGCGTGAACTGTTTGGCCCGATGCGCAGCCAGGTGAACGAAGCCGAGCGGGGTGCCACGGTATTCTGCTTTAGTTCCGACACCGACCAGGTGCCGGAGCATCTGCAAGGTAACGGTTCGGAGGCTGGTCGTAATTCCGAGGTCGAGGCATGAAGCCGTTCGCCGATTATCCGGTGCCAGCGGCGGGTTTCGACGAGCCTGTGCTGGCCGGTGGGCATGTCTTGGTCGGGGATATCGGCGGCACCAACGCCCGTTTTGCCTTGGTGAAGCCCGGTAGCGTCACCCTCAGCCATATCCTGACGCTGGAAACTGCCGACTTTCCTGGCATCGAAGCCGCTATCCAGTGCTACAGCAGGCAGATGGGCGTCAGCGGTATTCATCGGGCCTGTCTGGCGTTGGCTTGCCCGGTGACTGACGACGATATTGTTATGACCAACAATCACTGGGTATTCCATCGTCAGCAACTGATGAATCACCTTGGCCTGCAGCAACTCAAACTGGTCAACGATTTTACCGCGATGGCGTTGGGTATGCTGCAGGTGCCGGGGCAGGATCTGGTCGATGTGCATATTGGCCATACGGCAGTCTGTCATTCACAGGCTGAGGGACATTGGTATGAACAGGGCACGCGGCTGGTGATTGGCCCGGGCACCGGCCTCGGAGTCTCAGGGCTGGTACCAGTACAAGGCGGCTGGGTACCGCTGTCTGGCGAAGGTGGTCACGTCAGCTTTGCACCGACCAGCGCGGCAGAATACGCCATTCTGCAAGGCATGCAGCAACGCTACGGCCGGGTATCGGTCGAGCGCCTGTTGTCTGGGCAGGGATTGCTGGACATGTATCAGATACTGGCGCAAATCCACGGGCTTGACGCTGAGTGTGCTACTCCAGCCAGCATCAGTCAGCAGGCACAACAAGACGAACACTCGTTAGGGCGTCGCACCCTGACGCATTTTTTTGAAATATTGGGAGCGGTTGTGGGTGATCAGGCACTGACGCTGGGTGCCCGTGGCGGTGTGTATTTGTGTGGCGGCATCTTGCCTCGTGTCAAAGAGCTGTTTTTGGCCAGCCAGTTTCATGCTGCGATGATTAACAAGGGCCGCTTTCAACACTATCTTGAAGACGTTCCGGTCTGGCTGTGTGTGGCCGATAACCCCGGATTGTTAGGAGCCGCCGCCGCGCTGGATAACAGCGAAGTACATGGCTGACGCTTGACGCTTGATAGTGGGCAGCCGCACAACGTCCAGAACCGGACAGCGGCTGACCCAGCGCAATTTGATCTCGCTTTTTTATTCCTCTTTTTTATCCCTCGTTTTTATTTACCCATCTGACTGCCTGAGCATCCTGCTCAGGTCAGGCGTAGCTGTCCTGTCTGTTCAACTCTCCAGATAAAACTACAACATAATCTAAATAATAATGATTTGTATTTAATTGCAAGGAAAGGTACGATTTGTTTTCTATACGTACTGATAAATAACTCAATAACAAGGGAGAGGCGTAATGAATCGTCTGTATTACTCGGTATTCCTGGCATCGTTGGCCTTGGCGGGATGTGGATCAGATTCTGACTCCTCAAAGGATACTGAGCTGCCGGAAGTGTTTAATATCACCCCGGCCGATCAGTCCATGGTGGCGACTGCGGCGGTGACGCTGGAAGGTAATGTCAGCGATAACGAGTCGGTCAGTGCCGTCACCGTGCTGCTGAATGGCGATCATGTGGTTGCGACACTGGATAACGACAGCTTCAGCGTCGATCTAACGCTGACCGACGGTGACAACGAGCTGGAAATCACCGTTACCGATGCCGCCGGTAATACCACCAGCGACACCCGCACGCTGATTCTCGATACACAAGCACCAGAATTGTCCTTTGTGTTTCCATCCAATGGTCATGCGACCCAGGCGCTGACGACGACGGTGCGTATCAATGCCACGGATAACCAGGCAGTGTCTGACGTCAGTGTCACCCTGGGTGATCAAACCGTCACGGCAGCAGCGGATGCCGACGATGGCCAATATCAGGCACGCTTGCTGCTGACACCTGGCAGCAACCACTATGAAGTCACCGCGACCGACACCGCCGGTAATCAGGTAGTGGAAACCCATACGGCGTATTTTGGTAAACCGGTGGCTGGTGGTAATGCGCACTCTGGCGCTATTCGTGCCGATGGCACCTACAGCTGGGGCCGCAACAACTACGGCCAGGCCGGGCTGGGTTTTGTGTCCAACCCGAGCTCTGACCTGAATGTGGATGAGCATCCGTATGCTCCGGTAATGATCACCACCGAGCCGACCTTTCTGTCCCTCGCCTTTGGGCAGAACACCTCAGCAGCGCTGGCCGATGACGGGACCATCTGGATGTGGGGTAATGGTGGCAGTGGCCAGCTGGGGCAGGGAGAGGCCGACTCGGATACCCTCAATGAAGACGATGCATCAACGCCGTTGCAGGTAGCCGGTATCACCGATGCGGTCGCAGTGACCCGGGGTTATAACCAGACGCTGGTCTTGCATCAGGATGGCACTGTCTCGGCGTTTGGCACCAACCGGTACGGCCAGTTGGGTGACGGCACCACGGAAGATCGGGATGTACCGGTGAAAGCGAATGTCAGCAATATCATCCAGATTGCATCCGGGGCTTCCTTCTCCCTGGCGGTGGATAGCGATGGGCGGGTCTGGAGCTGGGGCCAGAACAACTATGGCCAGCTCGGACTGGGCACCGAAGATACCGATGAGCACCCAACGCCCACGCAAATCAGCATCGATGAACCCATCGAAGCCGTTGTGGCCGGTAAAGGTCATGTCTTGGCGGTGGCCCAGAGCGGCGCCGTGTATGGCTGGGGTCTGAACTACAGCAGCCAGATAGGCCTGTACGACAATGACAATGTTGATCCGGACTGGCCAAAAGAAATCACCAGCCCGAAAAAACTGCCCTGGTTTGAGGATGCCGTTGCGGTATGGGCGGGAGGCAACCAGAGCTTTGCCGAACGAGAAGACGGCCAGGTCTATCCATGGGGACAAAACATGCTCGGCACCTTGGGGCTGGAGCAGGATGGCGACGTCAGTGAGCCATCATCATCAGTTTTTGGTTTCGATAATGTAGTGGATCTGGGTAATGGTGCCTTGCACACCATTGGTCAGCGTCAGGATGGCAGCGTGTTCTCCTGGGGCTGGAGCTTCCAGGGCTCTTTGGGCGGCGGAGAAGGCACCATTGATCTTTGGACCTATCGTGTACCTACTCTGGTGATGTCATCGGTCGAGCCATGAAAAACATCTTTTTCAAACATCAGCCCGACAAAGAGGCCGCCCATTGGGCGGCCACTTTGTTGTTGTCGACGTTGACACTGGTCAGCCTGAGTGGCTGTGGAGCGGATGGAACATCGGCGGATTCTGGCACAACCACGGAAGCGCCCGTCGATACAATCCCAGACCCAAGCACAGACCCGGACACCGAAGAGCCGCGAGAATGGCAAGCGGTGGGAGGCGCGGCAACGGTGACCTTCCAGGATGACCTGGCATTTCTGCAGTTTATTCCGGGGCTGGATCTTGCGACCGCGCCGACGGTGTCCCAGGGGCGGGAACTGTTTGTCGCTGATTGGACCGCGGCACCGGGCAGCCGGACTCTGCTGGATGGCCTCGGGCCGCTGTTTATTGCCTCTGCCTGCGACGACTGTCATCTGGTGTCTGGTCGTGCTGCCAGCCTGAATGACGATGGCACCACGTCACATGGGATTCTGTTCCGCCTGGGGACACTGGATGGCCAGCCCGATACTTATTTGGGTGGCCAGCTGCAAACATCGGCCACGGTTGGTGCTCCGGAAGGTCGCGTGACCTGGCAGGATATTGGACTGGGGCAGCCACAATTTCAGCTATCGGAAGCCGAGCACACGTTAGATGATGGCGTACAGCTGGGACCGCGCTTGTCCCCCCAACTGACCGGTGTGGGTTTGCTGGAGCTGGTGCCGGAAGCACAAATCCTGCAGTGGCATGACCCGGATGATCAGGATCAGGATGGTATTTCCGGCCGTGCCCATTCGCTGGAGCGGGAAGGGGTTGCCTGTCTCGGCCGTTTTGGCTGGAAAGCGGTGCAATGCACCCTGAGAGGCCAGAGCGCGGGGGCGTTGCATCAGGATATGGGGCTGACAACGCCGCTGAATCCGGCGGAACCCTGCACCGATCAGCAATCGATCTGCAGCGAACAGCCCAGTGGGGGCGACCCCGAAGTCAGCCTGGATAGTCTCAACGCCATTAATGATTTTCTGACACTGCTGGCGGTGTACGACCGCCGTATCGACGACCAGACACAGTTTGACCGTGGTGCCGATCTGTTTGAGCAGGTCGGCTGTGACGATTGTCATCGGCCGACACTGACCACCGGGGATACGTCAGCGTTCGAGCAGCTGAACCAGCAAACCATTTATGCCTATACCGACCTGCTGCTGCACGATATGGGGGAAGCACTCAGTGATGGCATGAAGGAAGGTGACGCCGGTGACCGCGAGTGGAAAACTCCACCGCTGTGGGGACTGGGGCTGATCGAAGGGAATGGCGACTCGCGTTTTTTGCATGATGGCCGTGCCGAAACGCTGGTGGAAGCCATTAACTGGCACGGAGGTGAAGCCGAGGCTGCCCGGCAAGCCTGGGAAGCACTGCAAGAAACCGGGCAACAGGATCTGCTGGTATTTTTGCGGGGGATCTGACCAGCGACCATCCCGGCGGATGTCATCGTGACGATGGCATCCGGAGTACCGGGGCGGTGAACGGACTTGGCCGGCTTTAGCCTGCTTCCGCCACATCGGCGAGCTGGCGGTATTCGCTCATCACCTGGCTGATCCAGCGGCTGACCCGGTCGTCAGTGAGATCAAATTGCTGGTCTTCATCAATGGCCAGGCCACAGAACTGCTTGCCGTCTGACAGCGTCGCCAGCGAGGCGTCAAATTCATAGCCTGTGGTTGGCCAGTAACCGGCAAACCGGGCACCGGACAGTTGCAGATGGTTATGCAGCCAGCCCATGGCATCAACAAAATAATCGCCATAACCAAACTGATCCCCGAGACCGTAAAGCGCCACCACCGGTCGGCTCAGATCCAGTTGCGGCAAGATCTCTTCCATATCATCCCAGTCGGCCTGAATGCCGCCAAAGTCCCAGGTCGGAATACCCAGTATCAGCAGATCATAGTTACTGAAGGTTTCCGGGTCGGCCTCAGTAATGTTGTAAATCTCGGCGGTGATATTGTACTGCTGAAGCTGGTCGGCCATGCGGTGTGCGATGTCCTCGGTGTTGCCGGTGTCGGTGCCAAAAATGATGCCGGTGCGGATGTTGGTCATGACGTGTTGCTCTCAGAGAATGAAATTAATGCCCGGATAAGCGATATCGGGTTGACGTTTTAATGAATGCTAATCATTATCATTAATAAATCAACCCTGAACATCAATTCTTTGTTTCTGTGGTGGCCGGCAATGGCTGAGTGCAGAACTGACGACAACTTATCGGTCCAAACCGGATGCAGGAGCATGTAAATGGCCAGTCAACAAGCAATGGATAACTACCTGGAACTGATCTCGATGCGTCATGCCGTGCGATATGGCACAGAGCCAGACAGCCCGGGAAATATTCAGCGCTGGCTGGATCTGGAAGAAATTGTTTTTCCACGTAGCTGCAACTGCATCAAACGGCGTGTTTACCGCCGCGAATATGATTTGTTGCTGGAAGCCATTGCCGATGAACTGGTGCCGGAAAACTGGCGGCAGCTGTGTATGGACTACAGCCATCATCCACTGAATGGCCTGTCGTCGATTGCCTCCAAGCCCCATCAGCGGCGTTCAGTTAATCGCTTGCAATGGCAGTTACGCACCATTGCCGGCTACAGCCTGGAATATTCTGCAGGATGACGATTTTGTTGAGTTACAAGCCAAGGAGAACAGCATGAATTATCGTACCGTTACAGACAGCATGGGTGAGTTACAAGTACCGGAGGCGGCACTGTGGGGCGCACAAACCCAGCGCGCCATCAATAACTTCCCCATCAGCGGCCGCAGTCTGCCTCAGCCTTTTATCACCTCCTTGCTGTTGGCCAAGTCAGCGGCAGCCCGGGCCAACAGTCAGTTGGGGCTGCTGGAGAGCGACATTGCTGCCGCGATTGTAGGTGCTGTGGATCAACTGTTGGCCGATGAGGCTCTGATGACTCACTTTCCGGTGGACGTCTTCCAGACCGGCTCCGGTACCAGCACCAATATGAACGCCAACGAAGTGATTGCGACGCTGGCGAGCCGCTCGTTGGGCCAGACCGTGAGTGCCAATGATCACGTTAATTGTGGCCAGAGCAGTAACGATATTATTCCAAGCAGTATTCATATCAGTGCCGCAATCACGCTCAGTGATGTATTGATTCCGGCGCTGGATCATCTGTACCGGGAAATACGCAGCAAGGCCGCCAGTGTGGACGGCTACGTCAAAACCGGCCGTACCCATCTGATGGACGCCATGCCGGTACGTCTGAGCCAGAGCCTGGGGGCCTGGGCGGAGCAGATTCGCAGCTGCCGCAAGAACCTGGACCATCAATTGACCCAGCTGCTGCGTCTGGCGCAGGGAGGAACCGCGGTAGGTACCGGAGTGAATGCGCATCCGGAATTTGCCGAGTTGTTTAACCATGAACTGAGCAAGTTAACCGGTTTACCGTTCCAGCCTGGCCCGGACCTGTTTATGTTGATCAGCTCGCAGGACGTGGCAGTACAAACCTCTGCGTCGATCAAAACCCTGGCTGTCGCCCTGATGAAAATCGCCAATGACTTGCGTTGGATGAACTCTGGCCCACTGGCAGGGTTGGGAGAAATTGAACTGGAAGCACTGCAGCCTGGTTCATCGATTATGCCGGGCAAGGTCAATCCGGTGATCCCCGAAGCCACGGCCATGGTGGCGGCCCAGATTATTGGCAACGATACTGCCATTACCATCGGTGGCCAATCTGGCAATTTTGAGTTGAATGTCATGCTGCCATTGATTGCGTTTAATCTGCTGGGCAGTATTGAGCTGGCCGCCAATGCATCACACTTGCTGGCCGACAAGGCCATTGCCACCTTTACCGTGAACGAAGCCAATCTGCAGCAGGCGCTGGCGCGTAATCCGATTCTGGTGACTGCGCTGAATCCGATTGTGGGTTATATGAAAGCGGCAGAGATTGCCAAGCAGGCGTATAAAGAAAAACGGCCGGTACTGGACGTGGCGGACGAGCAAACCAATTTGGGGCGGGCTGAGCTGGAGCGATTACTGGATCCGGCGAAGCTGACCCAGGGCGGCATCTGACGACAAACAGCGGGTGCCACACTGACGGGGCAAAACGATGAACCGGGCATCCCGTAAACGTAATGTGACTGGGCAGGATATGCCGGACGGCTGGGTTTTCTGGATTGAATCCGGACAACGAACGCTGCTGGCTGGCAATCCGCAGCAAGCCTGCGACGATTTCCATAAGGCGTTGAGTCTGGGTTATGCGGAACTGGATGCCGCCGCCCGGTTGTCAGAGCCGGCCTTGCTAGCGGTCGTGGCCCCCTTGCTGAATCTGGTGGACGCTTATCTGGAAGCTGGACGAGCCGAAATGGCGCTGGTCAAACTGAGCCGCTGCACGGAGCTGGTGGCCAGGCTGTGGTCGCAAGCCACTACCGTAGATCAGCGTTTACAGGTGCAGTCCGCCAGGGACCTGTTGCTACTGGAATGGCCGCAACTGGAGCGGCGAATGTGCCGCCTGCGGCCGCATTTTGCCGCGTTCTTTAGCGCTCAAGTGTGGCATTGAGAGGGAGCTGTTGAGAAGGGAACTCAGGTGGTCATAGGGTCGCCGTCACAACCCATGGATTCCGGACCATGGGCCATAAATAAAAAGCATGGCCCTGTCCGGCAAGACGGTGGGGTTCGGTGTGGGGTTATGTAGTGAGGTATTGTCCCTGAACCTGATTCAGGGACACCGGCTTACTTACTTCAGGTCTTCGTAAGGCAAACCCACGTACTGCTCCGCAATGACCTTGCGACCATTGTCTGAACCCAGATAATAATTCAGCTCCGATTCCATAAAGCGTTTGTACATCAAGGGTTCCATATTGTTGCCCCCGGACAGGTCGTCACCAAAATCGTGCATCATGCTGGTCATCCACCAGCTGAAGCGTTCACCGTTCCAGACCCGGCGCAAGGCAATATCGGAGTACTGTGTGATACAGCTCTTGTCGCCTTCCTTGTAAACCCGAACCATGATCTTGCACAGCGTGGCCACATCGGAGGCGGCCAGGTTTAGCCCTTTGGCACCGGTAGGTGGCACGATATGGGCGGCGTCTCCGACCAGAAACAGATTGCCGTATTGCATCGGTTCACACACAAACGAGCGTAATGGCGCGATGCTTTTTTCAATGCTCGGGCCGGTTTCCATATTGGCGGCGATATCTGCGGGCAGGCGTTTTTTTATCTCGGTCCAGAAGCGTTCGTCGCTCCAGTCATCGATATTGTCGGTTAACGGTACTTGCAGGTAATAGCGTGAACGGGTGGCGGAGCGCTGACTGGCCAGGGCAAAACCGCGATCACTCATGGCATAGATCAGTTCGTGGTTACAGGGGGGGACATCGGCCATAAAACCGAGCCAGCCAAACGGGTAAACACGTTCGTGCTCGGTACGGACTTCGGCTGGAATCGTCTGGCGGGATACGCCGTGAAAACCGTCGCAACCGGCAATGTAATCACAGTCGAGGCGGTATTCTTCACCCTTATGTACAAATGTGACATAGGGGGCATCGCTTTTTACATCGTGAGGTGTGGCGTCGCTGGCGTTGTAGTAGGTCGGTAAGTCCAGGGCCTGACGTGCTTCAATCAAGTCCCGGGTAATTTCGACCTGGCCGTAACACATCACCGTGTCGCCTCCGGTCAGCCCTTTCAGGTCAATGCGGGTGCGCTCGCCGTTCATCGACAGTTCAAAACCTTCGTGGATATGACCTTCGGCATCCATACGTTCCGCGACCCCGGCTTCCCGTACCAGGTCAACAAAACCTTGTTCCAGAATACCCGCCCGAATGCGGCCAAGGATGTAGTCGCCATCAACGCGGTCAATAATCACGTTATCAATGCCGTGTTTGTGTAACAGCTGGCCCAGCAGCAAACCGGATGGGCCGGAGCCAATGATGGCTACCTGAGTCGTTATAGTTTTCATGTTTGCCTCAACTGAATAGTGTCTGGTATCGGCTGCATGATGGACAAGACTGATCAGATCCTGAATGGAGGATAGTGATTATCACTGGTACTTTTTTGACATCATTTGGGGAGGAGTCCGGTGTGTCAGGATGGTTTTGACTGCGTTGGGTTCGATCGTCACCCATTCAGATTGCTGGGGAATAGGGTTGAGATTACTGGGGTTTTCAGGGGCTGGTGTGGGTGGCCTGGGGTTGATGGCTATTGGGCTGGTTGTGGCTGGTTCTGTTGCGGGCTGGTTGTCGGCCATAACAAAAAGTAACCCGTTGTGACCCATAATCGATGAAAAAAATCTCTGGTATCTCAAAAAGTTATGGCAGCAAGCGGTAATTCGATGGCTTTTTACACGCAGCGTATGGTGTTTTCAATATATGTACAGCCTTTCTGATAAGGCTGTACGACACTGGAGGGGTTGATTGACTGACGCTTGTTTGACAGCAGAGCAACCGTTGGAGAACGAAAACAATAAATAATAAAGGCGTAAACATGAAGAAGCATACATTAGCTTTGGCTATTGCATCATCCGTACTGGCATCCGCTGCCAGTGCAGGACAAGTCGCTGAAATGAATGGCGTCACCTACAGCGTTGGCGGTTACATCAAGGCAGAAGGCGTGTTTAACCGTCCGGATGCCGATGCCGCTAACGATGTCAGTAATTCTTTTGATGCGACTGCTCGTCAGTCTCGTCTGAATTTCAAAACCGAGCGTGTTGTGGATGGCCATAAAATCACGACCTTTATTGAGGGTGACTTTTACGGCGGTTATTTCAACTCTTCAACTTATGACTGGCGTTTGCGTCACGCTTATATGCAAATCGATAAGGTTACTCTGGGACAAACCTGGAGTGGTGCTTTCTTTGCAACTGCTCCAATGGATGCTGCCCAGGTTAACTTCTGGGGTCCTGGTCTTGGTACGATTGGTGGTAACGGCGGTACCATTCGCCCGAACCTGGTGATGCACTACACCTCTGGCCCGGTTCGTATCAGCTTGCAAGACCCTGTGAATACCGGTGCGGCTTTCCCGGACATGGTGGCGGCTTATACCCAACGTTTTGAAGGTGGCTCCGGCTACACTGTCGCGGCGGTTGGCCGTGATGTCGCTCAGGGTGATGGCTCCAACAACGACGATGAAAACTCCGTATTTGGTGGTGGTTTCTCTTTCGCCGGTAAACTGGGTATGGGTGATGTCACTCTGTACGGCAGTGCTTACACTGGTAAAGGCCTGGGCGTTTACACCGGTTTTGGTGTTGCAGGAGCTTATGGTGGGAAAAACTCCGATGCGGAAGATGGCAAGCTGGTACAACAAACCGGTTATACCGCCGCAGTGGCTTACCAGGTTAACGAAAAAACCAAAGCCACCATTCGTATGGCCCACATTGGTGTCGATGATGACGCTGACAGCGAGCTGAATGCCATGAATGCCAACGTGATCTACAACTACACCAAGGGTCTGGATCTGGGGGTTGAATTCCGTAAGCAGGACGTGGGTACATTAAACAACACCAGCACTTTCCCTAACATCCGTCCGAAGGGTAAGCAGCTGGAAGTGATGGCCATTTACAAGTTCTGATCCCGGAGCCGGGCAGCAGCGGTTGTGGTGTGCTGTCCGGCCGGGCCTGACGCGCTGTTTGAAAAACAGCTCCGTCAATGTGTTTGTTATCGTTGTTCTGCAAACAAGAGTGGCCACGCTCTTGTTACAACAGGAAACCGGGCTTGCCCGGTTTTTTTGTGTCTGTCTGTGGGTAGGGTGAGGATAAAAGGCGTGTGGTTTTTGACGAACCAGGTGCTCCATTCAGAGCTCCATTCAGTCAGTAGCTCCATCCAGTAGCCCAGAGTGAGCTCCGGATTAAATACCGGATTAAATAGATGCCCCCGCTGGAGCAGTGGCATCTTGCTGGCGGCGTTTGCGCAGTGTCTCAGAGGGTGATTCGCCATACTGTTCGCGGAAGTAAGCGGCAAAACGACTGAGGTTGGTAAAGCCGTAGCGGGTCGCGATATGAGTGATGTTGTGCTCTGGGCAGTGCTGGATATCGGCGTAGGCGGCTTCAAGTTTACGGTGGCGGATAAATACCGAGGGTGTGATCCCCAACTCCCGATTAAACAGGTTGTAGAGAGTTTTGACGCTGACCTTGCAGGCAGAAGCAATATCACGGAGATCAAAATCTTCGGTGATATGGGTCATCACCAGCTGCCGTACCTGTTCAATTTGCGGGTGTTTGCTGATGGTTGGCTGTCCGGGTTGTTGTTGCTGGATCGTGACACTGTCCAGCAGGGTATCGTATAACAGCTGTTCATAGCAGCGCCGGGTGGCCGCAGTGATCGGGCGTGAGGCCGAAGCTCGCATCGCCTGCAGAATATGATAAAGCGCTTCTGGCAGGGCGTCATCGGTATCAGAAAGCTGCAAGGTGAGGTCAGCCGTATTGCTATTGTGATCCTGGGAATACCCCATCGCGGCCAGGGCTTGCAGCAACTCCGGGGCCGGAATGGATAACGTCATCACCCGGCAGCCTGGTGGATAACCCAGCACTAGCGCCGTGCCCGGATTCAGCAAGCATCCAGTATGGGTTGGCGACTCTGGTTGCCTGGTGTTGTGCGGATTTTCAGGGTGACTTTCGATCACCAGCAACAACAGATAACTGTCGGCACTGGTGCGGCAGAGCAGTTCGGTCTGCTCAACAAAGAGCAGCTCGGAAATCATCAGTTTGCCAAACAATTTGCACTCGTGTTGCTGCAGCGCCGGTACGGCAGCGGTGTGAGTATCCGCGCCCGGGCGTAACAAGAGAGCTGCCCCTGAACGGTTGTCCAGTCGCCACCGTGGCAGCGATGGATTGTCCGGTTCTGACGGGTAGGGAACCAGTGTCAGGGTAGCGGGCAGGGACATCGATGTATCAGGCATAAATCCCCTAGTACTATGTGGTTGAATCCCTGAATACCGTCAGCATGCTGCTGGTACTTAAATGACATACTGATTGTCCGGTGCATCCATCGATCGGCACAGCAGCGCGAGTCGCGCCTGTTTTTCTGTCGGCCAGTATGCCTGCAACATCTTGGCTTGTGCTACTCATCCGGTATTCCAATTTTCTCCGAGTGCTATTTGTTTTTGCTATAGCCTGAAGCTGTTGCGAGTGCTGCCAACAGCTTCTGATCACGCTGTTCGGCCAACATGACCGAGCCACGGCTGGCTGCTCAGAGTCAGCCGGATTTTATCCATAATAAGCTAAAAAGAGGCTGTTTATGGGGGTTTGTCGGGTTTTTTGCTGGCTGTTGATGGGATATTAAAAGGCTATTTATGAGATGTTGACAGGCTGGTTTGTACCATCAAAAGCGTTGTCTAATAACGTTAAAAACAGAAGAAATTGCCATCGATAGATAACCTCTATGCAAAAAATGAATGGCTCTTATGCTTATTTAATTATCTGCATGGCGGCTCGGGATGCTAGCTTGATGCCGTTGATCAAGTTGCTGTTTAGTAACTGCCAGTTGCCATGATCCAGTGAGTGTACTGGTGCCAATAAGGATGAATTACATCCAGACAAAAATGTCGGTCAAACCCTCAGACAGTTCCTGGGGTGCATGATTTTGCTGGTGGCAAGATATGCCCGATAAAAATAACAAGGTGACAAACAATGAAATTGAAAAAGCTGCTCCTGACGTTGAGCCTTACCGTTGCTGGTATGGCAACCTTGAACACCCAGGCTGCTGAACCTGAATTTACCTTCAAGTTACATCACTTCCTGACGCCGTTGTCCGCGGCTCACCAAAAAATGATGGTGCCCTGGGCCAACAAGGTGATGGCAGAGTCCGATGGCCGTATCAAAATCGATATTTATCCGGCAATGCAGTTGGGTGGCAAACCGCCGCAGCTGTTTGACCAGGCCCGTAAAGGCGTAGCCGATATTGTCTGGACAGTCGGTGGTTATACTCCGGGCCGTTTCTCGAAAGCTGGTGTGTTTGAATTGCCCTTTATGCCCGCCAGTGCCGAAGCAACCAGTATGGCGATGCAGGAGTATGCCGAAACAGAAATGCAGGATGAGCTGAGCGATGTGCATTTGCTGGCCATTCATACCCATGCTCCGGGTGCACTGCATTCCCGTGACGTGCTGATCAAGACCACTGCGGATATGGAAGGCCTGAAAATGCGGGCACCCAACAAAGCGATGGCTGAAGCCTTCAGTCTGGTCGGCGGTTCCCCGGTATTTATGCCGGTGCCAGCCCTGCCGAGTGCCTTGTCCAAAGGGGTTGTGGATGTAGCGGTGATGCCGTTTGAGGTGGTTAACCCGCTAAAAATACAGCAGTTGGCACCCAACCATACCGAGATCAAGGGTGAACACGGTCTGTATACCCAGTTCTTCCTCTTTACCATGAACAAGAAAGCCTACGCGAAATTACCCGCGGATTTAAAACAGGTGATCGATAACAACTCCGGTATCAACGAAGCCCGCCGTTTGGGTCATGCCATGGACCTGGCCGAGCTGCCGGGATATGCCGCTTCTGAAGCAGAAAACAACCCCTTCTATACCCTGACAGAGGAAGAAACGGCTCGCTGGAAGCAAACCATGCAACCGGTGACTGACGACTGGATAGAAGATATGAATGACGACGGCGAAAATGGTACAGCACTGTACAAAAAAGCCGTTAGCCTGATCAAAAAATACCAGCAGGTCGTTAGTGGCTCATGACTGATATATCCCTGACCCAGCCAGTCTGGCTGGAACAGGTACGTCTCGGTATGGCATGGCTGTCCCGTCAGTTCGCACTGTTGGGCGGTTTTTTAATGCTGATGTTGGCCACCATGACGGTGATCAGCATCACCGGTCGTACGCTGTTTGGTGCTGCTATCGAAGGTGATTACGAGCTGGTGGAAGCTGGCCTGGGTATAACCGTCTTTCTGTTTTTACCGGAAGGCCACCGTTGTAACGGCCATGTGGTGGTGGATATTTTCACCAATAACCTGGCCCCGCGATCCGTCGCCTTGCTGGAAACGGTGGGGGAAGTGTTTTTCCTGATCGTATCACTGGTGCTGATCTGGCAGCTGACGCTGGGCGGTATCGATGCCTATGAGTATATGGAGCAGAGTATGCTTCTGGAACTGCCGCTCTGGATTGTGTTTGTACCGGGCGTATTGTCTTCCGCCCTGATTGCCCTGACGAGCCTTGATCGTATCGTCACTTTTGTACGTGGAGCCGGGAAATGAGCAATGTAGAACTGGCCTTTGCCATGATGGCATTGCTGATGGTGTTGATGGCGCTGCGTATTCCGATCGCGCTGTCGATGATGGCCTGTGGCGCTCTGGGTTATGGCCTGCTGGCCGGGCCGGAGTCGGTGCTGAACTATATGGGCACGGTACCGGTGTCCAAGTTTTCCACCTTCGACCTGTCGGTGGTACCGTTATTCTTGCTGATGGGCGAACTGGCCACCCGTGCCGGTATTACCCGTGAACTGTTTCGTACCTGCAACGTCTGGGTCGGACAGTTAAGAGGCGGTTTGGCGATGGCGTCGATTTCCGGCTGTGCCGCGTTCGGAGCGATTTGTGGTTCCTCACTGGCCACTGCCTCCACCATGGGCAAGGTCGCCTTGCCAGAAATGAAAGCCAATAATTATCAGCCGGGTCTGGCTGCCGGAGCGCTGGCGGCAGGGGGAACCCTGGGGATTCTGATTCCGCCATCAATGGTGCTGATTATCTTCTCGGTACTGACCGAACAAAATATCGCCAAAATGTTTCTGGCGGCCTTTGTTCCGGGTTTTATGGCGGCGTTCGGCTATATGCTGGCGATTGCGATTTATGTACGACTGAAACCGGACTCCGGCCCGGCCGGGCCAAAAACCACGTGGGCGCAGAAATTTCGTTCCACCGGTGATGTCTGGCATATTTCGGTGATATTTCTGATTGTTCTGGGCGGTATTTATGCCGGTATTTTTACCCCTACCGAAGCCGCCTCTGTCGGGGTGATCCTGACGGCCATTCTGGCTTTTACCCATGGCAAGATGCGGTTGGCGGATTTTCGCGACAGCATTCTTAAAACGGCGGTATCGACGGCGATGATTTTTTTCATCCTGTTGGGTGCCGACCTGTTCAGCGTTTTTATTGCGCTGACGCAGTTACCCTCATTGGGTGCCGATATGATTCTGGCTGCCGACCTGTCGCCGTATCTGGTACTGACAATCATGTTGCTGACCTATCTGATTCTGGGCTGTTTTATGGACAGCCTGGCGATGATCTTGCTGACCATTCCGATCTACTACCCGATTATTGCGGTGATGGATTTTGGTATGCCGGCGGAAGATCTGGGCATCTGGTTTGGTATTATTGCGCTGGTGGTGGTTGAAGTCGGTTTGATTACGCCGCCGGTAGGCATGAACGTATTTATCATCAAGTCCTTCGACAAGGATTTGCTGATGACGGATGCATTCAAGGGCGTGATTCCGTTCCTGCTCTCGGATATCTTGCGGGTAATTCTGATGATCATCTTCCCGGGCATCACCTTGTGGGCGGTGCATTTGCTGGGCTGATACCGGATTCTGCTTGTTGGTTATTCCGCTGGTTAAAAGACAGTGTGTGTTTTTCACCACTGTCTTTTTTTATGCCGGTTGTTTGTTGTTGGCCAGTGACCAGGCGTGTGGCCGCCATGAGTAGCGGAGTACCGGCTTTTTATTGTGGCAACCCATCCTGATGCCGCCGTGCCCACAACGAGCGGGCCAGCCAGGGTAGACTCAGCCCGACAATGGTAATGGTAATGCCGAGGGTCTGGATCAGACTCAGCTGTACCCCCATGGCCAGCGCAATCAAGGCAGCCGACACCGGCACCAAATTAAAATACAGCGAAGCATTGGCAGCACCAATGGCCTTGACGCCCTGAATCCAGAACAGATACGCCAGCACAGAACCAAAGAGGCTGATGTGCAACAACTGCAGCCACTCGATCGGGTTGAGCAGCTGAATTTCTTGCCAGGGGTGAATCTCCTTGAACAGCAGGCCATACACACTGACCGCCAGCCAGCCCGCCGTCATGGTAACCAGGGTAAACGACATGGGAGGCAGCCAGTGGCTGACGCGTTGTGAGGCAATGGTAAAGGCCGCCCAGCACAACATGCCGATGCTGATCAGCAAGTCACCACGATTAAGGCCGTGTTGCAGCAGCGACATAACATCGCCGTTGGTAATCACCAGGGTTACGCCGATCAGGCCAATGGTCAGGCTGATCCACTGTTGAACCGAGAGCCAGCGGCGGGCCAGTGCTCCCGCTGCAATCGACGTCACCAATGGACTGAGCGCCATAATCAGGGCACCGTTGGTGGCCTCGGTGTAGGGCAAACCTTCGTAAAGAGCGAGGTTGAAACTGCCCACCCCGAGCACGCCAAGTGCCGCCAGAACCAGATATTGCGATCCACTCAGTGCTGGCCAGGGCTTGCGCTGCACCAGCAGATAAAGACAGACACAGACCAGCGCGATCAGAAACCGCCACATCAGCAATGACAACCCGGAAACCGACTGCAACAGGACTTTGGAAATAGGAAACACACTGCCCCAGCAAATCACGCAAATCAGCAGCATGAGAACAGGCGTGGCTCGGGCTGGCAGGTTCATGGAAGCTCCAGGTTAGATAAACGCCCAGCTTATGGGTTCCTGTGCCAGTCGCAAGCACTAACTTGGTAATGTTCGCCGCGACAACGGTGCCGGATAGCAAAGAATCATTATTTTTTTACAGCGCCAGGGAACCAAATGCCGGTAAGTACCTCTTAACACAAGCAGTTTCATTGTTTATCTGCTCTCCCTCTGTTAGATCTAGTTTTGACGGCCCTTGTGGCCGTTTTTTTTGGGATTTTTTCTGGCGCTGGTCGATGGCGTTGAGGTGTTCTGCAGGGCAGGGTGTCGAGCCTGGTTGCTGGACATTCACCACTGAGTGCGTATAAATCGAAGCTCAATGCAGATAGTCGGGAGCCGTGCTTGAATCTTGTTTGGGCGTTGTTTTTTCTGGTCGGTTTTGCCACGGCTCTGGTGCGTTGGGCCGGCGGTGACAGCGAGGTGTTTCAGCAACTGGTGAATGCCAGTTTCGATATGGCGACCCTTTCGGTTGATATTGCTATCGGGCTGATCGGTCTGCTGGCGTTATGGTCGGGACTGTTTGCCATTGCCGAAAAAACCGGTGTTATTCACTGGCTCGGCCGAGGGTTGGCACCGCTGTTTCGGCGGCTGATGCCGGAAGTGCCTGCGGGACATGAAGCACAAGGGGCTATCACCATGAACCTGGCTGCCAATATGCTGGGGTTGGATAACGCCGCCACGCCGCTGGGCATCAAGGCGATGCAGGCTCTGCAAACACTGAATCCTCTCAAAGATACCGCCAGTAATGCCCAGATCCTGTTTCTGGTGCTGAATACCTCCTCTGTCACTTTATTGCCCGTCACCATTTTTATGTACCGTACCCAGTTGGGCGCGGCGAATCCTGCTGATGTATTTGTACCCATTTTATTGGCCACCACCGCGTCCACATTGACGGGTTTGCTGGCGGTGATGTGGTGGCAAAAAATCCGTCTGGATGCCGTACTGCTGGCGTATCTGGGAGGGCTGGTGGCGCTGGTCGCGACCATGGTTTTCTGGCTTGGGTCATTACCGGTGGAGCAACTGGCGGATACCTCACAGCAGCTGGCCAACGGTATCATTATGTTGTTGATCGTCAGTCTGATTGCTGCCGGGTTATGGCGGCGACAGCCAGTGTATGAGCAGTTTGTTTGCGGCGCCAAAAGCGGTTTTGAAACCGCGGTGCAGTTGATTCCTTATCTGCTGGCGATGCTGGTGGCGATTGGTGTTTTTCGTGCCAGTGGTGCCCTTGACCTGTTGCTGGATGGCGTGCGCTGGTTGCTGACGGTATTGGGGGTCAGCACGCTGTTTGTTGATGCCTTGCCGGTGGCGCTGATGAAGCCGTTCAGCGGCAGCGGTGCCCGCGCCATGATGCTGGATGTGATGAATAGCCAAGGCGTCGACTCAGTGGCCGGGCATATTGCGGCGGTAATGCAAGGCAGCACCGAAACCACCTTTTATGTGCTGGCGGTCTATTTTGGTGTGGTGGGTATTACCCGAATCCGTTATGCCCTCTGGGCCGGGTTGCTCTGTGATGGCGTTGGCATGATCACTGCCGTGGTGGTGGGCTTATGGTTTTTTGATGTGTGAAGCCTGAGGTTTGGGTCTCTTGCGGCAAGCCGGTTATCATACCCGGCTGATTCATCGATTTACTGTGAGTATCCGCATGCCCGAAGACATTCGTCCTGTTACCCGTACACCATTACATCGTCGCCAGATTGACGTGCAGGGCTACCTGCGCAGTGATGGCTTGTGGGAAGTGGAAGCCACCATGATGGATACCAAGCACTACGCATTTCATCTGCGTGACAAGGGTGAGCTGCCGGTTGGTTCCCCCTTGCATGACATGACCATGACCCTGGCGGTCGATGATCGCCTGGTGATTCGGGAAGTGCGTGCTGATATGCGTTCCACACCGTATCGGGATTGCTCTGGCGCTGGGCCTCGCTACGACTTGCTGGTCGGTATCAAAATCCGTTCTGGCTGGATCAATGACGTCAAGGAAGCACTCGGCCGTTCGTATGCCTGTACTCATCTGACCGAATTATTGCCGGTGTTGGCAACGGCTGCTTTCCAGACCATTCAAGGTTATCGCCTGCAACATGAGCCTGGTTACGCCAGCAGTCCGGTTAACCGCAAACATATGACGAACACCTGTTATGGCTATCGCGAGGGTGGCCGTGCCGATACGATTTTATGGCAAACAGAAACAGAATGACTGGCCGTATGGTATGCGCTGACGTGGCGCTGGCCTGAGGCGGTGAGTTAGGGATGGGTTAGACGGTGAGTCAGGCGCTGGTTCGGAGGTTATTCATACAAGGCCAGCATTTGACGGGTTGTATCCTTGAATTCATCAACCCAGTGTGACGGCGAGGTGACGCGGATATTACGATTCAAACCGTATACCCACCATTTGCTTTCCTGATCGTCGGTGATGGTAGCCACCAGTCGGTACCAGTCACTGCCATCGTCAAGCGGCGTGATTTCCTGTGTTTGACTGAGTGGTGTTTCACCCAGCAGATAAGCCACTTCGGGGGAAATATCGGCTTCAAGGATGATCTCTCCAGCGGGAGTCCAGCCAAATCGCGAGATGTAATCATCGATATTGAATTGCAGGTTTTCGTCGATATTGTCGTCAGATAACGCCGCATTCGCCATGCGATGCAGTGCAAAAATAACCGGGTTGGTGTGCTGGTTAGCGGTGGCAATCAGATAGTGGATATTGCCTTTACTGACCATTCCCAGAGGGGAAAACAGCAAGGTTTTCGGGTGATCAGCGCTGCGTTTGGCGTACTGGGCAGTAAATTTTTTGCCCAGCAGTAATGCCTGGGTCAGGGTGGCCCATACCTGGGTATCGACGGTGGGTTTGTGCAGCTGTTTCATTCCGGGTAATACCCGTACCCGGTCGGGCCAGGTACTCAGGTGGCTGCCGTGGCGCTGCAGCGTGGCTTCCGCTTCCATAAACTGGGGTTCGATACCCTGGTACACTTCGGCAGGTAACACCTGTTCCAAATAGGGCTTTGCCTGGATATAGCTCAGGGCAATCACGGCATTACTGGTGGGTGCCAGCTCTTTGCGGCCTTTCATAAAAGACCAGGCCTGGCTGCGGCCCTGTTCGGTGCAATAATAAGCGTAATGCTGGGACAGCTCGACCAGATCCCGTTCAACCGTGCGTTTGTGACAAGGGAAGGAAAGATTGAGTTTTTCCCAGATCGCTCGAGTAGTGATCGGCGTCAGGGGCTCTTCCGGAATCATGCGCAGCATCTCCATGCGGCGTGCAAATGTCGAATAATCGTTAGACATATTTCATATCCTTATGAGCATTGGGTTTGTTATTCCACCGGGCGGTAGTATAACGCGAAATAATGTGAATTGTGTCACATAAGCTGCCTAAGTAAAGCAGGTTGGGGAGTCGTCGGTGGGGTGTTTTCCTGATCCACGTGCAAGGCGAGTGCATGGCAGTGGGGGCACTCATCGGGGAGATCGCTCAGTGCTTTGAACTGGGACTGCCAGGTACACTGTGAGCAGCTGACGTGATAGATAAAAGTGAAGGGCTGTTCCATAGTCTTTTCCAATTTAATCCAGATCTGGCGCATTGTTGGCAGTGAGCGCGGCAAATGGCGTCGCGCAGAACACGGAATAATTGGAGAAAATGGACAGCGGTGGTTGCTTGCTCTGTTGCAGGGCTGGATTAACAGAGCGAACCTGGGGGAGACGGCTGCTGAAGCCCGCCGTTATGGGTAGCCGTCGCGATTGAGGGCTACCCGGTGAATAATGGGTGAATGAGGGTATCAGTCCTTGAAGCGTGTCTGGCTGGCATCCAGGGTAGACAGGTGCAGATTCCAGTGTTGCAAACCACTCTCGCTATAAACATGCTCGCCTTTCTGGGATTGGGTATGAGGCAATTTATCTATTGCTGTACCGTTCAGCAGCAATTTGACCAGTCGTGCCGCATGACGGCCTTCGTTATACGCTGAGACGGTAAAGCCGCCCGCTGCTTTACCTTTACCAATAAACACATCCCACAAGGCAAAAATCGGAAGGCTCGAGCTGCTGTGAGCCATTTGCATCAGGTCGGTTGGGTCTGCTCGTACGCCCTGGCCGTCCCGAATGGTGTGATACGTGCCGACAATAACAGCGGCGTAGCCATTGGATTTGCCATTGGTGATGGCATTCAGCCAGGTGTCACGATCGTTGGTCAGCAGGATATCCACTTCTGAGCCGTGGATGGTTTCCTTGCGCTGGTCGCCAAAACGTTCCTGGATCGTACTGCGCATGGTGGGAGAATCATCCGCCAGAATCAGGAAGCGATCCGGGTTGGAGACCATCTTGCGTATATGGCGAATGCTTTGGTCAAAAAATGGTCGCTCCTGCACACCGGTCACCCCTTTTTTAAGCAATACCGGGTGCTGTTCTGGCCCACCATTGATACCGAGAAAGACAATCGGGATACCCAGCGCTTGCAGGGATTCACCCATCAACTCCAGCGCATTGTCGTCACCAATAAGCGCGACTGCCGGCTTTTGTGCCTTGACTCGCTCAAGTATCTGTTGCGCCCGGATTGGCCAGTTATCCCTGGTCAGACGTTTGGTATCGAGGGAATAGGTCTGGATCTGGTGGATTTTACCCAGGCTGTCATCAATGGCTTTGAGGTATTGGGCATCCCATTCGTACTCTGGATGGTAGCTTTCAATAACAGCAATCTGGGCAGCGAAACTGCTCAGAGGCATTATCAGGGCTGTTATACCAGCCAGGAACAATGTGTAGAGTCGGCATCGGGCGACTCGGGTCGTAACATACAAAAACGGCTGGAAGGCAGATAAACAGGGCATGAGAGCGTCCGATTATAGTAATTGGAAAATGATTGTCATATCGATGATGGATTATTCGCTGAGCAGTTTTTTAGCCAGCTGTGCTTATTTTTTTATTAGGTATAGCAAAAAATTACAGATCCGTCTAATGCTCTGAGAGTGAAATTAACAGTCCGTCAATTCAAGCGATTAGCCATATATTGATGACTGAAATATCAATTAAAAACAAACAACACGCCCATGCTCGCCTGTATATAAAACAAGCAGGGCCGTCGGTGTGCTGTGTTGTCTTGCGACGGTATACGACATGATTTTGTCTGAAAGCGTCTCTGGCCGGCCATTAAGCCTCATAATAACAGCCTGCCGGTGGTGCAGGAGTTATCGGTTTTTAAATGTAATCGATTGATTTTAATGGCTATTTTATTACGCCGTGCGGTTGTTGTCACCGTGCCATCAGCCGCTGGCTAAGCGGGATGAAAATTGCAGGCAAGTGGTTACCACAAGAAGCGCATGATCTCCGCTGGTACGGGTGTCTGGTTACTGCTCGTCGGTATGAGCGTTTTCCCAGACTGGTCGCTGACGGTGTGAGCGGTCTGGGCTGGACGGATTACTGGCGGCAAGGGTTGGGCGAGGAGTGCGTAGCCTGGCTGCAATCCAGTTGCCACGCCATTGCAGGTCGTTGCAAGCCGTTGATCGTAGAGGTCTATAGCGGAGGTTTATCGTGGGGTGTTGCGGCTGGTGTTGTGATCTGAAGCCAGCCGTCAGCGTATAATTGATTAAACTCAGGCAGGACATAATGGATATACATGATATAAGCCCGATCGGAATAATACACTCTCCTTATACTCATATTGCTGGTATGCCCGTTCAGCCCAAGGGTGCTGACGGAGTAGCCGGGCATATTGTTCTGGATAAACAATATCAGGAAGGTCTGCAAGACCTCGATGGATTCAGTCATATTTATATCTTTTACTGTTTTCATCAGGCTACCCGGACTGCATTACGTGTAACTCCTTTTATGGATACCCAGGAGCGTGGTGTGTTTTCCACCCGTTCGCCATTACGGCCCAATCATATTGGTATGTCGATTGTGAAGCTGACCGGTATTACAGACAATATCTTGCAAGTGGAAGGGGTGGATGTACTGGACGGCACGCCATTGCTGGATATCAAACCCTATATTGACCAATTTGATGCGATCACCAGCAGCACATCCGGCTGGTTGCAAGCCAGCGAAGCCGACGTTAAAAACCGCCGTTCGGATGAACGCTTCCGCTAAACCTGTAGGGGACATCCATTTAATCCTGCACGGCTCTGCGCGAGTGTTGCCGTTGTTCAGGGCAAGGCGACGAATGCAGCGA
>NZ_JAUYVX010000002.1:0-325134 GCF_030688925.1 Oceanobacter sp. 3_MG-2023
TATGCTTGATGACTTGATATCCCGATCCCAGCGTTCACGCCCGACCTGTTGCCCAATCACCAGCCAACGCACCACCCGGAGAAAGTTATGCAGCCCCGACGTTTATCCCTTTATTTGATCACGCTGGTCGCTGCCATCGGTTCCCTGCCGGGCTGCGGTATCAGTGAAGACAGCACAACGAGTACTGACACAGGAACAGACACAGGAACAGATACAGGGACAGCCACCTATTCGGTCAGCGGTACCGTCAGCGCTGCCAGCAATACGGCGGTCGATAGTGACATCAACGATATCTACGCCGATTACAGCAGCAATAATTCGCTCGAGACTGCACAGGCCATCACCAACCTGGTGACAGTCCATGGCTTTGTTACCCGTTATGGGACCCGTGGCGCGGTATCGGGAGAGTCTTCACTGGAGCGTTTCAGTAACAGCGGCGACCAGAACGACTATTACAGCGTCAGCCTGCAAGCCGGCCAGCGTATTGTTGTCCATGTGGTCGATGACAACAGCAACGACAGTGCCTACTACAACGGGGATGTGGACCTCCAGCTGATTGATGAAAACGGCGATAACGTTGCCTCCTCCATCACAACATCAACCTACGAGACCCTGACGGTACCCGAAAGCGGCGACTACTATATTCGTGTGTATGCCTATTCCGGCACCAGTAAATATGTGATGTCGATAGCCACTTCGTCGACGTCGACCGGAGCCAGCACCGCCATCGGTAATGATTTTGTCAGTGGCCAGATGCTGATCCAGATGCAGCCAGACAGCCAGCTTTCCGCCAGCAACCTGATCAGCAACAAACTGCCCAGCAGTGGCCTCAAGACCTTGTCGACCAGCACCGAGGGCAAGCAACGTCCGGCGCTGATGAATTTTGATGCTTCCGACAGCAGCGTTATGACTCTCGCAGCCAACGCTTCGCAGCACCCGGCCGAAAGTGGCAACTACCAGGAAAAATTTGCCACTCTGATGGCGGTCAAACAGGTCGCTGAACAGGATGATGTCTTACTGGCCGAGCCGAATTACTGGCGCACCGCCTTCGCGACGCCAACCGACCCTCGCTACAACGAACAATGGCACTACACCGCCATCGACCTGCCGCTGGCATGGGAGCTGACCACTGGCGAACGCAGCGATGGCATCGATGTGATTGTTGCCGTCGTGGATACCGGCGTCTATCTCAGTCACAGCGATCTGAGCGATCAGCTGACCAGCGACGGCTACGATTTTATTTCCTCAAGCAGCAATTCGAACGACGGCGATGGCATCGACAACGACCCGGATGATCCCGGCGATAGCACCACCACCGGGTTCAGCTCCTGGCACGGCACTCATGTCGCCGGTACGCTGGCCGCAGCGACCAATAACGACCTCGGTGTCGCCGGTATTGCCTGGGATGCCAAGGTCATGCCGATCCGGGCACTGGGCCTTGAAGGCGGTACCAGCTACGATATTCTGCAAGGGATGTATTACGCCGCCGGGCTCAGTAACGACAGCGGCACCGTGCCAGACCAGACCGCCGATATTATCAATCTCAGCCTTGGTGGCAGCAGTTATTCAGTGGCAGAGCAAAGCGCCATCACCACCATTCATGATGCTGGCGTTATTATTGTGGCCGCCTCGGGCAATGATGGCAGCTCCAGTGTGAGCTACCCCGCCGGTTACGACAATGTGATCGCTGTCGGTGCCACCAATGCCGACGATGACATTACCTATTATTCCAATTATGGCAGCCACCTCGACCTCGCGGCACCTGGCGGTAACATTAATCAGGACCTCAACAACGACGGCTACCAGGACGGTATCCTCAGCACTCTGGTCAACGACAGCACTGGCAGCCGCCGAAGCAGCTACGGTTATTACAACGGTACTTCCATGGCGACCCCACACGTTGCGGGTGTGATCGCCCTGATGAAAGCTGTTTATCCGGATTTGAGCCCTGACACGCTCGATACCCTGATCAGCAGCGGCAGTATCAGTGATGACCTTGGTGACAGTGGCCACGACAACTACTTTGGTTATGGCCGCATCAATGCCCTGAAAGCCGTCAACGCCGCCTGGGAACTGGCCAACAATGGCGTCGTCTCGCTCCCGGCCTTGCTGCAGACCAGCCCGTCAGTACTGGTGATTGGTACGGACGACAGCGCCAGCTTTACCCTGTCCAATGTTGGTGGTGGCGAACCCAATATCACCAGCGTCAGCGCCACCAGCAGCTGGCTGACCGTGACTCCGGACAGTGTTGATGACCAGGGCTTTGGCAGTTACCTGGTGAGCGTAACACGCACAGACCTCGCCGACGGCTACTACACCGACAAGATCACCATCACCAGCGATACCGGCAGCAGTACGACGTTAACGGCCAATATGACCGTTGGTACCGTCACCGGGGATGGCGAGCTGACCATTCAATACGTGCTGTTTCTCGACAGCAGCGGCGAGGTGATCGAAGAAGCCATCACCAACAGCGATGGCAGTTTCTCGGCCAACGTCAGCGCAGGGGATTATCTGCTGTACGCCGGTTCGGATGTGGATGTCGACTACGTTATTTGTACCGATGGCGAAACCTGTGGTGCCTATCCAACCCTCAACAACCCGGAAACCGTGACCGTGAGTGATAGCCCGGTGAGCGGACTGGCCATGACGGTATCGATTCAGGCTCCGACCGTGACCAGCACCAGCACCGACAGTACCAGCTCGGCATCCACCTTGCTGCAACGCAGCAGCAGCCTGGCCCGTCAGCGATCCCTCATGCTCCCGTGAGAGCAGCGCAACCGCAGAGGCCCTGTCCTCTGCGGTTGGCAGGCTTTATGGCTGTTGCGGTATTCCAGTAACCCCAGGTACAGCCCGTGTTGCCACGCCAGAACGTGACAACGCAAGGCCGACTACACAGCCAATGCTACCTTGACCATCTCTGCCAACGGTGTGGTCGGACGTCCAATCAGTTGACTCAGGGTTTTGCTGTCATCAAACAACCCGCCTTTTGATGCGCCGGTATCCGACTCCGCCAGCAGGGTCGCGATATAATCGGGCAGACCAGCCCCCATCAGGGCCGCAGCGTAATCGGCTTCGGGCATATTCTGATACACAATGGTCTTACCAGTCTGGGTTGCAATCTCACTCGCCAGCGTGGTCAGCGTGTAGGCATCATCACCCGCCAATTCATAGACCTTGCCTGCCTGCGACGCAGCGGATGTCAACACAGCAGCGGCAGCAGCGGCGTAATCCGCTCGTGCTGCCGAGGCAATACGCCCCTCCCCGGCACACCCGAAAACTGCGCCGTGCTCCAGTGCCGTCGGCACGCTGGCGGTATAGTTTTCGGTGTACCAGCCATTACGCAGTAACACATACGGCACATTGGACTCGGCCAACGCCTGCTCGGTCTGCTGGTGCTCCAGAGCCAGCGGTAACGGTGACTCGGCAGCATGCAGAATACTGGTGTACGCCAGTAATCCAACCCCTGCCGCCTGTGCAGCAGCAATCACATTCTGGTGCTGGGGGAAACGCTGCCCCACTTCGCTGGAAGAAATCAGCAGTACCTTGTCAGCACCTTCAAACGCCGCTGTCAGTGCCGCTGGCTGGCTATAATCTGCCGCTTTCACGACCACCCCCAGAGCTGCCAGGTCGGCCACTTTTTCAGGGTTGCGTACCGCCGCCACAATCTCTGCCGCAGGCAGTGTTTGCAGCAATGCGTCGATCACCAGACGGCCCAGCTGGCCGGATGCACCTGTTACAACAATCATGATTATTCCTCTTTTTTAGTTGGCGATTATTCATCGAGTGACAACAGGCTAGCCCCAATGCTAACTTTAAGTAAGTACCAACAAAAAGGTAAGTATGGAAATACATCATGACAAAGACAGAATCGAGCACCTCTATCGACCAGGACCTCCCCCTTACCGAACAGTTAAGAACCGGCAACCTGTTCGCCAGCCCTTGCCCGTCAAGGGATGTACTCAAACACGTGTGTAGCCGCTGGGGGGTGTTGATACTGATCTCCCTGCGTGATGGAACACACCGGTTCAGTGAACTCCGCAAACGCATCGGGGGCGTCAGTGAAAAAATGCTGGCCCAGAGCCTGCAGGCACTGGAGCAGGATGGCTTTATTGAACGGATTGCCTATCCGGTGGTACCGCCTCATGTAGAATACAGCCTGACAACCAGCGGCGAAGAAATCGCACGCCTGGTGGCCACGCTGGCCGACTGGATCGAAGTGAATATGTCGCAAATTACCGCAGCACAACAGCAACACCAGAGCCGCCAGATCACCACTGACGAGAGTTCACGATGAACAAACGCCTGCTCATTATATATACCGGCGGCACCATTGGCATGGCGCTGGGGGAACAGGGTTACCACCCGGTCACAGGCTTTGGCGACCAACTGGGGCAATACCTGCCTGCCCATTGTTATCCGGCATTACCACTCTATGACGTACTGGAACTGGACACCCTGATCGACAGCGCCAATCTGACGCCAGCCGACTGGCTCCGGATCGCTCGGCCGCTGCAACAACACTGGCAGCAATACGACGGTTTTGTAATCTTGCACGGCACCGACACCATGGCTTATACCGCCTCTGCCCTGTCGTTTATGCTGGATGCCATCAACAAACCGGTGGTTATTACCGGCTCTCAGATTCCTTTGGTTGAAACCGATAGCGACGGCGTGGATAACCTCTGCCACAGTCTGTTACTGGCCGCCTCGGATGCCTTGCCGGAGGTTTATATTTGTTTCCATGGCCGGATTTTACGGGGCAACCGCAGTGTAAAGGTCAGCGCCACCGCCATGGCGGCCTTTGATTCCCCCAATTATCCCTGGCTGGGCACCGTCTCTTGTAGCGATAACGAGAACCAGGGTACCAGCACCGGCTGTCAATTTTCTCCGGCATCAGCACTTGTATCAGCACCGCTATCAACCTCTGGCATAACACCCTCAGCCACCCCGTTACCGCTCCACAAACCAACAGGGCCAACAACACAGTCCCTGCCAGAATTTCAGCCCGACGCTGTTACGGTGCTGACGCTGTACCCCGGAATCAGCGCCGGGATGGTTCAGGCCGTTGTGGATTGTCCGGCGGTAAAAGCCGTGATCTTGCGCAGTTACGGCATGGGAAATCCCCCCGACAATAATCAGGCTCTGATCGATGCACTGGCAGACGCCAGCCAGCGCGGTGTGGTGATTCTGAACCTGACTCAGTGCCAGCATGGTCGAGTGATCCAGGGCACCTACGCCACCGGGGCAACACTCAATCGCATTGGGGTGATCAGCGGTGCCGACCTGACGCTGGAAGCGGCCTTTGCCAAATTACACTGGCTGCTGGCAAGCGGTTGCAGTGCCGACACCATTCGAGCTCACATCGCGGTTGCCATTTGCGGTGAATGTAGCGAAGCCTGAACCCCTGTGAACTGACGGGGTACTGGTCAATCACCAGGTATCCCGGCCCTTATGCTTGATACAGGCACAGTCCTCTCGATCCTCTTAACAGATAGCCCGGTTTGCAATCAAAGTGATCGAACGACAGTTCATCAAACCGTCCTCTATGCAATAAAAACCACACAGTTTTATACGAACATAGATCAATAAATGACATATGTGGCCATTTTTGAACACTTGATCACTATCTTCGTCATACCGATCGCAGCTGCTCCATGCCATTTCTGTCCGACTCGCCATGGCGCCTGACCAGCGTGTAAAGCTCACTGTTTTTAATGAACTTGTATAGGGACCCAGCATGATCTCTCTGACCATCAATGGCACACCACAACAGCTGGAGGTAGCGGCCGATACGCCGATTCTCTGGGTGTTGCGCGATACATTACAAATGACAGGCACACGGTTTGGTTGTGGCATGGCGCTGTGTGGCGCTTGCACCGTCCATCTCGATGGCAACCCGATTCGATCCTGCGCAACGCCGGTCAGCTACGCGGCGGGCAAACACATCACTACCATCGAAGCGATGGAAAATGATGCCGTTGGCCAACGAGTGCAGGATGCCTGGATGGACGAAGCCGTTGCCCAGTGTGGCTACTGCCAGTGTGGTCAGATCATGAGTGCGGTAGCCTTGCTGAAGTCCAACCCCAAGCCCACCGACAAGGACATCACCAATGCCATGAACGGCAATATCTGCCGCTGCGGCACTTACCCGCGTATTCGCAAGGCCATTCACCGTGCAGCGTTATACACGGAGGTAAAGGCATGAGCACCTCAACCACAACCGACCCGTTATTGCTCGCCAATGTCAGTCGTCGAGGTTTACTCAAAGGTCTGGGAGCCGCTGGTGCACTGGTACTCGCTGCCCGCTGGGATCTGGCCGTTGCAGCCGAGGACGAGGCCCCAAAATACGGTGCCGATGCCATGCCCCATGGCTGGGTCGACAACCCCAATGTGTTTATCAGCATCGCTGTGGACGGCTCAGTCACTATCATTAACCACCGGGCCGAAATGGGTCAGGGTATCCGCACTAGTCTGGTGATGGTAATTGCCGATGAAATGGGCGCTGACTGGTCCTCTGTCAAAGTTATGCAAGCCGATGCCGACGAAGCCCGTTACGGCAACCAGAACACCGATGGCTCACGCTCCATGCGCCACTTTTTTGAGCCGCTGCGCCGCTGTGGTGCTGCCTCCCGTACCATGCTGGAACAGGCCGCCGCACAACATTGGCAAGTCCCGGTCAGCGACTGCACGACCACCGTCCATCAGGTAATTCATACCCCGAGCGGCCGAGCATTGTCGTTTGGTGAGCTGGCAACCACGGCCTCTGAGCTGCCGGTTCCGGAGCGCCAGTTCCTGCGCTTGAAAACCCGGGAGCAGTGGCGCTACATCAACAAACAGCCCGATCAGTTGCCACCGGGCACTACGGAAAAAGCCGGTCAGCCAATGGCCATTGATGGCCGCGATATTGTCTCTGGCAAAGCCATTTACGGTGCCGATGTTATCCTCGACAACATGCTGTTTGCGGTGATTGCCCGACCACCGGTATACGGTGCCAGTATCCAATCAGTCGACGATAGCGCCGCCTTACAGGTGCCCGGCGTGGTCAAAGTCGTGCAGCTACCCACCGCCAGCATCGCTTCGGCCTTTTCGCCATTGGGTGGTGTGGCCGTCATCGCAAACAGCACCTGGGCGGCACTCAGTGGCCGCAAGGCGCTGATGATCACCTGGGACAACAGCAGCGCCGGTGATAATGCCGCTTACGACTCCGTTGCCTTCAAAGCAGCGATGGAAGCCGAGTCATTAAAACCCGGCAAAGTCGTCCGTACCCAAGGAGATATCCAGCAAGCACTGAACAGTGCCGACCAGCGCTTTGAAGCCAGCTATTATTCGCCGCATATGGCGCAAGCTCCGATGGAACCACCTGTTGCCATTGCCCACATCAAGGACGGTCGGGTCGAAGCCTGGGGGCCGGTTCAAAACCCGCAAGCGGCCCGTGATGGCCTTGCCAAACGTTTGTCTCTGGAAGCTGACAACGTCACCGTACACGCCACCTTGCTGGGTGGGGGCTTTGGCCGCAAAGCCAAGCCGGATTTCGTTTTTGAAGCCGCCGACCTGTCGCAAATCATGGACGGCCGTCCAGTCCGGGTGCAGTGGAGCCGGGAAGACGACTTGCACCACAGCTTTTTCCATACGGTATCGGTCGACCGACTCGAAGCCTCATTTAACAAAGAGAGCGAGGTCACTGGCTGGTTACATCGCTCGTTGTCACCCAGCATCAAGTCACTGTTTGGCCCCGATAGCGGCCACATGTCCGATATTGAGCTGGCCATGGGTGTGCGCAATATGCCGTTTGATATTCCGGCGATCCAGCAAGAAACCGGCGAAGCCATGGCCCACGTGCGTATTGGCTGGTTCCGCTCGGTGTATAACATCCCCCATGCTTTTGCGATCCAGAGCTTTGTTGCCGAGCTGGCTCATAAAGCCGGTAAGGATCACCGTGACTTTTTGCTGGAGTTGTTAGGGCCAGACCGTCAGATTGACCCGCGCAATCAGAATGAACCCTGGAACTACCGTGAAGACCCGATACGCTACCCGATCGATACTGCCCGCTACCGCGATGTCATCAAAACCGCAACCCGTAAAGCCAACTGGCCTGGCGGCACCCGTATTGCGGCACGCCGCGCCTTGGGGCTGGCGGTGCACCACAGCTTTATGTCGTACGCGGCGGTCGTGATGGATGTTGAGGTCAGCGAACAGGGTGAAGTCATCATTCACCGCGTCGATATCGCCTTTGACTGTGGCCCACAGGTCAATCCGGAGCGGATTCGTTCGCAGCTGGAAGGCGCCTGTGCCATGGGGGTCGGCATTGCCATGATGACGCAAATCACCGCCGGTGACGGCAAGGTACAACAGGATAATTTCCACAATTATCTGGTGCCTCGCCACAGTCAGGTGCCGAAAGAGATTCACATCCATGCGGTGAATGACCGCCTCGATGTGCCTATTGGCGGTGCCGGTGAACCTGGCGTACCACCGATTGCTCCGGCCTTGTGTAACGCCATTTTCGCCGCAACAGGCCAACGTATTCGCACCTTGCCAATTGCTGGCCAGCTGCGTACCGGCAACAGCTGAGGCGGCGCTTAATACCATGGTGATGCCGTATCTTGATCAACAGGTAGTGGCGCAGGCGCTGGACTGGTTACACAGCGGTGAACCTGTCTGGCTCTGTACCGTGTTATCAACCTTTGGCTCGTCGCCACGAGAGCCAGGGGCGATGATGACAGCCCGTATCAATACCACCCAACGGACCGAGCATCTCGGTTCGTTATCGGGTGGTTGTGTTGAAGAGGACTTTCTTGAACGTTTGTTCGATGGTGAGTTTACGCAACCGGCGACTGTACTGACCTACGGTGCCGGTGCTCAGGCTCATGCCAGCGCTACGAATACCAACGCGACTAATGCCAGTGCTGGAACCGAAGCCAAAGTCCAGTTGCCCTGTGGTGGCACCCTGGTGGTACTGGTCGAACACTGGCAACCCGATAACCCCCATACTCTGGCCCATGCTCAGGCGATGCTGGCGTGTTTGTCTGGTAGCCATCAAGCCATTCGTGAAGTGTGCCTGGACGCTGCCCGACCACCCACTCTGACGCCTATTCCGGACACCCAATCAACTCCGGACACCCACTTAACTCCCCTCTTAACTATGGACACCCATCGCTGTATCACGCCGCCACCAGCAATGGTCGGCCGGGTGCAACAGCTCGACCAGCTCATACGCCTCCACATCGGCCCAAGCTCGCGCCTGATTATTGCCGGGTTATCCAGCGTCGCCCATTGCTGCGCTGAATTTGCGGTCGCACTGGGTTATGAAGTGATTGTCTGTGAACCACGGGAAGAAGAACGCCTCGGTTTTCAGCTGCCGGGGGTTATCCTAGACACCCGTATGCCATCGGCGTTTATCCGCCAGGCCGGGCAGTGTCATGCCGCCACTGCGGTGGTGGCGATGACACACGACCCTCGTATTGATGACCTCGCCATGATGGCGGCGGTCAAAACCCCGGCTTTTTATATTGGGGTAATGGGTTCCCGCCACACCTCTGATGCCCGCGCCGCCCGGCTGATGCGCTCAGGTGGCTTGAGCAGCCAACAGGTGGAACGCTTGCATATGCCCATCGGCTTGGCGCTGGGCAGCAAAACTCCGGCTGAAATCGCCCTGGCGGTGATGGCCGATGTGGTGCGAGTGCAAAAAGGCCAGTCCCGTGACCAGCTCTGACCCAGCGGCCGTGCTCGGAGTGGTCATGGCTGCTGGTTACTCCCGCCGCTTTGGCGCGGAAGACAAACGCATGGCCTACTGGCCCATCACCGGCAGAACCTTGCTGGGCGAGACCCTCCACCAGCTGCAACAGGCATTAGCCAACCTGGTGGTGGTGATTCGGCCGGAAGACTCACCCCAAGCGCTGGGGATTCCTGGCGCTTGTCAGATCATCCATGCCCCCCATGCCGCACAAGGTCTGGGGGCCAGTATCGCCGATGCGCTGGACGTCATTCAGAGATCCGGCCAATGGCAGCAATCACACAGCCTCGCCCTGATGCTGGGGGATATGCCGACGCTGCAACCCGCCTCGGTGCGCCAGTTGCTGCCGTATGCCAGCGAGAAACAGATTGTGCGGCCGATCTATCAGGGCCAGCCGGGTCACCCGGTGGTGTTTGGTCGTGACTATTGGCCAGCGCTGCAGCAGTTATCCGCAGACAATGGCGCTCGGCAGGTGCTGCAGCACCATCAACAGCAGGTTCGCCGGGTTGCCGTAGCAGACCCCGGGGTGGTTCACGATATCGACACTGCAGCCGCATTAACCGCAGCCTTCACCGCAGAAAATCCGGCACCACGGTCATGAACCGCAGAATGATACGGAGCACGACAGAACACACTATTTGCCACAAAGCGGCATCTGACCGAATGGAATACACCTTTTTGCCGCAGTACCCCTGCCGTCCTGTTTTCTTGTGGGCGGTTATTGCATAGTCCTATCCGGTTATTATTTACCGCTTGTTCATCTCCACTTTGCAGGAGCATCACACCATGTCCAGCCTGTTCGACACCATCCAGATGGGTGATCTGGCACTCAACAACCGTATCGTTATGTCACCCCTGACCCGCTGTCGAGCACCAGGCCGTATCGCCAACGCCCTGATGGTCGAGTACTACCGCCAGCGGGCCAGCGCCGGGCTGATCATCAGCGAAGCCACCGCCATTTTGCCCATGGGGGTCGGCTATCCGGACACCCCGGGGATCTGGTCGGATGAGCAGGTCAAGGCCTGGCAACCCATTACCGAGGCCGTACATCAAGCAGGCGGTAAAATAGTTTGCCAGCTGTGGCATGTCGGACGGGTATCACACCCGCATTATTTGAATGGTGAAACGCCGGTATCTTCCAGCGCCGTCGCCTTGCGCAGCCACGTGCGATTACTGCGGCCCCAGGTCGATTACCCGGTACCGCGGGCACTGGAAATCAATGAAATTCCCGCCATTATCGAGGCCTACCGGACAGCCGCCCAAAACGCCAAAGCCGCCGGGTTTGATGGTGTCGAATTACATGGAGCCAACGGCTATCTGCCGGATCAGTTCCTGCAGTCCAGTACCAACCAGCGCACCGATGCCTATGGCGGCCCGATTGAGCACCGCGCCCGCTTTATGCTCGAAGCCACCGATGCCCTGATTTCAGTATGGGGAGCCAGCCGCGTAGGGGTTCACTTGTCGCCCGGATGCGACACCCAGGATATGGGCGATGACGACCCGGCAGCCACTTTTGGTTATCTGGTTGATGCCCTCAACCAGCGGGATATTGCTTTTATTTTCAGCCGCGAAGACCTCAACCAGACCGATGCTCTGACTCCCCAACTACGCAAACGCTTCAACGGCACCTGGATTGGCAATATGAACCTCAGCCCGGATAGCGCCAGCCAATTACTGGCCGACAACACGGTTGATGCTGTCGCCTTTGGCCGTGACTACATTGCTACCCCGGATCTGGTGGAGCGGTTACGCAACGGCAGCGCCTTGAACGAAGGGGACCACAACACCTATTACAGCCCCGGCAGTGCCGGTTATACCGATTACCCGACACTGGATACCGCGGACTGACGATTAACTGGCCCGATGCACGGTCGATAATAACGACGCAGCACCCACAAACATCACCGCAAAGCTGCGATTTAACAAACGCTGCTGACGCGGTGATTGCAAGTAACGTAATACTTTCGCAGCCAGGCCGGTGTAAATAGCCATCACCACCAGATCTACCGCCACCATGGTGATCAGCATAACGCCATACTGAAGTGGTAAAGCCGCCTCTGTATTCAGGAACTGCGGCAACACCGCCAGTATAAATACGATGGCTTTGGGGTTACTCATATTCACCAAAAAACCTTTCAGAACCAGTCTGGCTGGTGATTCACGCCGGGTGTCCCGGGCATGCTCCACCTCGTCATCCAGATTTGCCGGAGTGGCGTGCCATTGCAGCCAGCCCAGATAGACCAGATAGCCCACCCCAAACCACTTGATGAACTCAAAGGCCCAGGCAGACGTCGCCAGCACCGCACCAACGCCAGCCACTACCACCCCGATTTGTACAACCAGCGCCAGCTGTAACCCAATCACATTCCAGTAACCGTGACGAAACCCATACTGCAAGCCGCTCGACATCGACGCCACTGCCCCGGCGCCAGGAGAAAAACTGATCACCCAACAGGCAGTAAAAAACGTTAGCCAAATATCCAGTGCCATAACAACCTCTCAAACAAAATAACAAGCAAAACAGCCGGCCCAGACACAGAGTCCCTGCCCAGGTGACAAGACAACCCACGGGTGCAGGATGATGACGCCAACGATCGTCGAGTGGTAGCATATCCCGTCCCGGAACAACACGCGCCAGCGCCCGCCCCCCCCGCTGACACGGCTTATTGCACAGGGTAACCATCATTGGAATGTCTTTTACAGGCAATACGGCAGCACGAAGCAGAACTCAGGGCTTTTTTACGGCAACGAGTCACCGACAAAACGATCGCAGAAGACCTGCTGCAAGAAGTACTGCTGCGTACACTGCAACAAGGTGCCAGGTTCTGTGCCGTACAACAGCCCCGTGCCTGGATGTTTCGTGTTGCCCGCAACGTCATTATTGATAATCATCGCCGACAACATCCACTGAGCGAGTTGCCGGAAGATATACCACAGCCGGACTCGACCCCGGAGCTGGATGATATCGATCTGCTCTCGGAATGTCTGAGCCGTAATCTTGCCCGTCTGAATACCACAGACAGGGAGATACTGGAATATTGCGACCTCAATAACCAGACGGTGAAATCCTACGCCACCAGCGCAGGGATCAGCCTGTCGGCAGCCAAGGCCCGTCTGTTACGCGCACGCCAGCGACTGCGTCACTCGCTGGTTGAACACTGTCATGTCCAGTTTGATGAACAGGGCAAGGTTTGCAGCCATCGTCGGCCGTCGTCCTCCAACTGACGGCATCCGGCTTGAGCCAGAAGCCACAATCTGACCGCGGCATGATCCATAAGATATCAACCATAAACAGTTATAAAAAAAACCTGCATCCTTTTGCTGGCCCATGCGTCTTCAGTAACAGACACACGCAAGAGAGCGCACGATGTTCCAGATATTCACCGATTTCGCCAGCTGGTTGATCTACGACCTGCTGGGCTTCCTGCCCGAGACCAAACTCGGGGATGCGTTACATTTCTTTGTCGAAGACGTCAGCAAGATCTTTGCACTCTTGCTGGTGCTGATTTACATCATCGCCCTGTTACGCGCCTCGCTGAATGTCGAGCAAGTGCGTGATTATCTGGCGGGCAAAAATCGCGGCATTGGCTATCTGCTGGGTTCCGGCTTTGGAGCGATTACCCCGTTCTGCTCCTGTTCCAGTATTCCCGTGTTTCTCGGCTTTACCTCCGCCGGTATTCCGGTCGGGATTACCATGTCGTTTCTGATTACCTCCCCGCTGATCAACGAAGTCGCGGTTCTGTTACTGCTCAGCCTGCTGGGCTGGAAATTCACCGTCCTTTACGTCGTGGTCGGCATGATTGTGGGTATGCTCGGCGGGCTGTTTCTCGACAGCATCCGCGCCGAACGCTGGCTGCAGTCCTTTGCTGCCAAAGCGCTGGCAAATGGCCGCGCCCAACAAACCGGCAACGACAACTCAGCTGAAGTTCAAGTCATGTCATTCCATGACCGCCACCTGTTCGCCAAAACCGAGACCCTGGAGATTTTTGCCCGAGTCTGGAAATGGGTGATTATCGGTGTCGGTCTGGGCGCTGCGCTGCACGGTTTTGTCCCCGATGGCTGGATCGAACAGCACCTCGGCGCTGGCCAATGGTGGACAGTGCCTGCCGCCGTGCTGGTTGGCATTCCATTATATTCCAACGCCACCGGCGTCATTCCGGTGATGGAAAGCCTGATCACCAACGGCTTGCCGATTGGCACAACCCTGGCGTTTTGCATGAGCACCGTGGCTGCCAGTTTCCCCGAATTTGTATTACTCAAACAGGTCATGCAGTGGCGCTTGCTGGCGATTCTGTTCGCTATGTTGCTGGTGTCTTTTACTGTCATTGGCTGGATTTTTAACAGTGTGTTATTTCTTTTATAAAAGAGGTTGTCGATGAAAAACATCAAAGTACTGGGCACCGGCTGTGCCAAATGCAAAAACACCGTACAAGTGCTGGCAGACAGCGCCCAGGCGCTGGGAATAGAGGTCAAGATTGAGAAAATTGAAGACCTGCCACAGATTATGGCTTATGGCGTTATGTCGACCCCTGCGGTCGTTATCGACGAAACAGTCGTACACAAAGGTGGCGTACCCACTCAAGACCAGGCCACCCAGTGGCTGCAGGGCTAACCACCATCAAGGCCTGCCACGCATCACAGCCTATCTGATGGGTTCACCAACCCCAGATTAACGGCCTTGAGCGTGGCTTCGGCACGGTGACTGACCTGCAGAAACCAATTCCTGTGTCAGTTCACCTTCCTGAATAGCATCCATATAGATAGATACCAGCGCGCGCAACCAGCCAGCTCAATACATAAGCCAGCGCATTCAGCATGGTGATTTTACCAGCACCATTGTTACCAACCAGAACCGTCACGTTGGACGACCGTTTTTCTGTCGGGGCTAACAGAATATCCAGCGGCTCGAAGCTGCCCAATGTTGCGTAACTGAAAGAATTTAATTTCCATCGTTGATTCCAACAAGCCTTTGTTGCTGGTTTAACTCCGAATTCATATTTACTACCGGGATGACAGGCTTAACACAGAGAAAACCTCTTTGACAGGTTGCCAGATATCACTAAGAACACTTCTGTTTCCAAAATAGTAGTCAAAACCTTTTTTCCAGCATTCCTGAGAATCCTCGCTTTCGAACATAAAATGCTCGGCGTTGAATGCACTGTTCTGTACCAGCTGTAAACCGATGATCACAGCCAGCTTTCTGGAGTAATGGTATGTCTCCTCATTGTCAGGCAGCAGTGTCGGGACTCCCAACAACGGCGCGATAACATCAGCGTTTGTACACCCTGATTGAATATTGTCATACACATCGGGGCTAAAGCAGGACACAAAAACACCAAAGAGTCTTAACAACCGTAATCCAGCGGTTTCATCCGGTGCCAATCCCCGACTAAGTGAATGGTAAACCTCAAGATATCTCGTAAAAGTCTCAACTTGTCTCAGTGACAGCTGATTTACCTGAATTAACTCACTGGCAAACGTAAAGTACTCTTTGTCAGTTTGACCCAGTCCGGTACCTGCCAAGATCCCACTGGATGACACCAGGTTGGAGTAATGCTTAACAGAAGCCAACAACCGGTTTTCACCATAACCATAGCCGACACGCCCACTAACATCTGCAGGCAATCGGACACTGAATTTCAGGAATTTGTCGAGGTATCGCTGGGCATCCACCAAAGGCCCATAACGGTGGTTGATGGCGGCACGGAGTTGTTTGGTATTGGTCACCAACACAAATTTCACATTCACCACATCAAAGGTGTGTTTGATCACCTCCAGCATCTGTACAGCAAAGTCAGGTCGGCAACGATCCAGCTCGTCAATAAAGATGACAATCGGAGAATCTGCAGTAACCTGGTCGGCCAGCGTGGCTTGCAGGGCCTTGAGGTTCTGTTGGGCTTTTTCGTGATCCTTCAGAACGGCAGCCACCGATGCATCAATGGCCTTGTTTGCCGAGTCCTGAAGGTGTTTTTCCAAGCCATCGGCAATATCGTCGGCATTTTCCTTTAACACATGACTCACACTGGCCTTGAAAGCCGTTTGGAGGCCATAACGAACCACAGGAATGGCCTTTTGCAGAAAGGTTCTCTTCGCCTCTCCCTCGAGAGCCTCGCCTGCTACAGCCGCCAGAACGGTCATCAGTGGATCATCCGCATGATCTGCCTGAAACGCATCCACATAAACCAGCCGATACCTTCCGTGCTCCGATCTGAACTTGTGAATCAACTTCTGGCAGAACTCGGTTTTACCCGTACCCCAGTCACCATCAATCACCATGGGAGATATTCCAATCGGTGTCGTTAGCAGCGTGATCACCTTATCGGCAATGCCAACCCGCTTGAAGTCATCCCGAAATTCAAACGTCAGGTCTTCCTGTTCACTCATCAGGCCAATACCTCCTTATCAATGGTTACCCGCCGATTACCAGAGTCAGCGGCTGCATCCGGGCTTTCCTGTGAGCACTGGATTAATATCCGTCATCAACATTGTCTGTTGTCAGGGAAATACCCTGATCCCTTAACCACTGAATGCCTTTTGCCGTGGTCTGATAGGCCTGCTCTGGGTGGTTCACTACCTCGGGGAATCGGTAATCAATCAGTCCTTCTTTTTCCCTGAGTTCTCTCAGGTGATTATGTTTGAGAGACCGTTCTTCACGACTCAGTAGCTGAGCCAGTTCGTCTGCTTTATAGGGACGCAAGCCACATAGCCAGACAAGAATAAGCCAAAGTTTGTCTTTTCTTGCTTTTGGAGAAAGTTGTTTGATTTTCCCCTGAAGTGCTTCAGCCAGATCCAACTCACTTGTATTTGCCTCGAGGTCACTTGTATTTGCCCCGAGGTCACTTGTATTTGCCTCGAGGTCACTTGTATTTGCCTCGAGGTCACTTGTATTTGCCTCGAGGTCACTTGTATTTGCCGCTTCCTGACTTCCAAATAGAGACAATTCATCAGCATCAGATGTCCAATCAGCCAGCTGATAATAGGTTGCTGGTCCTGCGCCTCCCTTCACCAACAAGCAATGCTGATGATGCAACCTACCTAGCACCTGACTGGCCGCCAATGTATCCAGCCCGGTTACAGCACGCAGACCAGCGTTATCGACCGCACCGGTTTCCTTCGCCAGAATCAGGGCTCTGGCTTCATCATTCGTCAGTTGCAGCTGTTTGAACTGGCTAAGCCACGCCAGCTGGTCTTCACCCAACAGGTGATGCAGCAGGTATGTAGCCTGAAACTCATTGGCAATCACATGGCTGGAGAATACCGGAGCTGTCAATCCAACCTGCTGCAGCAGATTACGCATGGTACGAATCCCGGAGCCTTTGGTCTCCGCAAAACTCAGATCGTATAACACGGCAGCAATCACAGGGTTTCTCAGCTTTGAACCCATTTCACCTAACATGGCTTCTGGTTTGAGTGAATATCCTGCGTTACGGATGTCGATACGGTTACTGTAGCGCACCACCAGAATGGGCTGCTGCACCTGATAATCCCGATGCATCAGGGCGTTTACTACGGCTTCCCGAACAACCTTTTGCGGTAACAGTGGCTGATCACTGCGCTGGGTACTGCCTTCCGGTAGACGAAAGTGTTTGGGCAGATCATCCAGAATGGCGGCTTCCAGTTTGGGAATCAGACGCAGCAAGGGTTCACGCAGATCCAGTGTAGTCTGAAACCGCTGTTCCGGGTCTTCAACCCATTGAACGCCACTGCTGCGAACGTAATCAACCCGCACCGACGGCAACAAGCGGCGCAGTGCCAACGGTTTTCCCATCATTAACAAACCTGCCACATTCGGCAGCCACTCGCCGTTTTGTTTCTTGACCAGATTCAGTGCCCGCAACATCTCTTGATCGTTAGCCTGTAACTCCTCAGCATAAGGACGCACACGCGCACGCAACTGGCGATACAGTGCAATTACATCCGGATCGAGGTCATCCCATTCGGCATCAGGCAGAATTACCTGCTCAAAACCCAAGCCACTTTTGGCCAGCAGTAAAGGTTCCAGCTCGGACTGGGTACATTCGTAATCGCCGTTCAGACCGCGCCGCCAGACACCGGTTTTGCGCTTGTTCTTGCTATCGAATTTACCCTTGAATGTACTGGGTTTGGCTGCTGGCTCCAACTCGGGCACAAAGACCAGAATCAAGGTTTTTCCTTCAAGCTGAACAGCTTCTGCAGACACCGGGATACTCTGCTCAAACTGTTCACGGCAGTTGTTTTGCAACTGCCCTAACAGCTGATCGGTATTGCTGACACCGCACACATAAAACCGGTCGTACTGTTGGTCTGGCTCCGATACCCCTAACAGCAGGTAACCTCCACCCAGGCCCGGCTCGTTAGCAAAGGCGCAGATAGTTTGCATCACGGAACTGCCAATGTCCGAGCCGCGCTTGGCTTCAATACGCGTGCATTCATCCAGCAGTTGCAGCTGCTCCAGTAACTCTTCAGCGGTAAATTCGTTCATGTGTAATCCGTCTCCCTGTTACTGGGTTTTTACCCACCGCTTGTCCGTTAACCACTCGGCACCCGGGATTTTCCGAAAAGCAGCGAAGGGCTGACTGTCGTACCGGGTTGGTGCCCTCTACACCACCCCTATCACTCCACCGTCACGCTTTTGGCCAGGTTCCTCGGCTGGTCGACGTCGGTGCCTTTGATAATGGCCACGTGGTAGCTGAGCAGTTGCAGTGGCAGGGTGTAGACAATTGGGGCGATCAGGTCGTCGCAGGCGGGCATCGACAGTACGATCATGTTGTCGGCGGGGGTGATTTCGGTGGCTTGTCCGGCAAAGACGTAGAGTTCGCCGCCCCGGGCGCGGACTTCTTCGATGTTGGATTTGAGTTTTTCGACCAGGTCGTTATGGGGCGCTACCACCACAATGGGCATTTCGGCGTCGATCAGTGCCAACGGGCCGTGTTTGAGTTCTCCTGCGGCGTAGGCTTCGGCGTGGATGTAGGAAATTTCCTTGAGTTTGAGCGCGCCTTCCATGGCAATGGGGTATTGGTCGCCACGGCCAAGGAACAGGGCGTTGTGTTTGTCGGCGAAGCGTTCGGCCAGTTGTTCGATCTGGTCGTTCATTTTCAGCGCTTGCTGGATCAGTCCTGGCAGTTGGGCCAGGGCGGTGGCGATGCGCTGCTGAATGGCATCGGCATCGGGGTGTTGTTGCGCCAGCCCGGCGGTGAGCAGTAACAATGCGGTGAGCTGGGTGGTAAAGGCTTTGGTGGAGGCAACGCCAATTTCGGCACCGGCGCGGGTCATCAGCGCCATATCGGATTCACGCACCAGCGAGGAGCCGGGTACATTGCAAATGGAGAGGGTTTTGCGAAACCCCAGTTGTTTGGCCAGTTTCAGTGCTGCCAGCGTATCTGCCGTTTCACCGCTCTGGGAGATGGTTACCAGCAAGGTGTTGGGTCTGACGACGGGCTGGCGATAGCGGAATTCGGAGGCGATTTCGACGTTGCAGCTGAGTCCGGCCAGGGCTTCAATCCAGTAGCGGGCAGTTACGCCAGCGTGGTAGCTGGTGCCGCAGGCGATGATCTGGACGTTGTCGATGCCACTGAGGTCGCCCAGGGCTTCAAGGTTGAGCTGGCCGTTGTGCAGGCGTCCTTCGAGGGTGTTGGCGATGGCTTGGGGCTGCTCGTGGATTTCCTTGAGCATGTAGTGGCGATATTCGCCTTTGTCGCCGGCGTCGTGTTCGACTGAGGTTTCGCGGGTCTCTCGTTCAACGGCTTCGTTGTCGATGTTGAATATCTGCACACTCTGGCGGGTGATCTCGGCCACGTCGCCTTCTTCGAGAAAGGCAAATTTGCGGGTTACTGGCAGCAGTGCGAGCTGGTCGGAAGCGACGAAGTGTTCGCCAATCCCGAAACCAATCACCAGCGGGCTGCCGGAACGGGCAACGACCATGCGGTCGGGAGTGGCGCGGTTCACGGCGACCATGCCGTAAGCGCCTTCCAGACGTTGGCGTACCTGTTTGACGGCGGCCAGCAAAGACTCGCCGGAGGTTACTGCTCGGGCGATCAGGTGGGCGATCACTTCGGTATCGGTCTGGGATTCAAAGTGGTAGCCGTCGGCTTGTAATTCCCGGCGCAGACTGGCGTGGTTTTCAATAATGCCGTTGTGAACGACGGCAATATCCCCGGAGATATGAGGATGGGCGTTGGCTTCGGAGGGTTCGCCGTGGGTGGCCCAGCGTGTATGGGCAATGCCCAGTCCTCCGGGCAAGCCGGTTGCCGCGATGGCATTGGCCAGTTCCTGCACCTTGCCCAGTCGTCGCACCCGGGTCAGTGCCGGTGCCGGTTGGGTGGCGTCGAGAATGGCGACGCCAGCAGAGTCATAGCCCCGGTATTCGAGACGACGCAGGCCTTCCAGCAATATTTCGACTACATCCCGCTGGGCTACTGCTCCGACAATGCCACACATACCATATACTCCTGAAGATAATCCGACGCGCTGAACTGGAAGGCGAAAGATTACCACACTCCGCTATATTCGCTGTGTCAGGTTCGTCTGGAATACCGGTATCCGGGCGCTGGTTCTGGTGCGTGAGGGCCACGCGAAGCAGAGGAGAAAGCATGGTGATGGTGGTTGATCGGGGAGCACCGCGCACCAGCGGCTATTCTGCCGGTGCGCGGGTTGTTATCAGTTACGGTTATTTGGCGCTGCGTTCTTTTTCGACCAGATAATCCACAACGGATGTCATTTTATCCTGGCCACCGGCAGTACTGGCAGACACAACGTATTTACCTTGTACTATCAATGCCGGTACACCGCTGATGTTGAATGAGCGGATACGTTTGTCACCCTGGCTCATGCGGGATTTGACGGCAAAGTTGTCGTACGCCTTGTCAAACTGGGCTGCGGTAATGCCGCCGTTTTTGACCAGAAAATCGCGTTGGTCGTCTTTATCCAGCAGGCGTTGTTTTTCCAGATTGATGGCTCGGAAAATCGGCGTGTGTACCTGGTCGAGAATACCCAGCACATCGGCTACATAGAACAACTGCGCGTGTGCAACCCAGGCACGACCGAACATGGCAGGAACGCGGGTAAATTCAACATCTGCAGGCAAGGTGCTTTCCCATTTGCCCAGAAAGCTGTCCAGGTGGAAGCAGTGTGGGCAGCCATACCAGAAGGCTTCTTCCACGTGTACTTTGCCATCGGCCATAACCGGCACAGGCTCGGCCAAAACGTCGTAATGCACTCCGGCTTCGTATTCTGCCGCCAAAGTGAGTGAGCTAATCAACAGCAGGGGTACTGCTATCCATTGTTTGATCAGCGAAAGCATAGAAATCTCCAGTCAGGGTTAAAGTCGCGATTCAGATTTGCCAATTAGGTGCGATTTTGAACAAAGGTTCAACTACTGTCTGGCAAAGCAGGATATTCATTCCGCCGTTGGCGTTTTTTGCTCAGATGGCCTGCTGTGGTTCCCCAACCCAGGCGCAGAAAAAAAGCGGCCGAAGCCGCTTTTTTTCGTTAGCGTGCTTAACGCAGGCCCTGAATATAGGACGAGACCGCTTCGATTTCAGAATCGTGCAATCGGTATGAGGTAGCTCGCATCATACGGCTGTCACCGTCGTTGGTACGGGCACCGGAGCTGAAATCATGCAGCTGTTTGGAGATATAGGCTTCATGCTGACCTGACAGCATGGGGAAAGCTGCCAGTTCGATGCCCTTGCCGCTTGGGCCGTGGCACGCCATACAGGCTGGTACGCCTTTTTCTTCGATGCCAGCGCGGTAGATTTTTTCGCCCAGTTCAACCAGTTCTTCTTTGGCTCCGCCACCGCTAGGTGCCTGGGAGTTGAAGTAAGCGGCCAGGTCGGCAATGTCGTTGTCGCTCAGTCCGGCAACAAAGGCTGTCATTTCAAGCACCTGACGACGTCCATCACGAATATCCTGGAGCTGCTTGGCAAGGTACACCTTGCCCTGCCCAGCCAGTTTGGGGAATGTTGGCACCATGCTGTTACCGTCTGCCCCGTGGCAAGCAGCACAGGTAGCAGATTTTGCTTTGCCGGCATCGGCATCGCCCTGGTAGGCGGAGGCCGCTTCACCAGCTTGGGCCGCGGACATCAGTCCGGCTGAAACAATCAGGCTAATCAACAGGTTTTTCATCGTCAGATCCAGTTAGTAAGTTAATTCTTGTCGTCGCAGTCGACGTTTGTCACTGCTGCTTTATTTGGGCGTCGACATGTAAGTAATCAGCGCTTTATAGTCTTCTGCGGAACAATCCATGCAAAGTCCGCGTGGAGGCATGGCATTAAAACCGTTGGTTACATGGCTTACCAGTGTATCCATACCTTTTTCCAATCGAGGAGCCCAGGCCGCCGCATCAAAAGCGGTAGGTGAGCCGATCATTGGCGCAACTTGTGGAGCATGGCACGCTCCACAAGAGGTATTGTATTTGGCTTCCGCATCAAATGCGTTAACGTTGGCAGACATGGCGGCAGCTGATACCGCAAGCAGGGTCAGAAGTTTGGTCATTGTGACGTTCTCTCTCATCAGTCGTTATAATATCAGGCTAATTTTTTACTCTGCTCGGCGTGCATCAGAGACTCCGCCCGGAATGTTACACCCTGTGCTAGACTGGCTGCGCCATTCAAAGGCCCAGCATTATATATCATCAAAAACCGGACGGTCATTACGTTTACCCTATGCCAAATCAGGATTCATTGACTTACACCAAGACCAACTACCTTCGTAGCGCCGCCACATTGAGCCAATGCCCTGGCGAAATCACGCGTGAAGTCGCCTTTGCAGGCCGCTCCAATGCAGGGAAATCCAGTGCACTCAACCGGCTGACGGGGCAGAAAAAACTGGCCCGAACCAGTAAAACACCCGGTCGAACCCAGCTGATCAACTATTTTCAGCTCGGTGAACTGCCGCTGGCCCTGGTTGACTTGCCAGGCTATGGCTATGCCAAGGTGCCTATTGGCGTCAAAAATGCTTGGCAAAAAGAGCTCGGCAATTATTTGCAAAAACGCGAAGCGCTGGTCGGCCTGGTACTACTAATGGATATACGTCATCCACTGACCGATTACGACCAGCGCATGCTGGAATGGGCCAATGATAACGGTATGCCTCTCCATCTGGTACTGACAAAATCCGACAAACTCAAACGAGGGGCTGCCAAAAGCACGTTGCTAAAGGTCCAGCAAGCGGTACGTGACAGCTCAACAGATGTATCCGTGCAGATGTTTTCATCGCTGAATGGCGATGGACTGGAGGAATTGAAACGGCGTCTTAACCAGTGGTTCTTGCCACCGGGCGATACGGTTGGCGCTGATCCTGAAGATGATATCGACCCGGGCATTACTGACCTGCCTGCGGCTGCCCCAAACGATTCTGATTCCGGTGATGACTGAGCATCCAGATGGCCTGGCTGCACTCGGAAACGGTTGATCGAGAACTGAGTCACATATCACTGTAAACGCAGTATGGTGGCGGCCAGTAACCGCACCATCTGTGTGCTTATGCACTATAGTGGAACAGTTCCCCGCACGGAATACTGGAACAGGCGACTGGTTTCCAGTCTTCGGTCATTCCTCCAGAATCCGAAGTTGACCCGGTCGTGATTTCCATAACGCCCGGGTCTTTTTTACCATCTCCCAGAACCTCTGGCCGCCAGGCTGGAGCACAGCATGGAATAATCACCTCGACACAATCTGGCCATGCTGCAGCCAAACCGTACGATCTGCCAATACCTGCGCTTCAGTTTCATCATGAGTGACCAGCAACAAGGTCATTTGCAACGGCTGTCGCAGTGCATTCAAGTCACGCCAGATGGTGTGCCGATTCCCCAGATCCAGGCTTGAAAACGGCTCATCCAGCAACAGCACGCCCGGCCGCCGGGCGAGACAACGGGCCAGAGCAGCCCGTTGCCGTTCGCCACCAGACAGCTGGGCGGGATAACGGTTGTGCAAATGTTGCGCGCGGGCCAGACACAGGGCCTCTTCAATCCGCTCGGCGCGAGAACCCTGATGGTCAAACCCGAATGCCAGAGACAGCCAGACATTCTGCCGTACCGTCAGATGCGGGAACAAATGCAAATCCTGGCTCAGATACCCCAGCCGTCGGCGGTGAGGTGCCCAGCCATGTACCGCGGTATCATCAAACAAGACGCGCCCCTGATGGGTAACCAAACCGGCCACCACTTTCAGCAAGGTACTTTTTCCAGAGCCAGACGGCCCTTGGATCGCCACCGCTTCTCCATCGGCCACATTCAGGGAAACCTCATGCAGAATCCGGCTGCTGATTTTTTCAAGCGCCACGGCCGACATATTCCACCTCCTTTGGCGTATCCCTGTCCACCAGGCGGGTTGCCAAAAGCAACAGAAACGCCAGCCCCAGCAAAATCAGGGCACAGGCAACCGCCAGACCGGTTTCACCGCTGGCAATATTCAGGTACACCGCCATCGGCAGTGTTTCGGTATACATCCGTGTCGCTCCGGCCACCATCAAGGTGGCTCCAAATTCACCCAGAGCCCGTGCCCACCCCAAGACTGCCGCAGTCACCAAGCCTCGGGCTGCCATCGGGATTTCTACCAGTAAAAATGCCCATCCGGGTGATAGGCCAAGCGTCCAGGCCATACGCGCGTAATCCTGATCCACGCTGGCAAATGCCGCTCGCGCCGTACGCACGATAATAGAAGCCGCGACGTACGTTTGCGCCAGCACAATACCGGCCGGAGAAAACAGCAGATTGATACCCGCCGCCGCCAACGCAGCTCCGACCGGGCTTTGGTAGCCCAGCAAAAACAACAAGCCGACCCCGGCAACCAGCGGCGGCGTTACCATGGGTAAATCCAGTAACGTCTCCACCATTGCTTTGCCGGGAAATGCCTGTCGTGCCAAACAATGAGCCGCCGGTACCGCCAACAGCAATGCCAGCGCCAGCGATAATAACGAGGTTTGCAGACTCATCCCGACGGCAAACAGGGTTTCTTCCGACAGCAGCGCACTCTGCAAGTCGCCCGGTGACAAATAGCTCATCAAGGCTCCCACAACCCCAATAATTACCAGCGCCATCAGCACCAGCGGCAGTGCAAACAGCAGCCCAAGCCAGTTCATTTTGTTGCTGCCTGAGAGGCTTGCCAGGTGGATTGGATGGGTAAAAACCCGACCTTTTCAAACCCGGCAACCCCCTCTGCGGAGGTCAGAAAATCCACCAGGGCCTGGGCCTGATCCGGGTGTTGGCTGCTTTTCAGCACCCCGGCAGCAACGATTTCGGGTTGATACAAATGCTCTGGGATGGCCACCATGCGGATATGCCCGGCGTTCAGAAAGGCTTCGGTACGTCCAATGATGGCAGCGTCCACTTCCCCTTGAACCAAGTACATCGCCAGTTGCTTGACCGTCCCTGCCCGCATCACCGTGTTACGACGAATGGCGTCTCCCTGTCCGGAAGCATTCAGAATATGTTCGGCAGTGCGCCCCAGCGCCATGGCTTTCGGGTCTCCCAATGCCACTCGAAGGCCGGGCTGGGTCAGGTCATCCAGGCGCTGGACATTGGCATCTCGGCGGAGACTGACGCCAATCACCGGAGTGTGCGCCACAATGTCGTGTACCGAGAGTACCTCTCCCGCCAGTTTATCGAAGTACATTCGTGAGCCGGGGATAAACACATCTCCCTGATGGCTGAGTTGATAACGCGTCAGGATTGCGCCCGAGCCTCCGTATTCCACTCGTACCTGATCACCGCTTTGACGTTGGTACTCCTGTACCAGAGCATCGATGGCCGGTCGTAAACCGGCACCTGCGTAAACTTTCAGCTCGACGGCCCATATCCGGGCAGAACATCCCAACATCAGCATGGCAACCAGTGTCGCTGTCAGGCGGTGAGTCCATTTCGATGAAACCATACAATATTCCTACCGTTATATAATTTTATATATAACGAAGCACAAGTCAGACCAACCGGACCAGTCAATCCAAAACCGTCAGAACCTCACGTCAGCAGCGCCATCTCACTTCCAACAGCCAATCTCTGCGGATGGCGGTGGCAAGGTTTGGCAGGAGAGAAACCCGACATTGTCATGGATAAGACAAAATCGCCCACAGAGAGTGAGAGGCGAGTTCAAAGGCGAGTGCACGGGATTCCATTCGGTATCGTTCGGTCGAGCCTTGGCATGACAGGTTTTCGCAGTCGATACCGTCAAGCCAGTGCAGAACGATGGCGCCTGCTGATCACCGCTCTCCTGATGACTCAGACCACAAGCGCCGTAGAACAGCGAGGCTCAGTGAGCCTCATCCCAGTTGTCACCGATCCCGGCTTCCACCAGCAGCGGTACCCGTAATTCAGCCGCGCCCTGCATTTGCTGTTTCAGGGCTTCAGCAAATACATCCGCTTCTTCTGCGCGTACTTCCAGCACCAGTTCATCGTGCACTTGCATGACCATGCGGGCATCAAACCCGGAATCCGGCAGCCAGTTGGCGACCCGAATCATGGCGCGCTTGATAATGTCGGCGGCGCTGCCCTGCATCGGCGCGTTGATCGCGGTACGTTCTGCGTGTTGACGACGCTGGCCGTTGCGGGATTTTATTTCTGGCAGGTACAGACGACGGCCAAAGATGGTTTCGACATAGCCCAGGTCTTTGGCGTGTTCACGGGTGTTGTCCATATATTCCCGCACACCGGGGTAACGTTCGAAGTAGAGGTTGACGTAATCCTGGGCTTCGCCACGGCCAATGCCCAGCTGCTTTGCCAACCCAAACGCCGACATGCCATAAATCAAACCAAAGTTGATCGCCTTGGCGCTGCGGCGCTGGTTGTCGGTGACGTCGGCTTCATCAACACCAAAGACTTCTGCCGCGGTAGCCCGGTGTACATCCCGGCCTTCGCTGAAGGCTTTCAACAAACCGTCATCACCCGACAGGTGCGCCATGATACGCAGTTCAATCTGGGAGTAATCTGCCGCCACCAGCCGGTAGCCTGACGGCGCGATAAATGCCTGACGAATACGGCGGCCTTCCTCAGAGCGAATCGGAATATTCTGTAAGTTCGGATCACTGGACGACAAGCGCCCGGTGGCAGCCACAGCCTGATGGTAAGAGGTGTGCACCCGCCCGGTCGAGCCGGCAATCATGGTGGGTAACTTGTCGGTATAGGTGCTTTTTAATTTCGCCAACCCCCGGTTTTCGAGGATGATTTTGGGCAGTTCATGGCCTTCTTCCGCCAGCTGCAGCAGCACCTCTTCCGCCGTTGACGGTGCCCCTTTCGGGGTTTTCTTTTTCACGGGCAAGCCGAGTTTCTGATACAGGATTTCACCCAGCTGCTTGGGCGACCCAAGGTTAAAGACTTGCCCCGCCACGTCGTGAGCCTGCTGCTCCAGCTGCTGCAGTTTTTGCTCCAGCTCGGCGCTTTGCTCATGCAGTTTGTCGGCATCAATCAATGCCCCGAGGGATTCCATTGCCGTAAGGATCGGCATAACGGGCATTTCAATGTCAGTAAAAACCTTCGCCAATGCGCCCTGATTTTGCAGTTGGGGCCACAGGGTCTGATGCAGACGCAGGGTGATATCGGCGTCTTCGGCGGCGTATGGCCCAGCCATATCGAGTTCAACCTGATTAAAGGTTTTTTGTTTGACGCCCTTGCCCGCCACGTCTTCAAACGAGGTGGTTTGATATTCCAGATACTTTGACGCCAGGCTGTCCATATCATGACGGGTCGCGACGGAATCCAGCACATAGCTTTCCAGCTGGGTATCGAACTGCACCCCTTGCAGGTGAATACCGTGGTTGGCCAGTACGTGGGCGTCGTACTTCATGTGTTGGCCGACTTTTTTGTGGTTGTTATCTTCCAGCAGCGGCTTGAGTTGCGCCAATACGGTGTCGCGGTCGAGCTGTTCCGGTGCGCCGTCATAATCATGTGCCAATGGTACGTAAGCAGCCTGGCCGGCTTCCACCGCAAACGAGACGCCCACAATGCGGGCGTCCTTGTAGTTAAGCGAGGTGGTTTCGGTATCGAAGGCAAACAGTTCACTGGCTTTGAGCTGCTCAACCCAGCGGTCGAGGTCGGCCTGCGTCAGCACCAGCTCGTATTCACCCGGTTCAGCACTGACGGTCGGGACATCCACTTCCGTGGCGGTGTCAGCAGCGGTTGCCAACGGCTGTTCAGCGCTGGCACTTGAGGGTCGGCTGTCAGAGCTGTTGGCTTCGGGTGGGTTACTGGATGCCTCCGATAACTCGGCGATCCAGGCTTTGAATTCCATGCTCTGATACAGCGCCAGCAAGGCATCGGTGTCGGTTGTCGTACTGTGCAGCTCTCCCAGCGATTGCGGCAGCTCGACATCACATTTGATGGTGGCCAGCTCTTTCGACAGAAAGGCCTGATCCTTGTGTTCTTCCAGCTTTGGCGCCAGGGTTTTGGCACCACGGAAGCTGAGGGTCTTGACCTGATCCAGATTGGCGTAAATGGTTTCCAGCGAGCCTAATCCAGCCACCAGCCCGACGGCGGTTTTTTCACCAACCTTGGGCACGCCGGGAATGTTATCGACTTTGTCGCCCATCAGCGCCAGGTAGTCGATAATGTGTTCCGGCGGTACGCCAAATTTTTCTTTTACCCCGTCGACATCCAGAAAGGTGCTGGTCATGGTGTTGATCAATGACACATGCGGGTCTACCAGCTGCGCCATGTCCTTGTCGCCAGTGGAAATAACCACCTGACACTGGCTGGCTTCGGCCTGGGCCGCCAACGTGCCGATAACGTCGTCGGCTTCCACACCGTCGATAATCAGCAGCGGCAGGCCCATGGCGCGGATGATGTCATGGATGGGGGCGATTTGTTCGCGCAGCTCGTCCGGCATTGGCGGGCGATTGGCTTTGTACTCCGGGTACATATCGTTACGAAAGGTTTTGCCTTTGGCATCAAACACCGCCACCATCTGGGCATCGGGATAGTCTTTTTGCAGTCGTTTGATCATGCTGATCACGCCTTTCACTGCATTGGTGTGCACACCGCGTGAATTGGTCAGCGGTGGAATGGCATGAAAGGCACGGAACAGATAGGAAGATCCGTCGATAAGAACAACAGACTTGGGCATAACAGAATTCCTGTAGACTCGGCAAAATCCGGCCGCTGGCGCTGGGGTTCACGTCCGGGTCGGCATACAATAAGGAAGAATTGAAATTGAAAGGCATCCTAACATGAAGACCCCGACTCGTCTGAACCTCCGTCGTGCCACCGTGGTGCTGGGTGTTACTCTGGCTTCAGCGCTGTTTTCGAGCGTTGGCTTTGCGGCCGACCCAAGTGGAGAGTCTGTTACCATCCGTAATGATGGCGACAAAACCTTTTATGAGTTCCGGGTCAATGGCGAACTGGTTGAAATCAAGGTCGAGCCCAAAGTAGGCAAGCCGTATTACCTGGTACCAGAATCTCAAGGGGATAACTTTGTCCGCAAAGACAACCCCGATATCGTCGTACCCAAATGGGTTATCTTCCGCTGGTGATATAATCACGTTATGTCTGTCTATACGCCCGTCCCACAATCCACTCTGGCCGTCTGGCTCGAACAATTCGAGCTCGGCTCGCTGCTGTCTTTGCGCGGCATCGCTGGAGGTATTGAAAATACCAATTACTTTGTCACCACCACGGCTGGCGAGTTTGTGCTGACGTTGTTTGAGCACCATGCTGCCGATGAAGTCGAGCAATTTGTTGCGCTGGCCAATCATCTTGGCCGCGCCAATGCTGCCGGGCAATCGTCATCGTTACCTGTGCCCGCACCCATCGCCAATCGCGATGGCCAGTGGCTGTTTTCCCTGGAACACAAACCGGCAATTCTGTGTCCGCGTCTGGCGGGCGAGCATGTCGAGCATCCAACTGCCAGTCATGCCCGCCAGGCCGCCGCCGGACTGGCACAATTGCATCTGGCGGCAGCAGACCTTGATGTCCAGCGCCCCAACAGTCGCAGTCTCGACTGGTGGACCTATATGGCGGGCACACTGACCCATGTCCTGAATGAAGCCGATATGGCCCTGTTGCGAGATGAGATCCAGCAGCAGCAACAGATCCGGGGAGACTGGCTGGCGTTACCCCATGGCTGGATTCACGGTGATCTGTTCCACGATAACGTGTTGTTTGAAAATACCGCTGCTGGCCCGAAACTGGGGGCCATTCTGGATTTGTATAACGCTTGTCAGGACGCCTGGATTTTTGACCTTGCCATTGCTGCCAACGACTGGTGTTGCGACAGCCATGGTAACTGGCAGTACGACTTGCTGGAGGCCTTACTGGAGGGTTATCAGTCGGTACGACCGTTCACTGAAGCCGAACAGGCGCTTTGGCCAATGGCCTTGCGTGGCGCGGCATTGAGATTCTGGCTCAGCCGGATATTGACCCAACAGCTGCAGTCAGCCCAGCTGACCGCCGCCGACGGGCAAATGGCGATCAGCAAGGATCCGGCGGAATACCGCGACAAACTGTGCCGCAGACGCCAGGCCGCCCAGCCCGCCGCTTAATACGACGGGCCGTGGAACCCGGCTTGCTGCGGGTCAGTCCAGTTGGCGAGCCGCACGATGCAGCTCGTCGAGCTCGGTCACCAGCCGGGGCTGGTCGATCATGCCCTGTACGCCATACCAGAGCACCGCAAAATAGTGCTCTTGCAGCAAGGCCCGCTGCCAACCCTTCCCCATGACATCAATGCCAAACAGAGCACACCACTGCTGTTGCTGCTCTGCTTTCATGTTGGCTGATACTGCCAACCCGGCAATATCCCAGCAAGGATGGCCCACCGCGGCATATTCCCAATCGATCAGAATCCAGCGTCCCTGATGCAAGCGCCAGTTAAGCGGGTTCGGGTCCATATGACACAGCGCCCGTTCTGGCCCTGGCGCCTCGGCCAGCAAGTGCTGCAACGGTAATCGCTGCTGGCTCCAGTCTCCGGGCCAGCGAGCTTCAATGGCACGCCAGTAGTGCTCGGCCTTGACCGCCACATGCAGCTCAGGCAAATCTGGACCGAAGGGCAAAGTATGAAGCCGGGTCAGTTGTTGCGCCAGTATGGTCATCAGTTCAGTGCTGATGCCACCGCGCATACACTCCGACAATTCCGGGCCATCGGCCCGGTCGACGATCCAGTAACTGTCATCGGCACTGCGGTAACGTATCCGGGGTGCCAGACCAGCCTGGGCGGCCCGCTGTTGAATGCGGTATTCGGTTTCACGACAAATATCCAGCGACTGGCTGTTGGCTGCACTGAGCCGTACCACGTATTCGCCAGAATCCAGAGTCAGTGCCCAGCTGCGATTGGTCAGGCCGCCGGTCATCAACACCATGTCATCCACACCAGGGGCGTGATCACACAGGTCCCAGTTCTGCCATTCCGCCAGAATATGCTGACACTGAGCGTCGTGTGGCGGCTCAGTGCAGGGGAGAAACAGCCAGCTCAAACTTGCTGCCAATCGGGTGCATCCCGATGGTCGTGCCGCACACTCTGGTCACGATAATCCTTATGCCAGACAAACCAGCCGATGGCAGCCAGCACCACATAAATAGCCATCAGGGTGGCGGTCAGATACAACTCACGGTCGATATACAGATAAATCGCCACGGCATCGATCACAATCCAGTAAAGCCAGTTTTCCAGCACTTTACGAGTCACCATCCAGGTAGTGATCACCGCGCCCCAGGTGGTAAAGGAATCCAGATAGGGCATGACCGCGCTGGTATTACTGTGTAACAAGGCACCACTCACCAGTGTCAGCCCAGCAATGGCCGCCAGTGTCAGCATATGCTGTGTCAGGTTCCAGCGCTGGATTGGCAGTTCTTCGGTGGTTTCATCCGCAGCGGAATGCTGCCAGGCCCACCAGCCATAGAGGGCCATCAGCAGATAATAGACATTCAGCGCCGATTCCATCAGCAAGCTGACATCCCAGAACAACCAGCTGAAAATGGCAGTACTGCCAAAGGCCGCATACCAGCACCAGTTACTCTGACGCATGGCCAGTACCAGATAAGCAAGCCCCAGCACCACGGCAATGACCTCGGGGAGACTTTGGGCAGCCAGAGCAGCTGTCATCTGGCTCACTATGTTATCCATCGGATTGGATTACCTCGGAGTTGTCTCGCACAACCAGAGCAGCGCCTTATGGGCGTTACAGGATCGTGGCGATGGTTTGGTGTCTGTGGTTCTGGTCTTGGTCGTGCTGGTTCAGCGGCTCTGGTCGTGGTGTCAGTACAGCGGTTGATCACCGCCGCCGAGGCATCCAATCCTGTTCCCACAACACCCCTTAAACCTGGCCCTCAAACCCAACCCCCAAGCCTAGCCGTGTGGCTTGAGCGCAGGGTCCAGATTCACACCCGGGATCATCTTATAGACAAAAATGGCTTTGCCATAGGTTTCGAACGAGTGTTTCATTTCTGCGGCAATGGTATTCATGACCAGATCGTAGTCACCAAACACCTGGGTGCACATGGTGTTGCACACCACGGTCAGTCCTTCGGTCCCTTGCAGACGCTCGATAAAGTCTTTGATCGCGGGGATATATTTGTCTGCCAATGGGTATGCGCTGATATCAACGGAAAGTTCCATACGGTACTCCTGAGATTAGGATGGAATTACGGGAATAAAGCATAGGCCAGTCAGCAGTGACTGGCCTGAATAAACAACCGGTCAGAAATAGTATTTGCCTTCCACGCCAACCAGTCGCGGGTCGCCATACTGTACCCAGCGCTCGTTGGTGTAGCCGTCACGGGGGTCATTACCAAAGTGGAAACCACGGACTTCCTGCTCGACATCGGTCAGGTTACGGCCGTACACGGCCAGCTGGTAATTGCTACCATCATACGCCACCCGGGCATGCCACATGACATAGGCGGTGGATTCTTCATAATGACTGTCGGAAAAGTAGAAGCTGTCTTTGGCTTCGTTTTCCAGTACCAACGTCAGGCCGTTGCCAACCGCATAAGCCAGACTGTTGGCAAAGCTGTATGTCGGCGACTGAGCCTGCTCACGACCGTTCATGCTGAAGGTGCCATCGGCGGTTTCGTACTGATAGTCGATAAACTTGGTTTGTAACCAGCCACCACTGAAAGTCCAGTTCAGCTGTTCACTGAGTGCCCAGTCGGTTTCCAGTTCCAGACCGTAGTTAACCCCTTCGGCGGCGTTGGCCAGATAGTCCTGGAAGCTGATACCGCTGTTATCTTCGTTTTGTACCGCCAACGAACTTTTGACTTGCTGGTCTTTACGCTGAATATAAAAGGCCGCTACACGAGTGCGTAAGGTGTCGTCGAGCAGGCTGGATTTTAATCCGGCTTCCAGCGCATTATTAAACTCGGTATCGAAAGTGCGATGGTCTTCGCTGATGTCTTGGTCGGTATTCACCCCACCGGCTTTATAACCACGCGCCAATGACGCATAAGCCAGCTGGGTGCTATTAAGCAGGTATTCCAGCGCCACTTTACCGCCCCACAAGCTTTCAGTGCGGTCATTGTTAATGGCGTTACTGTCGTCATAGTCGGTGTTCCACTGTTCACTGCGCACACCCGTCGTTACCACCAGGTCGTCACTGGCTTGAACGGACAATTCACCATAGACCGCCGTGGAAGCGGTGTTGAGGTCACTGAAAAAGGTCTCCGTATTCCAGGTATAGAAGCGGGTCATATCTTCTGAGCGGGTCATACGATATACACCCACAACCCAGTCGGTCGAACCGGAGAACAATTGTCCTGCTTCGGTAGAGGTCAAGCGCACGTCCAGTTCACGACGGCGGTGGTCGCGCAGATACTGGTCAGTAGAGCTATACCCTCCTTGATTGGCCAAACAAGTGCCCGGCGTTACACAGATGTTGTCGGTGGTGCCATCGTATTCGCCATAAGCCCAATCTTCGTCGTAGCTGTATTCGGTGTTGCCGTTGCTGCCAGAGGCATGCACGCGCAGATCAAACGCCTCGGCCATTTCCGATGTCCAGGTCAGGGCGGCGGCATGGGTATTCTGCCGATCAACACCCGGATTATCGGAATAGGTGGTGCGGTTATTATCGAGAGAAAAGGCATCAAAGCCGTTATCCACATCGATATACAACCAGGTCAGTGCCAGGGTATTACGTTCATCCAGCGCCAGATTGCCTTTCAGACGTACCAGCTGTTCATCGATATTGTTGGTGTCATCACGATCGAGGTAAGCGTTGTGAATATACCCATCCGAGCTGTTCTGATGCGCCGACAAGCGCATATTCAATCCCGGGCCGACTTCCCCTGACACCACGGCACCGAGGGCTTTGGTGTTGTAGTTACCCAGTTTGCCCGACACCATGCCTTCAAACTGTTCTGTTGGATCATTACTTTCGATATTGATCATACCGGCCAGGGCATTGGCACCAAAACGGGTGCCTTGTGGGCCGCGCAAGACCTCGACCTGCTGCACATCAAACAAACCTGCACCACCGCCCAGCCCGGTCATGTCGATGCCATCAACCCGCAAACCCACCGATGGGTTGACCGGGTCCACATACTGGCTGCGTTCACCAATACCGCGAATCTGGAAAAAACGCCCCCGGGAAGCACCGGAAGTGAAGTTGACGTTGGGAGCCAGCGCCAGCAGGCTTTCGAGATGATCCGCCGAGCGCTGTTCAATAGCAGCCGCACCAACAACGGTCGTTGCTTCCGGAATGGACTGGACATCGGTCTGGCGAAAATCCGCCGTCACGACCACTTCTTCCATGGCAGACTGGTCGGCATACGTTGGCAGGGTGAATACAGCCGCGGATACGGCCAGGAATAAAGGTGTCTTGCGACATATCATTGGGTCTGTCCTCTTAAATAATTCAAAAAGGAGACCCGGTTTGGTGTACAGGATAACGCGTAGGTCGCTAATCCATTTAGCAACAAAAAGACTGTCGATATGCCAGGAATAACTCACAGCACTCGCCCATTCCTACGCCGGTACTAACCGGATCAGGTTCTAGGGGTTTATGCCATTTGGCAAGTCTCAGGCTGATCAAGCCACCCCCTGGGACGCGGCCATTATACGGATATTCCATCGGATACCAATCCTGCACCGGATTTCGTTCTTGCTGTCACATTCTTTTACTTGAATTACGCCGTCATCGTCTCAATCTTGTGGTCATAATGAGAGTTCATATTTGCGCCTAATTCATTCCACAGGAGGAATATCATGTTGCGCATTATCCTGTTTTTGGCCACCAACCTGGCGGTGATTCTGGTCGCCAGCATTACCTTGTCGATTCTCGGCGTTGGCAGCTACTTTTCACAACAAGGGCTGGATTTTGGCAACCTGCTGATATTCTGTCTGGTGTTTGGTATGGCGGGTTCTGCCGTGTCCTTGCTGCTGTCCAAGTGGATGGCCAAGCGCGGCATGAACGTCCAGGTAATCGAATCTCCCCATAACGCCAGCGAGCAATGGCTCGTCAGCACGGTGCAAGAGCTGGCCGACAAGGCTGGAATCGGCATGCCGGAAGTGGGGGTGTTCAACTCTCATCAACCCAATGCCTTTGCCACCGGCTGGAATCGTAACGATGCTCTGGTGGCGGTTTCAACCGGTCTGCTACAACGCATGAGCAAAGACGAAGTAAAGGCCGTGCTGGGCCATGAGATTGGTCACGTTGCCAACGGGGATATGGTGACGCTGGCTCTGATTCAGGGGGTAATCAACGCCTTTGTGATGTTCTTTGCCCGTATTATTGGTAATTTTGTCGACAAGGCTATTCTGAAAAACGAAAACGGTCCAGGCATCGGCTTTTTTATCGCCACATTTGTATCCGAAATTGTGCTTGGCATCCTGGCGTCGTTTATTGTCGCCTGGTTCAGTCGTCGTCGTGAGTATCGTGCCGATATTGCCGGGGCTGACCTGGTCAGCCCGGTCGCCATGATCAATGCGCTGGCACGGTTACAGGAAAGTTATGACCAACCCAGCGAGTTGAATGGCGAGCTGGTCGCCTTTGGTATTGCTGGTGAAGGCAAACTGGCAGCGCTGGCCGCGTCTCACCCGCCACTGACAGATCGTATCAACGCCTTGCGTCAGCGTTACAGCGTCTGATCACCTGATCACAACAATGGCTGGCCACAACGCCAGATAACCGTGTCATCAAAAACGCTGGCCACAAAAAAAACCGCCCCTCGCAAGAGGGGCGGTTTTTTTTTGTATCAAACAATCGCCAGATCAGATATCAGCAATCGTTTTTAACGGGTAGTTGGCAGGCATTGGGCCTGCTGCTACACCGGTTTCAATCGCAGCTTGTGCAACGGCAAAAGACACCGCGCCCAACAGACGGGAATCGACTGCTTTCGGAATGATGTATTCGCGACCAAAAGCCAGAGACTCCAGACCGTATGCATCCAGCACTTCCTGGCTCACTGGCTCTTTCGCCAGACCCGCCAGCGCCTTGGCTGCTGCCAGTTTCATTTCTTCGTTGATGCGCTTGGCACGTACGTCCAGAGCACCACGGAAAATGAACGGGAAGCCCAGTACGTTGTTTACCTGGTTCGGATAGTCAGAACGACCGGTTGCCATGATGGCATCAGGACGCGCTTCCCATACGATTTCCGGCATGATTTCCGGTACCGGGTTGGCGCAAGCAAAGATAACCGGATCGGCTGCCATGGCCTTGATCTGTTCACCAGTCACCATATTAGGACCAGACAGACCAAGGAAGATGTCCGCGCCATCCAGTGCATCGTCAATGGTGCGTTTGTCGGTATCGACAGCAAACATGGCTTTGTACTGGTTCAGGTCATCACGACCGGAATGGATCACGCCCTTGCGGTCACACATAAAGATGTTTTCTGGTTTCATACCGGCCAGAATCATCAGCTTGGAGCATGAGATTGCTGCAGCACCGGCACCGACGACACACATTTTAGCGTCTTCGATTTTTTTACCAACAACTTCCAATGCGTTCATGGCACCGGCAACCGTAACGATTGCTGTACCGTGCTGGTCATCGTGGAATACCGGAATATCGCACTGTTCGATCAGGGTGCGTTCGATTTCAAAACACTCAGGTGCCTTGATGTCTTCCAGGTTGATGCCACCAAAAGTAATCGCTATGCGACGCACGGTATCGATAAAGGCTTGTGGGCTTTCGCTTTCCACTTCCAGATCGATAGAGTCAACGCCCGCAAAACGTTTGAATAGCAAAGATTTGCCTTCCATGACGGGTTTGGATGCCAGTGGCCCCAGATTTCCCAGCCCCAGAATGGCGGTACCGTCAGTAATCACGGCAACCAGATTCCCTTTGCCGGTATATTTGTAGGCATTTTCAGGGTCGGCAGCAATTTCCTTGACCGGCTCAGCCACACCTGGGCTGTACGCCAGCGACAAATCGCGTGAGGTGGCGGCAGGTTTGGTCAGTTCGACACTGATTTTGCCCGGTTTGGGAAATTGATGATAATCCAGAGCTGCTTGCTTGAGATCTTCTGACATAGTGCTCATCCAGTCGTTTTTTTTGTGGTGTTAATATCCCTGGGCTCGACGCATAACGCGTTGTCCAATTAGACAACAATTGCGAAAGGGGCACCCTTAATAGCAAAAAGCCCCGGGTATTTCCACTATATCCTTGAAATGTTCCAGGCGACTGCTGTTCTTTTGCGCTGATTTGAATTGCCCTGATCTACCGCAAGATTCGACCAGAGTATTCATACAAAAGTCGTAGGTACATTAACGACTGGTAGTTGTAGGGCAACACACAGACCAGGATGACGGTTTTCAGCGACCACTTTCCCGCCATGCAATTCCACCACTCGCCTGACCAATGCCAGGCCCAGACCATAGCCTATATCCCCGGCGCCGGGACTGCGGGCATGATCAACCTGGGTAAAGGGTGCAAAAATGGATTCCAGCATATCGTCGGGCACACCAGGCCCCTGATCCATGACCGAAATATCCACACGATCTCCCACTTCAGCCACTTCTACCAACAAACAGCCACCGTCCGGTGAATACCGAATGGCGTTACGCAGCAGGTTATCAACCGCCCGTTCAATCAGCACCCAATCCCAGGAACACTGGGCCGGTGCTTTGGAACAGTCGCAAGTTACCTTGATGTGCCGGGATTCCAGCTCCAGCTCAGCATCCTGCAACCAGCCATTCACTTGCTCACAAGGACTGCGTTCTTCCAGCTGCAGCTGTCCGGCCCGTAACTGGGACAAACGAGCCAGATCCAGAATCTGGCTGATAAGATTTTCCACCTGAAACGCGGCCCGTTCGATACGGTCATGCTCTGCCGCAACGAGCTGCTGCTGATCTTTTTTACGGGCGATACCCAGCGCAATTTGCAAGCGGGTTAACGGTGAGCGTAATTCGTGGGAGACATCACGTAATAATTGTTGATGGCTGGCCAATAACTGCTGGGTGGCGTCCGCCATGCTGGCCACTTCGGCCACCAATACGCCAATTTCATCCTTGCGACTGATATCAGCAGCCAGATCGGTAACATCAAAATTGCCTTCGGCCATTTGCCGCACGACCCGTTGCAAACGGCGCATTGGCAGCGTCAGATTCCAGACCAGCAAGAAACACAGCAGCGTGACCACCACTACAATCACGACCGGCACCACCCAGCGGCGTTTATCGTCCAGAAAGTTCTGCCAAACCTGGCGGGAAACACCGATATAAAGATAGCCGTCACTCTGTACTGGCCCCAGCATCAACCAGCCATCGTTCTGGCCGTACAGAGACCGTCCAAGATAGCCGGCCCGATCGGCAAACTCTTCCAGGTCGTGGGGTAATTCCTCAACCCGGTCCACCGGTACCGATACCAGGTTCCAGCCCGGCCGCAGCTGCCGCCAGAGCATCCGGCCTTCTGCCACAATCGGCAATTGTTTCTCCATCAAATTCAGTAACAGGCGCGAGTCTGCCAGATCCGCAGGTCGCATAAAGTCATCATCAACCCAGTTTCTGGTAGCAACCGCCAGCCCCATGGCGAGAAAGATCACCAGCCAGAACCAGACAAACACCTTAAAAAACAGCGATCGGTACCAGCTGACCTTAACGCCCCTAAAGTGTCTGATCATCGGTCAGGACTTAACCAGCAAATAGCCGCGGCTACGCACCGTCTTGATCCAATCACTACCATCTTCACGGTGGCCGAGTTTTTTACGCAAGTTACTGACGTGCATATCAATCGAACGATCGTAAGCCATCAGTGAACGTCCCAATGCCGACATCGACAGGGTGTCTTTACTGACCAGCTCTCCGGCGTGCTCCATCATGCACTGCAAGACGCCAAACTCGGCACCGGTCAGCACCAGGTTCTCGCCATCCAGGCACACTCCCCGATCACTGGGCGTCAGAACCAAAGACCCCACCTGTATCGCCCCTTCGGCTACCGGTGCGCTGGAATCACCCGTCATATCGATACGGCGAAACAGTGCCCGAATCCGCGCTACCAGTTCATGGTGGTGATACGGTTTGGCAATATAATCATCCGCGCCATGTTCCAGCCCTAATACCCGGTCAACACTCTCGCCTCGAGCAGTCAACATGATCACTGGCACCTGGGATTCAGCCCGAATGCGGCGTAACACCTCAAAGCCATGAATTTTAGGTAACATAACGTCCAGCAAGACCAGATCGTAATCCCCTTTTAATGCTTGCTCCAGGCCGCTTTCTCCATCGTGTACCGGAGTGAGTTCAAAGCCCTCCATCGCCAGGTATTCCTGCAATAATTCGCCCAGCTCGGTGTCGTCGTCGATCAGTAATATTGATTTCATTCGGTTCCTCCCAGCCCAAGTCTAATCAGGCGATGGACTGTTCTCTAACAGGTTTACGGTTTTTTGCAACTGACCGTGATTATTGACATAAACCGGTGTATCTAAAGACCGGGGTATTCCCAGCCGTTGCAAGACATCATCCAGCGACAGTCAATGGCCCGGCAGCAACTAATGACCAGCAACTAATGGTCCAGCAGCGTTGCCATCCAGCGAGTTGACTGACGGGTTTCCAGCGCTATCTTGACCACCATGGTCAGCGGTATCGAAAGCAGCATACCCACCGGGCCAAGAATCCAGCCCCAAAAAATCAATGACAGGAACACCACCAGTGTCGACAACCCCAACGTACGCCCCATCATGCGGGGTTCCAGCACATTACCAAACGTCATATTGGCAACCACATAGGTGATAGCCGTTGCCAGTGCCGAACCTGGACCTAACTGGATCAAAGCAATCAGCACAGCCGGAACAGCCGCAATAATAGAGCCGATATTGGGAATATAATTCAGCAGAAAAGCAATCACCGCCCACACCGGCGCATAATCCACCCCAATTATCCACAATACCACTCCGATACAGACCCCGGTGCCAAGGCTCATCAAGGTCTTGATCGCCAGATAACGCTGTACCAAATTACTGAAACGCTCAAAATGCGCAAACGCACTGGTTTGCTCACCAAAAGCACGTTTCAGCTTCTCTGGCATGCCGGAGGCCTCCAGCAAGATAAACACCACGGTAAACAAAATCAGAAAGGCATTGGTCAAGACACCACCAAGGCCATTAAACACGCTGGTCACCATGTTCATGACCACACTCGGATCGACGTATTCCCGCAACAGGTTGGCAGGTACTTCGATACCCATATTATTCAGCCAGGCTACGATTCCCTGCATCAAATTCTGCAGCTTGGTTTCGTACAGCGGAATGTCTTTATAAAACGCATTCACGGTACCACCCAGAAATACGGTCAAACCGGTACCACTGACCAGAAAACCCAGCATCATCAGCAGTACCGCCAACACATCCGGCACACCACGACGCGACAGCCAATGCATCATTGGAGCACTGAGCACGGCAATAAAAACCGACAACAGAAAAGGCACCAGAATATCCGCCGCACTGCGCACACCGGCAATCACAATAATAGCGGCCGCCAACGTCACAAAGATGTTGCTGGTTACATGAGTATTAGTCGACATGATTTCTTCCCGAAACCCCTGAAGGCGAAAGGCTCAACTTACACCAGCCAGCGTTCGGACGCATCCAGTGAACAACCGCGATGATCATGGACTTGGCAGCAAGCAAAGAGTTCTGTATTATCCGCGCTCTGTTTGCGGAAGTGGCGAAATTGGTAGACGCACTGGATTTAGGTTCCAGCGCCGCAAGGTGTGAGAGTTCGAGTCTCTCCTTCCGCACCATCTTTTTTAGATCCTGGTCTTTCTCTCCTACATGGACACCCACTTAAGTCCATCCTAGTCCTTCTGGTCCCTTCTATGTGGACACCCACCTGAATACGGCCTGGGTTCGCGGTCCGGTCCCACTTAAATCAGGACACAGAGCACTACAGAGACACCAGAGCACTACAGAGACACCCACTTAAATCAGCACTTTTGCCTGATTCCATTGCATAACCCAAGCGCCATAATAATGCTTCGTTAACTTCAAGGACGGGGTACGATCATGCCAAAGCCACGGAAACAACAAGTCTCTGTTGAAGCAACACCCTTCTACCACTGCGTGTCCCGATGCGTTCGACGCGCCTTTTTGTGCGGCACCGATTCGGTGTCTGGCCAGTGCTATGAACATCGCCGCAGTTGGCTTGAAGCGCGGATTCTTGCCCTCCCACAAATATTTGCTATTCAAGTTGCCGCCTATGCAGTGATGTCGAATCACTACCATGTCGTACTGTTTGTGGATATCAAGCAAGCACAAGCCTGGAGCGATATGGACGTTGTGCAGCGCTGGCACCAGCTCTTCAAAGGCAACGTATTATCACAACGTTTTGTTCAAGAAGAGCAGCTGGCCGAAGCCGAGCAGCAGCGGCTAAAAATACTGGTCGACGAGTGGCGTTCACGACTGTCAGATATCAGCTGGTTTATGCGGGTGCTGAATGAAGCCATTGCCCGTGAGGCGAACAGTGAAGATGGTTGCTCGGGCCGCTTCTGGGAAGGTCGCTTTAAATCCCAGGCGCTGCTGGACGAAGCCGCACTGCTCAGCTGCATGGCATATGTCGATTTAAACCCGGTTAGGGCTGGCATTGCCGAGACACCGGAAAAGGCTGATCACACGTCGGTGAAACGTCGTATTAAGCAGGCTCAAACAACATCAACACCTGATCACATCACCCGGCAGTGCCCGCACTTGCTGCCATTCGTCGGAAACCCACGGCAAGATTCTCCAACAGGAATCCAGATGCCGTTAACCAGCTACCTGTCGTTAGTCGATGCAACCGGGCGCATACTTCGCTCCGATAAGCGAGGTGTAATCAGTGAAGGGTTATCGCCTGTTCTCCACCGCATAGGCCTGGACGAAAAACAATGGCTAGCCATGAGCCAGCAGTTCGAGCAGTGCTTTACGACCTTTGCAGGCAATGAAGCCAAGGTTCGATCAGTGTGTGAGCAACTGGGCTACAAACGACCGACAGGGATTGGTCGGGCCAGACTACTGGTGGCAAGCTAGATTCTGCATCCAAACCAACAACGACAGCATTCTTCAGGTATATACCTGAAGCCCGATACGCTTGAGCCTGCGTATTTGCCAAACGACGATATTTTCAAGGCACTGTCATCGCCTACAGGCAAACCAGCTCGCTAAAATTGAAATTCATTGTGCAATGGCTGAGATACATCAGCCCTGATGGCTTCGCTCTGTTGCTGTTGATTGTCTGCACGCTTTTAAGAATGGGTGTCCTGTTTAAAAACGCTTTTAAGAGTGGGTGTCCTATTTAAAAACTAGAGTGGGTGTCCTATTTAAAAACGATCAAAAAAGCCGCCTGAATCAGGCGGCTTTTTTGTCATGCCGTCACCGTCAGTCTTGCGTAATCGGCAGCAGCGTGATTTCAACACGACGGTTCAGTTCTTTGCCGGCTTCGGTACTGTTGCTGGCAATCGGCTGACTTTCACCAAAGCCAACCGGGTCCAGTCGTACGGAGTTGATGCCTTGGGTTTGCAGGTAGTTAGCCACGGATTTGGCACGCTGTTCCGACAATGCCTGGTTAAAGGTTTCAGAGCCGTCGCTGTCGGTATGGCCAGAAACCACCACCAATGTGGAGTCGTATTCTTCCAGTACCAATACCACTGAGTTCAACACTTCATAAAAGCTGGAGGCGATCGCTGAACGACCCGAAGAGAAAGTAATATTACCTGGCATGATCAGGTTGATATTGTCGCCAACCCGCTCAACGCTGACGCCAGTGCCACGCAGTTGTTTACGTAATTTGGCTTCTTGGGCATCCATGTAGTAGCCGATGCTGCCACCAACCAAACCACCACCTGCAGCCGCCGCCAGAATCCGGCGATTACGGGTGCCGCTGTCTTCATCCTTGTTGGTAGCATAAGCAACCACAGCCCCAACGCTGGCGCCAATGCCTGCGCCTATTGCAGTTTTGGATGTTTTTTCTTCACCGGTATAAGCGTCGAATGTGGTGCACCCACTGGCCAACATCACGATTGAAGCAACTGCTGCGATCCTTTTCATACTCTCTCCTGAATTTGTAGTTTTGTCATCAAGTTTAAAAACGGCTAGCGGACGGTATATTACTGTTTTTTACATGGAAGTTTCAGTCTTAATCCCGATTGACGACAGCAGGATTTATTTGTAGCTGATGCTGGCAACTCACCGATGGCACGGTATCTCTCGCAGCCTCAGCGGCGACCATTGGATGGACGCCGTGAAACAGGAGGCCGGACCAATAACTGGTAGATCTGCACCAAGACACTGCTGATTCCTACGGTAATCCCCAAAAACACCATGATCGCTAGCGGTGAGCTCAAATACTGCAATGAATACGTCTTGCCCTCATCGCACCCCGATATCAAACCAAGCCAGCGTCCGCCAGAATCCAGGCAGATGTCTTGAGCCGAAACATAAATAAAGCCAATCAGTCCGCAGACAGAAATCAGCATGGAGAGTGCGAGGCAAATCAGCCATATTTTCATAAGGATGTTGAACCTGGTTGACGATGTGGCCGAGAGTGTACACCAACCACCCTAGGAGACTGCTTGTGTGCTGTCTCAGGTAAACAGACTAGGCAAACACGGCAATGGCCTCAGCACATTCCCGTAATGCCAATATCCGTTCAAACAGCCCATTGGCATCCTCAAAGCGAGGGGTGGGGCCAACAATACCCAGCGCACCGATCAGAGCCGAGCCACGCATGACCGGTACTGCCAACGATGTCACCCCTTGTTCGAATTCGTTGGCCACCAGGGCGTAACCGTTGATTCGGGCCTTTTTCAGATCCAGACGAAGGTCTTCCAGGTCGATTTTGGTGTCTTCGGTATACGCTGTCCGAGGCGCATCCTGCAGTAGCTGCTCTTGCATCTCATCCGTGGAAAATGCCACCAGAACCCGACCGATCCCGGTGGCGTGCAGGGGTAGCCGGTAACCCACGGTAAACCCCTGGGTAATCATGCCCGGATCGCTGGGTGAATGAGCCACATAAATAGCTTCGGTGCCGTCCAGCATGGCAAAGGAAATCCCTTCTCCCAGCTTGAGTGAATACGACCGCAGAATCGGCGTGACATGCTTGCCAATGTCCCTGCCCTGCAGGAACTCCCCCGCCAGACCCAGTATTTTGGGCGTCAGTTTGTACACCCGGTTGCTGCATTCCAGATAACCCAGATATTGCAATGTCAGCACCAGTCTGCGAGCGACCGTTCGGTTCAGGCCGGTTTTCTCAGCTATATTGGGAATGGTCATGGATCGATCCGTGCCACTAAACGCCTCCAATACTTCCAGGCCTTTTGCAAAGGTCATGGATATATCTTTTTCATTATATTTTTCAAACACTTGGACTATTCCTTTCCGATTAATGAAGGCGCTTTCAACGGCGCTGTGCGCACGTTTGGTTTGTTGGCTTTGTAAAGCGATGGATTAAAAAAAATTTGACTCAGATCAAACTGACATTCTATAAGTAGTGATCGATATTGAAACATAAGTTCGATTATCGATCAAATTATTATAAGCCGCTGTGGAGCTATCGATGAAAGCCGTGAGAAAAAACCTGTCAACGCTTGCCTTTTCCAGCCTGCTGGCACTCAGTTCGGCCTCAACTCTGGCCGCCGAAGCCAACCTGCGTTTTGCTCATTTCATGCCGAAAAACAGCTGGCAGAGTGAACGCATGTTCGAGTCTTGGAAAAAAGCTGTCGAAGAACAATCCGAAGGTCGCCTCAAGGTGACGGTCTTCCCGGCCCAGACATTGGGCAAGGCCCCTGCCGGTTATGACAACGCCAAAAATGGCATTGCCGATATCGCCTGGACCGTACAGGGCTATACCGCCGGACGCTTCCCACTCAGTCAGATCATGGAACTGCCTGGCCTGTTCAAGACCGGTGCCGTTGGTTCCTGCGCCTTCCAGAAGCTGTATGACAGCGGCGTGCTCGACAAGGAATACGAAGAAACCAAGGTGCTTTACGTCCATACCCATAGCCCCGGTCACTTGCACACCAAGGATCAGGTCGTCACCTCTCTGGACGATCTGAAAGGCCTGAAAATCCGTCGTCCTACCGACCTGATTGGCGAACTGATCGGCGAACTGGGTGCCGAGCCAATTGGTATGCCCGCACCGTCTATTTACCAGAGCATGCAACGGGGCGTTATTGATGGCTACATGCTGCCATGGTCAGCGGTTAACAGCTTCCGTGCTTATGAAGTCTCTGATCAGCATCTCGACTTCGGCTTCTACTCGCTGGCCTTTGTGACCACCATGAACAAACGCGCTTACGACAAGCTGCCTGCCGATCTGAAAAAAGTCATCGACGACAACTCTGGTATGGACTGGGCCGTCAACGCCGGTCAGGGCTATGACGACGCCGATCTCGTCGGTATTGCCAAAATCAAGGAAGAAGGCGGCACCATCAATACCTTGTCTGCAGAAGAACGTGCGCAGTGGCAAACCATTGTTGACGGTGTAACGCAATCCTACATTACCCGCCTCGACGAGCAGGGTCTGCCCGGTACAACAACGTATAACAGCGTCAAAGGTTATGTCAGCGCCTGCGAAGCCGAACTGAACTGAGTGATCTGAGCAGGGAGAATCAAGGTGGAAACAATCATTCGATTTTTCGACAAAGTGGCCTTCGTGGCCCTGGTATGCATGTTGTTTGTGGTCGTTTCCAGCGTTCTGGGACGTCTGGTGTTCGACATCAGTGGCGGAGAACTGCAACTGGTCATGCCTGGCTCGGTCGAGCTGGCCAGTTATTCCCTGCTCATCATGGTGTTTGCCTCGCTGCCTCGGGCAGCCACTCATGGGCTGGTGAGTGTCGAGTTGTTACTCGATAAATTACCCGACCTTCTCAAGCGGGTGCTGGAGCGTATCTGGCATCTGTTGCTGGCCGCGTTTGCAGCCGTTATTGGCTGGCTGTTTTTCGGCACCATGGTTGAAATGATCGACCGTGGTGATCGTTCCCAGGACCTCGGCATTCCACTGTATCTGTTTTATGGCGCACTGACGGTGTGCTGCGTTGCCATTGTGCTGACGGGCCTGTGGCTGGCGCGGCATCCGCAACGCCCTGTTTCCCAAGACGACTAACCAAAAGGTAATACGATGGATCCTCTTGTAATTGGTCTGGGTGGCATGGTGGTCATTCTGATGTTGTTGGCACTGGGGTGCCCGGTTGGTCTGGCCATGATTCTGGTGGGTGCTTCAGGCTTTGCCCTGATCGTTGGCCCGGAGCCAGCACTCAACGTGCTGGAAACCGCGGCCTTCGAAACCGCATCCAACTACTCTTTCACCCTGATTCCTTTATTTCTGTTAATGGGCAGTCTGGCCGCTCGGGCCGGATTCTCCAAAGACCTGTTTGAGTCTGCCCGTTATTTCACCAAGGGCTGGAATGGCAGTCTGGCACTGGCTGCGGTCAGTGGCAGCGCGGCATTTTCGGCCATTTCCGGTTCTTCTTTGGCAACAGCGTCGACCATGACCCGGGTGGCTTACCCGGAAATGATGAAACAGGGTTATCACCCTCGTCTGGCCGCTGGATCGCTGGCCGCCGGGGGCACCCTGGGCATCATGATTCCGCCGTCGGTCGCGCTGTTGCTGTACGCGCTGATTACCGAACAATCGGTCGGCGATATGTTTCTGGCCGGATTCCTGCCGGGCTTGCTGGCTTATGCGCTCTATCTGGCTACCGTCACCGTGATGGTGCGAAAGTGGAAACCCTCCGGTGAACAAGCACCCGACGAGAACAGTTCACTGCGCAAAGCCTTGCTGCAATTTGCTCCTGTAGGGCTGTTGTTTGGCCTGGTGATGGGCGGTTTGTACGGCGGTTTGTTTTCCCCCACCGAAGCCGGTGGCGTAGGCGCTGGACTGGCGCTGGTCTTTGCGCTGGTACGTGGCCTGGGCTGGGATGATTTCCGCGAGGCCGTTACCGAAGCCGTGGCCGTCACATCAACCATCTTTGTGATTCTGATTGGTGCCGAAGTCTTTGGCTTCTTGTTATCGGTCAGCCAGGTCTCGTTCGCCATGGTCGATATGATTGATGTCTATCAGCTCTCCCCCTGGATGGTGATGGCGCTGATTGTGGTGTTCTACATCGTGATGGGCTGCTTTCTCGAAAGTCTGGCCATGATTCTGCTTACCGTGCCGATTTTTTATCCGGTGATTGTTGCCAGCGGCTTTGATCCGATCTGGTTCGGTATTATTGCCGTGGTCACGGTCGAAACCGGGCTGATTTCGCCCCCCGTCGGCATGAACCTGTTTGTGGTACAGGGTGCCACCAAAAACCTCAAGATCAACGATGTCATGGTTGGAGTTATTCCCTTCGTCCTGGCCGACTTTTTACGGCTGGCCATCCTGATCGCTTTTCCTGCTATTTCACTGTTTTTACCAGAGCTTCTGGGCAACTGAACTGACACTCCGTTTTCAAGGGGATAATCATTATGAGCAACGCCACCATTCACATCGGATTCAAACTCCCGGACGGCAACATCCAGCATATTGACGCGCCGCTGGGACAGAACATCATGCAGGCGGCCATTGTCAATAACATCGACGGCATCGAAGCCGAATGTGGCGGCAGCTGTATGTGCGCGACCTGTCACCTTTACTTGCCCGACAGCCTGCTCGACAGCGTCACGCCCGCGAACGATGAAGAGCTGGAAATGCTCGAAGAAACCGCTGCCGAACGTCGACCGGGCAGCCGCTTGAGCTGCCAGCTGCTGGCCACCGAAGCCATGGCCGGTGTTATTTTTGAAGTACCGGAATGCCAGTCATGAGCCATGCAGCAGGCACCCTGATTATTGGTGCGTCTCATGCCGGTGTACAGGTTGCGGCTTCACTGCGGGATAACGGCTATCACTTGCCGATTACCCTGCTGGAAGCCGGTACCCATTTGCCCTACCAGCGGCCACCGCTGTCAAAGGCATACCTGAAAGAAGCCCTCGACAACCAGCGTCTGGCCTTGCGCGGGGAAGCCTTTTATCAACAAAAGGACATCACTCTGCTCCTGAATCACCGCGCCTTGCAGATTGATCGTCAGCACCAAAGCGTCAGTGCCTGGCACGATAACCGCGAGGTCACCTTTCACTACGACCAGCTGGTCATCGCCACCGGTGCCAGTGCCCGGACCTTACCGGCCGCCGCTGGTATGCCGGGGGTGCGGGTGTTACGGGATCTGGATGACGCCATTGCCCTCAAGGCGGATTTTGATGCGGCCCAGTCCATCGTGGTCATCGGTTCCGGCTTTATTGGTCTGGAAGTCGCGTCCACCGCTGTCAGCCTCGGCAAACAGGTGACGGTGGTCGAACACGGCAGCCGTATCCTGAGCCGCCTGTTTCCGGCACAGCTGTCGGCTTTTATGCAGCAGACCCATGAACAAAACGGCGTTGCATTCTGCTTTGACACCACCGTTGAGCGCCTGACCACACAGAACCGGACACAGGACCCGCAGAACCCGGACACCCACTCTTATCCACAAAATACGGACACCCATAAGAACAACACCAATAACCGCGCTCACCAGACCTGCTTGCAACTGAGCAATGGCCAGACACTCACCGCCGATCTGGTGGTGGTCGGTATTGGTGCCACCATCAATGACCAGCTCGCCCAGGACGCCGGACTGGCCTGTCAGAACGGCATTCTGGTCGACCCCGGCGGCTGCACCTCCGACCCGGCAGTGTACGCCTGTGGGGATTGCACCATCACGACCCGGGCCGATGGCCGCACCACGCATATTGAATCCATACAAAACGCTCTGGAACAGGCCAAAACGATCGCCGCCAATATCACCGGCCAGCCAGCGCCGGAGCCAGTAGCACCCTGGTTCTGGTCTGACCAGAAAGACATCAAATTACAAATGGTGGGCGACGCCATGGATTACGACGACCTGATTGTTCGTGGCGACATCGCCAGCGGCAAATTCTCGCTGCTGTACTACCAGAATGAGCGGCTGATCCGCGTCGATTCCGTCAACGCCGCTGCCGACCACCTTGCCGCCCGCAAGCTGGTTAGCCAACGTTTCCCATTGCCCAAAGACGCCGCTGCCGATACCGCTGTGCGCCTGAAAAGCTTTACCTAATTCGCTGATGATTGCTTGATCGCAGGAGATACCCACTATGATGAGCCAGGAAAAAAACAACGAACTCAGCCTTGTAAAGGCATCCGATCCAGCCGGTAAACTGTTACGCCAATACTGGATGCCTGCCGCCCTGTCCGAAGAGCTGGACAGCGACCGCCCGGTCGTACCCGTCAACCTGCTGGGTGAAGAACTGGCCCTCTTCCGTAACGAAGACGATAAACTGGTGCTGTTGGATCGTCATTGTCCGCACCGGGGTGCCGATATGTGTTTCGGCCGCAAGGAAGAAGGCGGTATCCGCTGCCCCTTCCATGGTTGGAAATTCGATGCCCAGGGTCAATGTGTTGACCAGCCCGCGGAGCCGGAAGGCTCAAAGATGCACGAAAAAATCCGCATCAACTCCTACCCGCTGCATGAAGTGAACGGCATTATTTTCGCCTTCCTGGGCACCGGCGAGCCACCCGCCTTCCCGGATTTCGACTGTTTCAAAGCCCCGGACACCCACGTCTTTGCTTTTAAAGGCCTGTGGGAATGCAATTGGCTGCAAGCACTGGAAGTCGGCATCGACCCGGCGCACGCCTCATTCCTGCACCGCTTCCTGCTCGATGAAGACCCGGAAGACAGCTACGGCAAGCAATTCCGCGACACCGCCGCCGATACCAATATTCCCATGACCCAGGTCTTGCGCGAGTTTGATCGCCCGGAAATCATCGTCAAGGACACCGATTACGGCATGCGCATCATCGCCCTGCGTGATCTGCAAAACGGCACCAGCCATGTGCGCCTGACCAACCAGGTATTCCCGTGCGCCATTACCATTCCGATGTCGAATGAAATGACCATCACCCAGTGGCATGTACCGATCGACGACGAAAACTGCTACTGGTTCTCGATGTTCACCAGTTTTGGCAACCCGGTCGACAAGGACACCATGCGTGCCCAGCGCCTGCAAGAACACACCCTGCCCGACTACGCCCCGATCCGGAACAAGCGCAACCACTATGGTTATAACCAGAAAGAACAGGAAACCCTGACCTGGACCGGTATGGGCATGGACATCAATGTCCACGACCAGTGGGCCTGTGAATCCATGGGCAATATCCAGGATCGTACCAACGAACACCTGGGCACCACCGACAAGGCCATCATCCAGCATCGCCGCAAACTGCGTAAAGCCATGAAGATCATCAGCGATGGCGGCGATTTAAGTGAACTGCCATTACAGCTTAGTGCCGCCCAGGCACGCGATATCAAAGGCCCTATCGCCATTGACGCCATCGCACCAACCCAGGACTGGGAAAGCGTTTGGCAAACCAGCGATCAGCAACGCCGTGCCGCCTGCGACTGGGACGCTGAACTGTAAGCCTAAACCAACATCAAGCGTCAGGGTGTGTTACTGCGGTAACAGGCCCTGCGAGGAGAAAACCATGACCGGTGTATTCGACGACGAAAACAGCTTTTCCGGTAAATACAATTTGTGGAGTCAGGAACAGATTTCTGCCTGCAAAACCCTGCTCGACACCATGCAAACCTGCAACCTCGAAGTCATTCGGGTGTCGTTTGTTGACCAGCACGGCGTACTGCGTGGCAAGACCATCGTTGCCAGCGGCCTGGCGTCTGCCTTGAACAAAGGCATCACCATGAGCTCGACCATGCTGCTGAAAGACACCTCGCATCGGACGGTGTTTTCAGTATGGCAAGATGACGCCGGGTTTGGCGAAGGACAAATGACCGGCGCCAGCGACGTACTGATGCTGCCCGACCCAACCACATTTAAAATCCTGCCGTGGTCACCCCATACCGGCTGGATACTGGCCGACCTGTATCAGACCGACGGTACGCCAGTTGAACTGTCGACCCGGGCCATGCTGAAAAAAGCCCAGCAACAACTGAATGATCAGGGTTATGAATTTATTGCCGGGCTGGAAGTGGAATTTCATGTTTTCCGCACCATCAACAAGCCTCGTGGCCTCGACGATGCCGGTCAACCAGGCCCACCGCCAACAACCGAGTTACTGAATCAGGGTTATCAGTACCTGACCGAAGACCGCTACGATGAGATGGAAGAGGTTTTCGACCTGATTCGCCGGAACGCCCAAGGTCTGGATTTGCCCGTACGCTCGTTAGAAGTGGAGTTTGGCCCCAGCCAGTTTGAAGTCACCTTCGACCCGGCTCCGGCGTTGCAACAAGCCGACAACATGATTCTGTTCCGTTCCATGGTCAAACAGGTGTGTCAGCGTAACGGCCTGCACGCCACCTTTATGTGTCGACCACGGTTTGAGGACTCCATGGCCAGCGGCTGGCATTTGCACCAGTCGATTGTATCGCTGGAGCACGGCAACAACTGTTTTGAACCGGCCGCTGGAGAACCGATTTCACGCCTTGGCCAGCACTGGATCGCCGGTATTCTGGCCCACGCCAAAGCCAGCTGTGTGCTGTCGACACCCACCATTAACGGCTACAAACGTTATCGTCCGTTTACGCTGGCCCCCGACCGGATCCAGTGGGGTAAAGACAACCGGGGCGCCATGGTGCGCTGTCTGGCCAACCCCGGTGACAACGCCAGCCGGATTGAAAACCGCGTCGGCGAACCCGCTGCCAACCCTTACCTGTATCTGGCCTCCCAGATCATTAGTGGTATGGATGGTGTCAACCGTGAACTGGAACCACCAGCACCGGTTTCCAAACCCTACGATACCGGCGCAGAAACCCTGCCCCAGTGTCTGATGGACGCCGTACAGCTGTTCGAAAGCAGTGCGCTGTACCGCCAGCAGTTTGGCGACACCTTTGTCGACTATTATGCGCACTTGAAAAAAGCCGAGTGGAATCGTTACCTGACCACGGTTTCAGAGTGGGAAGAGCGGGAATACTTTAACCTGTTCTAGTACGGTGCCAGCCCAGAGCAGTGAGAGTCTGTGCATGCCCATGGTGTGCGCGGCTCTTTATCTTGTCTGCCCGCACACACGACGGACCCTGATCCATAGCCGATTACCCAGTCGACCCAGCCATGCATCCCGTCATTTATCCGGATATCAGAGATTAATATGCCTCACCTGGTCATTGAATACGCTCGAGTGATCGAGCAAACAACCCCGTTGCGCCCCTTGATGCAACAGCTGTTCGAAGCCGCCTGCCAGGGCGGTATTATCCAACCGCAAGACATCAAGGTACGGGCCATGCCGTACGACCATTTTTTACTGCGCCGAGACGACGAAACCTTCCTTCATATTACCTTGTCGCTGCTGGAGGGTCGCACTGACCAGCAAAAAGAACAGCTGGCAATCAATCTGCGGCAGGTGCTGGCCGAGCAGTTACCCGATGTCACCAGCCTCAGCATTGATATTCGGGATATGAACGCCACCGCCTACAAAAAGCGGCTGCTGCCCTTGGCGGATGCTGACTGATCGCCAGAGTCACAACGACCTCACGCCGTTTATTGTGTCATGCGATATATCGGATCCAGCTCACTGATACCCAAGCCGCTTTTTTTGATCACCCGCAGCTGGGTTGGAATCCGTTCTTTCATTGCCTCCACATGGCTGATAACGCCGATCATTTTGCCGGAGGCATTGAGGTTATCCAGCGCATCGAGGGCAATATCCAGTGTCTCGCTGTCCAGCGTGCCAAAACCCTCATCCAGAAACAGCGAGTCGATGCTGGTTTTGTGGCTGACCAGATCCGACAACGCCAGCGCCAGCGCCAGGCTCACCAGAAAACTTTCACCTCCCGACAGGGTGGTGATATCCCGTTCGGCATCGCCCTGCCAGGTATCCAGCACACTAAGCTCCAGACCCGCATTCTGTTTGCGCTGCAACAAGTAACGGCCGTGTAATCGTTGCAGCTGCTGATTGGCCAGTACCACCAGATTGTCCAGCGTCAGGCCTTGGGCAAAGTTACGGAATTTGGCGCCGTCCCGTGAGCCAATCAGGCCATGCAGATAGCTGATATCGTCATAGTCTCGCTGGAACGCTGCGATTTGATCAAACAGTGCTTGCTGACTGTCGCGCCGGGTCTGGTCGGAGTGGAGCGCGTGACTGATTTCACCAGCCCGTTGGTTCAGTTGTTCCAGCCGGGTGGTTAATCCGGCTAACACCTGCTCTACCTCAGCCAGTGCCATTTGTTGATAAATCGCCGCCTGCGGGACTGCCAGGATCTGATGGCAGGCCTGTTCGGCCTGCTCCAGCAAGGCGCGACTGCGTTCCAGTTCGTTATCCAGCTGTTGTTTCTGTAGCTGCAGGCGTTGACGTTCGGCCTCCGGTAACAAGGCCTGCAGAAAATCGGCTTCGGTGGCGAAGGGGCTGGCCGCCAACTGTGACTGCCAGTCGGATTGCTGCTCATCCAGTCGAGCTTGCAAGCGGTCGAGGCCGTGCTGTTGTGTGGTTAACTCGGCCTGCAGAGCCTGATGCTGACTGGATACCGTGTGTTGCTGATGCTGGGCAGTCTGGTAGTCCGCTTCGGCCTGCCGCAGTGCGGTGATGCTGTTGTCCCGTTCTTGCCGCACACTTTTGTCGCCAAACAGCTGATAACGCTGGGCCTGCAGCGTCGTGACCGTCTGCTTCAGCCGGGTCTGTTTTTCGCGGGTATCGGTCAGCTGCTGCTTTATCTTATCCAGCTGTTGCTGGCAGTGCTGATAATCGGCATCCAACCGGTTCAGGCTGGCCTTGAGCTGTTCTTGCTGACGGATATGGTCGTCCCACTTTTGGCTGTCTTGCTGTCGGGCGGCCAGCCATAAGGCCAATTCTGCCGGCGACGGCGCGGGATAACCTTGTTCGCTCAGTTGCGTGACAAAGGTGTGCCATAAGGTCTCGGCTTGTTGCGCCGTCAGGGCTTGTTGTTGCTGATGGTCGTCCAGCATCTGACGGCTGTTAGTGATGGCCTGATCGGCCAGGGCCAGCCCGGTCCGGGCGCTGGTCAGCTGCTGCAGCGCATGATCCCGTTGTTGCCGGGCCTGCTCACACTGTTTATTAAGAGCGTTGAGCTGCTGAATGGCCTCGCCATAACGCTGCTGCTCGGCCTGGTGCCGGGTTATCTGTCGCTCCAGCGCCAGGGTGTCGGCAATCGTCAGCAAAATGTCTTGCTCCGATTTGGCGATGCTGGACTGCCACTGTTGCTCCCATTGCTGTTGCCATTGTTGTTGCAAGTCGGCTTGCTCAACCTGGATATCCGTCAGACGCTGCGCCAGTTCTTGTTGATAACGTTGGCTGGATGCCAGTGTCTCTTTGGCTTCCTGCCCTTGTTCCCTGATGCTATCCAGTACCCGTTCGGCGTCCAGCTTCTCGGTAATATGTTGAGAGTCACGGCTCAAGCCGCCGTTGAGCGCCTCTTGATGTTTGTCGGCGTCCAGTTGCGGATGTTCCTGCGAACCACACAGTGGACACGGATCACCAGCCTGCAGGGCAGCCCGATAATGGGCCAGCTGTTCGTCCTGGGTCACCAGCTGGGTTAACACCTGTACCAGTTGCTGCTGTTGCTGGTATTGGCCTTTCAACTGGCTGAGTGTCTGTTCGACGTGGGTGCATTGGCGCTGCCTATCCTCGGCTATGGCTTGTTTATCCCGTTGTTCTGCCGCCAGGGATTGCCATTGTTTGCTGATGGATAGCAAGCTCAGTAATACGGAATACTGCTCCAGCTGCCCGGTACGCTGCTGCTCCAATTGATCCAGAGTGCCCAGTTCACGGCTGGCACCAGCCAGCGCCTGAACCGCCTGTTGCCAGGCTTGCTCTTTGGTCGTCGCGGCGCTGTCAGCCTCTTGGTATTGCTGTTGAGCCTGTTGCTGCTGACCTTGCTGCCGGGTCAGTTGCTGTTGTAGCTCGACCTCTTTTTCACGCTGCTGCGCCAACTGCTGCTTGGCCGCCTGAATCTGCCGGGCCTGTTGCTGCCATTGCCCCAGATACTGCTTGAGTGACTGGTCCGCCGCCTGTTGCGTCAGGTAATGCTCAACCTTGGCTTGTTGTTGCGTCTGGCTCTGCCGCTGGTCGCTCAGATGTTCCAGGTGCTGCTGATGTCCGGTTTGTTGCCGCAGCTCATCATCGATGGCCTGCTGCAATTCTCTGAGTTTGTCTTGCTGGGCAAGCAGCTGTTGATCCAGTGGTACCACCTGGTCGTTCAGCAATTGCTCTTGCTGCTGGTGCCCGGTTTTGGCCGTTGCCAGTGCCTGGCTCTGCCCGGTCAAACGGGTCGTTGCACTGGCCAGCTCAGCGGCCAGCTGGTGTTGCTGTGCCTGTTTTTGCCGACAGTCCTGCTGATGCTGTTCGATTTCGCTGCGTATCGCCTGTAACAAGCGGTATGGGGTCTGCAGTTGCACCGCCGGTTCGCTGCGCTGCAAGCGTTGTATATCGGACCGGGCGCTGGCCAGATGGTCTTCGGCCGCCTGCAGGCGTTCGGCCTGGGTGATCCGCTGCTTTCGGGCCCAGTCATATTGTTGCCACCAGTCACGATGGGCACTGGTGGTGGCTATCTCATGTTTGATCGCTGTTTGTTGCTGCTGTAATTGCCCGGCTTCCTCTTGCAGCTGTTGTTTTTGGGCATCATCCAGCAGTTGCACCCCTTGGGCCCGGGCGTGCAGTTCAGCCAGTTGCTGCTTGGCGCTGGCATGATGCTCATGCACCCGCATTGATATCTGGCCGTAGATTTCAGTGCCGGTCAGTTCCTCCAGTAACTCCGAACGGGCGGATGCATTGGCATTCAGAAAGGCGGCAAATTCTCCCTGCGACAGGAGGATGGACTTGGTAAAACGGGAGAAGTCCAGTCCGGTGATGGCCTCGATCATTTCACTCTTGGCGCGTAACTGGGTCGCCAGAACCTTGCCGCTGGCAACTTCGGCCAGCTCGACACAGGCAGGCTGCAAATTGCCATCGACCTTGCCTCGGGAGCGACGCATGCTCCAGTGTGCCCGATAGGCCATGCCTTTAACGTCAAACTGCACTTCGGCGGCACAATCCGCGCAGCCGCGGGTCATGATCTGATTGGACGATGTGGTGATCTGACCCAGCCGGGGCGTCTGGTGATAAAGCGCCAGGCAGATGGCATCGAGCAAGGTGGTTTTGCCTGCCCCGGTCGGGCCGGTAATGGCAAACAGGCCGTTGTCGCTGAATGGCGCCTGGGTGAAGTCGATTTTCCACTCGCCCTTGAGTGAGTTCAGGTTCTTGAACTGGAGGCTTAAAATCTTCATGCGTCGTGCTCCGGGTGCTCGATTTCTGCCAGAATCTGCTGGAACTGCACTTCAATCCGGGCCTGCCTGCCGGGCTGATCGTCAAGGTTTTCCAGCGCCAGACGTTTGCCAAAGACCTCCGCCGGGGTCAGCTCTGCCAATGTTTCCTGTGCTTGCCGGGTTAATACCTGACGGCCATGGAGCCGTGAACGGCGCAGTTGCAAGACCTCGACCGCCAGCCCTTCGGTCAGGGCCTGAATCCGTTGCGGCAAATCGGCCAGATAGTCTTGCTGTTCCACTTCGATACATAGCCAGACCGGTTGATCAGCAGGTATATGCTGATAGGCCAGCAACCCCTGTTCGATGGCTGCCAGATCTCCCTTGATAACGGCCATCGGTTGGAAAACCGGCACATCAACAGGGGTTATCGCAACGGTGTGTGAACCAGAAAATTCGACCATGACCACTTGTTTGGTCGTTTTTAATTCATCAAAGCTGAGTGGAATGGGCGATCCGCTGTAACGGATATGCTCGGATTTGGCCACCCGCTGTGGCCGATGAATATGCCCGAGAGCAATATAATCTGCCGGAGGGAAACCATCCGCAGCAAACCCGTCCAGCGAGCCGATATAGATGTCGCGAACGGAGTCTGACTGGCTGACGCCCAGCGCCGTCAAATGTCCTGTCGCAATAATCGGTACGTCGAGTTGTTTGCTGGTCTTGAGTGCCAGTGCCGCCTGATAAACCCGCTGATAATGTTGTTGGATGGCCTCCCCCAGGGCCTGACGTTTTTCCAACCCCGACTCACCGGCCCGGCTTTGCAGCACGTCGCGCGGGCGGATAAAGGGAATAGCGCAGACGATGGCACCAACCGGGCCAGCCGCGTCACCATGCTCACGCTCGCTGCCATGGCGATATTCCAGCTCGATAAGCTGCTCATGGGGGTCCAGCGGGCTGATACTGGCCACTACTTGCGTATCCAGGCACGCCACCAGCTGCCTGGATTCATTCAGCGTTGAAACCGAATCGTGATTGCCCGCCAAAATAACCAGGCGGCAGTGGCACTGGCTGATCGCGACTATAAATCGATTGTACATTTCTCGTGCATAACTCGGAGGGGTACCGGTATCAAACACGTCCCCCGCTACGATCACGGCATCGATGTTATAACGTCGTACCTGTGTCAGCAGCCAATCAAGAAAGGCCTGATGTTCAGCCTTGCGGCTCTTGGTAAAAAAGCTCTGACCCAGATGCCAGTCAGACGTGTGCAGGATTTTCATAACCGTTATCCGTAAGGGGAGAATTTGAAAAGGACTCGTCATTTCACTGCATTCGTCGCCTTGCCCTGAACAACGGCAACACTCGCGCAGAGCCGTGCAGGATTAAATAGATGTCCCCGTAAGTGATAGCTGAAAGGTTATCACAGCGACGGGGTTGGGTTGGCGGCAGAAACCAGCGGTGATTATATTCGATTAATGAGGTGTCCCGGTGCCGTGGCAACAGGGATTTCCGTATCCTGGCAGCAGTGTTTAATGCGCTATTTTTTCTTTAACAAATCAATCGGTTAGATTGCCTTATCAACAAAATATAGCGTGCTTCTGGTGGTTAATGGTACTGTTTGCGCTCTGACATTATTGCCGAGAGCGTTATTTCTGCTCATGATTTTCTGCCTGATAATATCAATAAAAACCCGGTTTTTTATGCCGCTCCGTTCGGAAGACCGCTTATGACTGGACTGCTGATTCTGTTGGCCTTTTTAATGGCCGGGACGCTCGTTCAACACTGGACGTCGGCGCCTATTCCTCCTTCGATTATCGGTATGTTGCTGTTGCTGGTTTTTCTGATCAGCCAGCGCAAGGTGCCTGCAGCATTGACCAGCATTACCCAGTCACTTGCGCCGATTTTGCCGTTGTTCCTGATTCCGGTGAGCGTGGGAGTGATCACCCATGAACAACTGGTGCGCGAGCATGGGCTGCTACTGCTGTTGATTCTGGCCATCAGTCTGATTCCCGGCACACTGGTATGTGGCTGGATTATGTCCAGAGGAAAACGTTCATGATGATATTGCTGCAAACCCCTCTGTTCTGGACGGCGCTGACCATCGGTGCTTTTTTGCTCGGTCAGCAGGTCTATCGGTTAACCGGTAATCTGGTGCTGTTGCCACCGATTCTGACCGGTATCGGGCTGGTGGTGGTGACGCTGAAACTGACCGATACGCCGTACACAACGTATATGGAAGGCGGGCACTATTTGCACGATATGCTGCAACCGCTGATTGTGATGCTTGCAGTACCTCTGTTCCTGCAGTTAAGGGCATTACGTCAGGATGCCCTCCGTATTGCTCTGGCCGTCACACTGGGCAGTGCCACCACCGTCGCCTGCGCCTGGTGGCTGACCAGCTGGTGGATCGGTGATCCCATGCTGTCACAAACCATGCTGACCAAGTCCATTACCACACCGGTGGCGGTTGCCATTACCGGTCAACTCGGTGGTGATCCGTCACTGGCGGCGGCGTTTGTGATTTTGTCTGGCTTGTTGGGGGTCATCATGATTTTGCCGATTCTGACGCTGATGCGTATCCAGCGGCCAGAAACCGTTGGTATTACGCTGGGGGTCTGTGCTCATGCGATTGGCACCAGTCGGGCACTGGATCTGGGGGAGCGGGAAGCAGCCTATGCCATCACCGCGATGATACTGACGGCGACTCTGCATGCTGTGGTGTTACCCTTGCTCGTCAGTCTGTTTTAAGTGGTAGTCTATGTGCTTATCGCTACCGGCGGCGGGCAATAACTCCGTCATCAATGGACGCATAATGACCAACGTCATGATAACGACATCGGTGCACTATTCACTCTGTCAGCAAGGCCTGTCAGGATAGGAGATTACGCGGGCTGCTGAGGCAAATACGCCTATACTTGATACTCAGAGCCCCATCGATACAGTTAACCGCTTTTCACTGTTGTTGCTGTACCTGGTCGTATCACTTCAAGGAATCCAGATGTCGTTTAGTCCTGGCCAACAGTTACTACTGACCTCTACCGCTCTGGTAGCGGGCATCAGTGCCATTATGGGAGTAACGGCTTTTTTGCTCGCCCGAGGAGAGCCAGACGTCGTCACCCTGAAAATACTGGCAGGGGTGGCCATATTGGCCTTGCTTGTGGTGGGCTCGGGCATCGGCCTGATCAGTCATTATCTGACTCGCCCGGTGACCAATCATTATAAACAGCAGTTGCTGCAACAAGGGTTCACCTGGGAGCATGTCAGCGGCATCGTGCTGAGGGTGAATGCCCAACAGCTGATCCTGGATGCCAACCCGAACTTCCAGCAATTATTTGACCTTTGCCCCGGCTCTTATCTGTCCAGTATCCAACGCCGTAATGAGCGCGAGTTGATTCAGCAAAAAATAGATCAGTCCTTGAGCACCCGCTCCATGGTCGATTTTGAAGCCAGTCTGCTCGACCGCTACGGCGAATGGGGCCGTTGGGCCATGCAAGTCCGCCTTTGGCAGCAGAATGATGGCGATCAGGTCTGGCTGCTGGTCACCGGAGACGACATTACCCAGCGCTATTTTATGGAAGCGCAGCTCCGCGAAGAGCAGCAGCGGTTATCGACGTATATCAATACCATGCAGACCCTGCTGATTATCTGTGATGAAAACGGCCATGTGACACGGGTTAACCTGCAGGCCCAGCAGCTGCTGCAAATACCGGAAGACCAGATCAACGGTTACCCGTTCAGCTATTTGATTCCGCAGCAGGCGACCTCCACCGTTGAGCGCGAATGGCAAAATCTGCTCAGTCGTCATAATGGCAACCTGTCGCTGGAATTTCCGGTGCTGTCATCGACCGGCAAAGAGCACATTATCAGCTGGCGCATGACACGACTGACCAGTGCCAATACCTCCCAGGGACAGGTGTTGCTGGCTGGACTGGATATCACCGAATCCGTAGCCAACCGGCAGGCACTCGAAACCGCCAACAGCCGCATCCGGGAAGCCTTGACCCAGGCGGAACAGGCCAACCATTCCAAATCCATTTTCCTGGCCAATATGAGCCATGAGATCCGCACCCCCATGAACGGTATTCTGGGTGCCACGGAACTGATTCTGGATTCCAACCTGACAACCGAGCAGCGTCATTATCTCGATATTGTCCATACCTCATCGCAGTCACTGCTGGAGATCCTTAACGACATTCTGGACTTGTCGAAAATTGAATCCGGCAACCTGGAGCTGGAGCAGATCGATTTTGACCTCAACCAGCAACTCAGTGACCTCAAACGGCTGTTCGATGAACCGGTCAAACGCAAGGGTCTGACGTTTATTTATTATTACGACGGTGATATTCCACAATACTGGAAGGGCGATCCCAAACGTATCCGTCAAATCATCACCAATCTGATCAGTAACGCCATCAAATTTACCGACTACGGCCAGATAGAAGTGCAAGTCACCGGCAAGCAGACCGAAGGGGCGCTGTACGATATCCGCATTGCCGTCACCGATACCGGCATTGGTATTTCCCAGAGCAAGAAAGAGCAGGTGTTCTCCGCCTTCCGCCAGGCTGATAGCAGCACCAGTCGTCGTTATGGCGGCACCGGTCTGGGCCTGACTATTTGTCGCCACCTGGCATCCGCCATGAATGGGGATGTGGAACTGGAATCCAGCCCCGGGGTGGGCAGCACCTTCTCCCTGCAACTCCCCTTGCAGGCCGCCAAGCCGCCGGCCGTGACCAAGCGGCCATCCCTGCAGCAATCACCCGCCTTGTCTGGCCGTATCCTGCTGGCGGAGGACAACGAGGTGAATCAGCGTGTTGCTTCGCGCATGCTGGAAAAACTCGGGCTTGAGTGTGTGGTGGTCAGTGATGGTCGCCAGGCGTTACAGGCACTGAAACAGGACGCCTTCGATCTGATTCTGATGGATATCAATATGCCGGTGCTGGATGGTATCCAGGCGACCCGGCATATACGCCAGCTCTCTGGCGATGAGAGCCAAATCCCTATTCTGGCACTCACCGCCAATGCCATGATGGAAGACCGCCAACGCTGCCTGAGCGCTGGCATGAACGGTTTTGTCAGCAAACCCATCCGCATGGCAACGTTACGTGCCGCGCTGGTGGAGCTGCTGCCGGAACAGCTGGCCCCGGCAAGCACTCAGGTTGGCAGCACTTCGCCGTCGTAGTCACCGGCCAGGTAGGCTTGCGCCAGCGCCAGCGCTGCCACCGCCCGGCCTTCGGAAAAGTCGTCGCGCTGATACAACGACAGCAGGTCACTCAGTTTCCAGGGGATCAGCTCCAAAGGCTCCGGCTCGTCGCCTTCCAGCCGTGATGGGTACAAATCCCGCACCAGCACCACATCGATGCCACCACTCATATAGCTGGGTGACAGACTCAATCGTTTAAGGAAGACAAACTCGCGCGCGCCATAACCAATTTCTTCCTGCAGCTCGCGGTGACAGGCTTCCCGTATTGTTTCACCCAGGTCGACCGCACCTTTTGGCAAGGTCAGCGTGTAATCTTCAATACCACCGCCATACTCCCGGATCAGTGCCACGGTGTCGTTATCCAGCAGCGCCACCATCATCACCGCACCCGGGCCACCGGGCATCAACCGTTCATAAGTGCGCTCCACACCGTTGCTGAAACGCAACGCCATCGATTCAACCCGGAACAGCCGACTCTGGGCGACCAGCGAGCGATGCAGGATCTGAGGTTTTTTATCCATGTCAGGCCTGTTTAAATAGCTGAAAATCTGTTGAGTATAACCCTATGCGCCCGATCGACTGGCAACAAATTGACACCGTACTACTGGATATGGACGGTACCCTGCTGGACTTGCACTTTGATAATTACTTCTGGCTGGAACATTTGCCCGAGCAGTATGCCCGCCACAAGGGCATCGACAAGGCCGCCGCCCTGACGGAACTGAGCAGCAGCTTTATCGGCCTGCGCGGTACCCTCAACTGGTATTGCCTCGATCACTGGAGCAATCTGACCGGATTGCCGATCGCGGAGTTGAAAAAAGACGTCGCCAGCAAAATCGGCTTCCGGCCTTTTGTGCGCGAATTTCTCAACGCCCTGGCACAGCAGGGCAAACGCAAGGTCATTGTCACCAATGCTCACCGCGACAGTGTGGAACTCAAACTGCACCACACCGGGCTGGATCAATACGTTGACCGCATCATCAGCTCCCACGACTACCGGGAACCCAAAGAACAACAGGCCTTCTGGCAGCATTTGCAGCAAGACGAGCCGTTCGACCCGCAGCGTACCCTGCTGATTGATGACAGTATGGCTGTGCTAGAATCAGCCCAGCGCTGGGGCATTCATTATCTGTTGGCCATCCATCACCCTGACAGCCAGCGCGAGCCGGTGTTGCAAAACCGGTTTCCCGGCATTCTACATTTTGACGAACTGGTATTTGACGCACAGGACACTACCCACCGTGACTGACAACTCCACCAAAGTCCGCCTCGACAAATGGCTCTGGGCCGCCCGCTTTTTCAAAACACGGGCACTGGCCAAACACGCCATTGAAGGCGGCAAGGTTCACTACGACGGCCAACGCTGCAAGGTCAGCAAACTGGCCGATGCGGGTGCCAGGCTGACCATTCGCCAGGGCTTTGACGAAAAAGAGGTGATTATCACCACCTTGTCTGACCAGCGCCGGGGAGCCCCGGAAGCACGGCTGCTGTATGAAGAAACCCCGGCCAGCATCAAGCGACGCATGGACAACTCCGAACAACGCCGGGCGTTACGTGCCTCCATGCCCACCCCAGACCACAAACCCAACAAAAAAGAGCGCCGCGACATGCGCCGTTTTGAGCAGGTCCATCAGGATCTTGGCTGAACGTTACAGGTACACCGATATGTCATACCCCAGTGCTGATCAATTGCAGCGATTTTCGTTTGATGCCGCCCCGATTCGTGGAGAGGTCGCCCATCTCAATGCCACTTACGAGGCAATCTTGAATCGCCACGACTGCCCGCCCGTTATCCGGGTAGCCCTGGGCCAGTTACTCGCCGCCACCGCATTGATGAGTGCCAGCCTCAAGTTCAAAGGCCGGCTAACCCTGCAAATACGCCTGCCAGGGGCTATCTCCCTGTTGCAGGCAGAAACCAATGAACTGGGAGAGCTGCGGGCGATTGCCCGCTATGACAGCGATCAGCCAGAAGCAACCCTGACCTTTGCAACGGAAGGCCAGCTGGTTATCACCCTGGAGCCGGAGCAAGGCCAGCGTTATCAGGGTATTACTGCCATTCCCCAAGGCGATATAGCCACCGCACTGGAAGACTATTTCAGCCAGTCAGAACAACTGCCCACACGCTTCTGGCTCTGCAGTGATGGCACCCGGGCCGCTGGCTTTATGCTGCAAAAACTACCCGCCAGCCAGCAACACAGCGACGAGCAGCAAACCATTGACCAGGATGCCTGGGACCGGGTCTCTCACCTCGCCGCCACCATCAAGGATGAAGAACTCCTTGAGTTGGACAATGATCTGCTATTGCAACGCCTGTATCACGAAGAGGATGTCCGGGTGTATCCCGCCACGCCGCTGTCGTTTGCCTGTACCTGTTCCCGTGACCGGCTGGCCAACGCCCTGCATCAGGTTGGCTACCAGGCGTTAGCCGAAATGATGGAAGAATCCGGTAGCATTTCGGTCGACTGTGAATTTTGCCACCAACACTACGAATTCGGCCAACATGATATGGCAGAGCTGTTCCCTGAAAACAATTTGCATTAAATTACTGCCTGCCAGGTCGCTGTTACATTTGTTACAATGATCTGGAACCCCACAAATAATCCGAAGAATCAGCAAATATAGCCCCTGTTTATGCGGGTTATTAAGCTGACCCATAAAGAGGAGACTTAGCGCAAACGGCATTTTCTGGCATACTTGCGCAGTCTCATTGATCGAGTATCGTCTGCAGCACACACAGACGGGTGTACGAATTTTGGTAACGGCTACTATTGCCGACCACAACTGCGAGGACCCATCAGGGTATCGATATGACCACTGTATTCACGGATTTATCTACTCCATTTCTGGTAGAACAAGCCATTGCCCGCGGCGAAGGCCTATTGCAAGATAACGGCGCACTGGTAGTAGAAACCGGCGCTCGTACTGGCCGTTCTCCAATGGACAAATTCATTGTAGAAGAACCAAGCAGCAAGGATGCAATCGACTGGGGCAATATCAACCGCCCATTTGATGCCGATAAATTCGATGCCCTGTGGGACCGCGTAGAAGAATACCTGGCCCAGCAAGACAGCTTTGTTTCCCATGTTCATGTTGGTTCTGACCCGCAGCACTACCTGCCGGTCAAAATGTCGACCCAGACTGCCTGGCAGAACCTGTTTGGTCGCAACCTGTTTATCTTGCCGGAAAGCTACAACCCTTCAGACAAGGAAGAATGGCAAATCCTGAACGTTGCCAACTTCGAGTGCGTACCGGAACGTGATGGCACCAACTCCGATGGCTGCGTTATTGTCGACTTCTCCCAACGCAAAGTACTGATTGCAGGCATGCGTTACGCTGGCGAAATGAAAAAAGCCATGTTTGGTGTACAGAACTTCCTGTTGCCAGAAAAAGACGTGCTGCCAATGCACTGCTCTGCCAACGTTGGTGACGACGGCGATGTTTGCCTGTTCTTCGGCCTCTCCGGTACCGGTAAAACCACCCTGTCTGCTGACCCGGGTCGCTTCCTGATTGGTGATGACGAGCACGGTTGGGGCAAGGGCACTGTCTTCAATATCGAAGGTGGCTGCTACGCCAAGACCATTGACCTGTCACAGAAAAACGAACCCATTATCTGGGATGCCATCCGCTTTGGCGCCATCGTGGAAAACGTGGTGATCGACAAGCAAACCCGAGTGGCAGACTACAACGACACCAGCCTGACCGAAAACGGCCGTTGTGCTTACCCGCTGACCCACGTTGAGAAACGTGTTGTTGAGAACATGGCTGGCGAACCCAAAGCGGTCGTCTTCCTGACCTGTGATATGACCGGTGTATTGCCACCGGTATCTGTCCTGACCAAGGAACAAGCGGCTTACCACTTTCTGAGCGGTTACACAGCTCTGGTTGGTTCAACGGAAATGGGTGGCGTAAAAGGTCTGAAATCCACCTTTTCTACCTGTTTTGGTGCACCCTTCTTCCCACGTCCAGCAGGCGAATACGCGGAACTGCTGATGAAACGTGTGACGGAATTCGACTCTCAGGTCTACCTGGTCAACACAGGTTGGACTGGCGGTTCAAACGGTGCCGGTGGTGAGCGCTTCAGCATTCCAACCACGCGTGCAGTGATCTCTGCTGTTCAGTCTGGTGTGCTGCGTGACGTTGAAACCGAAGAGCTGCCAGTCTTTGGCCTTCGTGTACCAACCGAACTGCCTGGTGTAGAAACCAAATTGCTGAATCCAACCAAAGCCTGGGCTGACCAGGACAAGTTTGATGCAGCGGCACGCCAGCTGGCGAGCCAGTTTATTGAAAACTTCAAGAAATACGATGTTTCCGACGCCATTCTGGCGGCGGGCCCTCAGCTGTAAGACTGCCTTGCCGCTGAATGCTCAATAACACAGTCCGATAAAATAAAAGGGGCGCTACCATTACTGGTAGCGCCCCTTTTTTATTTTATTGCTTATGGCGCCTGTTGCCGCAGCACTGTCAAACAACGCCAACGCCAACATTCTCAGCCTAGCCTATATCCAGAACGTCTCGCGCCAAAGGCTCTATTTCTTTCAGTCGGCTGGAGCGGTCACGGGCCATTCTGACACCACACGCTTGCAGGGTCGCCACGGGGTCGATGTCTTCCAGCCGATCAAAATCCAGCATTTGCCATTGCTCCCGCTGAATCAGCACGGACAAGACGTATTGATCCTCCACAACCCCGGTCGCAGGATTGGCTCGCTGGATATAACCAGAAATCAGACAACGCTGAATACCCGGAAACAATGCAAACACTTCGCCAGTGACCCGAAACAGCGACCCGGCGCACAGTCGGATAAAATCACGCCGCCCCTGGGCATCGGTGCGTTTTTTGAATGATAACTTGCCGTTGCCCCGCGCCTCGGCCATCCGCTGGGGTACATCGCCTTCATCCGGCAAATCAACATCCAGGGCAATGCCGGTTACATCATGGTTAAATTCATACTCAATCAAGGTTTCTTTCGGCCAGGCAATGCCGCTGAGGACATAGTCCAGCGCCGTTTCCATATGGGCACTGAATCCTTGGGCCGCCAGCCGAAAGGCTTTTTCAACTTCGGCACATTCCTGCTCATGATCATCACGCAGCTGCTGCCACTGCGCCAGTTCTTGCTGATAACTCGCCAGCGCCTGCTGATTACTCTGTTCAATGCTGTCTTGTCGAAATAACAGTTTATCCATCAAGCCCGGCTCTTCGATCACCGGCGGCAATGGTTCATCAATAGCAAAGGGGGCCGGTAAAGCTGGCGGAGTACCCGGTTTGGGCGTTAACAGATGTACCCCCAAACAAGCATTCAGCTCGGTATTGATACGTTCTGCGGCCTGCTCCAGTAATGTCTGGATGGTCTCGGCCTGGTGAGTCTTGACCTGTCTGGCTGCTTTGGCGGGCAAGGGTTGGTCATGCTCATCGGTCAGTCGTAACAAGCCATCATCATCAACCTGAATATTCACGGTATCAGGGTAGTCGACGGGGTTGGAACCAGCAGCGGCAGCGGAGGATTGTCTATTATCGATTCGGGTACGGTAATAAAGACCGGTACCCGGCAATCCGGCATTGATATAAGTACCTCGACGTCCCAGTGTCAGACTCAGCCCTCGAGGGCCAATGGACGTACTGACGCCGGAACCACTGAGATTCAGGCGCACGCCCGGCATGATGGTAATACGCTTTCTGAAACGGAGGCCCATACCTTTCCCTGGTTATATTCGATAGTTGATATGTCAAGCGGATGATCACGAATGGATCAAGCTCAGCCACCCGGCAGGGTGACTGAAGAAACAGAAGAAGGCCAGTAGCTGACCCGCTTCCAAACCTGGACAGGATGCTCCGCAACGGTCGATTAACCGATGTTAACGCCGTGTGCTTCCGCCAGAGGCTTCAGACCACCGGCAAAACCCTGACCAATGGCCTTGAACTTGAACTCGCTGCCATGGCGATACAGTTCGCCAAAGATCATGGCCGTTTCGGTAGATGCATCTTCAGACAGGTCGTAACGGGCAATTTCCTTGCCGTCGGCTTTGTTTACAACACGGATATACGCGTTGGAAACCTGACCGAAGTTTTGCTTGCGGCTTTCTGCTTCGTGAATTGTGACAGCAAACACCAGTTTTTTCACATCCGCCGCCAGAGAGGTCAGTTTAACGGTGACTTTTTCGTCGTCGCCATCACCTTCTCCTGAACGGTTGTCACCCATGTGTTCAACCGAACCATCCGTTGATACCTTGTTGTTGTAGAAAATAAAGCTGGTATCGCCCAGTACCTTGCCATTTTCACCGGTAATAAACACGGAGGCATCCAGGTCGAATTCAGTACCGTCAGTAACACGAGGGTCCCAACCAAGACCAACCACCACCTCAGTCAGACCTGGTGCTTCTTTTGACAGGGAAACGTTACCGCCTTTAGACAGACTTATAGCCATTTTTTTATTCCTTATTCAGTCAATTAACCAATCAAAATTTCATACCTGACCCTTGGCCAGGACATGCCGTCTTGCTGCATGCTCATGGCCAAGCGCATAAAATGTCCACTCGCCATTGTTACGATGCGATGCCGCAAAATTCATGGCAGTTTCCGTTAATGCATCGTTGGCCAGGTCATAACGCATACTTTCTGCGTCGCTGGTGTCATGGACAAGATGAATGAATAAATTACTCACTTGCCCATAATTTTTATTTACGGTTTATCAACCTCTCGGATGATACCGCACCACTCTTGCGTGATGGCAACAAAGACGGTGCCAGCAGGACTGTCTTCGTCGCAGCGCAGGTAAAGCCTAAAGCTCGAAATCAGCCGGATTCAGGCCCAGCTCCGAACAAATCAAACGACAAGCGGCTTTTTCCTGATCATCAAAACTGCCATCCGAGGCACCAATGGCACAGGCAACCCGCACCAGCAAACGTGCGGCACCATCGTCTTTCTTGATTTTGTTGATCGTTTTCAACGCTTCCGCCTGACCAATCTGATAGTCAAACTCAAACTTGCCACAAGCGTCGTTAAACACGTTGATAACGTCATTGAGATTGAAGGCCTTGAGCTCTGGCGAGTTGTTGATAAACCCGGTCATTTTCATTTTTTCAGCGGAAGAAATATCACCATCCGCGGCGGCAATCATGGCGCAGGCAGTGGCGGTTGCTTCCATAAAGTCCTTGTTCTTGAACTTCGAAACTTCGGTCGTCAGCTTGTCCCGTGCCATCGACACATTTGTTTTCAGCCATCCCAACATGTTGTATTCCTCATTGTGAAAAAACACAGCGTCGCTGCGATTATTTATTTTGATCCGGCCGACCAGCGCATTCCCCAGCCGTAGGCCTGATCCAGATCCCGGTGGCCTTTGTGGAAATCCACGCAACGGGTCACTTTGACCGCACCGTTATCGTTTTCCAGCATGGCAACAGCACACATGCCATGACGGCCGCCTTCTTCATTCATACGCACTTCAATATCCGGCTGGCCAGGGATATAGATGGTGATCACCCCGTCGGTTTTTTCCCAGTTGGGTGCGCCCTTGTAAATAAAGGCGAACACCAGAATACGCCGGATCAGGTGCCATTTCTGGCCGTTGATATGCAGCCATTCGCCACCATCCACCGAGCCAGTACGATCATCACCCATCAATTGGATATAGGGTTCACCCTGCAGATCTCCAAAGCCATTTCCCAGAGCCTGTACCGCACCCTTGAGGCCATCCTGAAGTTCAAACAGGCAACCCACATCCAGATCGATCGCTTTGCTGCTGGAGAAGAAACCCCCAGAGCTGCTTTTGTTCCAGTTCAGGTTGACCCGTATTTCGCCAAAACCCGCGGTGGATTTTTCCAGGCTGATACTGGAACGGGATTTATCCAGCGTCACCTTGCTCAGATTCACCGTGGATTTTGGTGCCGCCGGAGCCGGAGCCGGGGTTGGAGCCGGCTCAGGCTCTGGGGCCGCGACATCCACACCAAAGTGTTCTGCCAGCGGCTCCAGGCCACCGGCAAACCCCTGAGCCACGCAACGAAATTTCCAACTGCCCTGGCGACGGTAAAACTCCCCCAGAATCAGTGCTGTTTCCTGCATGCCGGATGTCGGAATATCGGCGCTGATACCACCACTGATTGCCAGCGTCAGTTGCGAGACGGCATCAAAACGCGCCTTGTTGGCGTGAATCGTGGCGGTAAAAGCCACTTTTTCAACTTCTGCCGGTAGCTGTCCCGGGTCCAGAAAAAACACGGCATGACCGGCATCAGCCTGGGTCATACGAACGGCCCCGGCCAGAATATCGGGCTGACCATAAAAGCACATATCGCCATCACCACGTACCTTGTGCGCGGCATTCAATACAAAGGCAGAAATATCAATGTCGGCTCCGGGTAATGGTGAATAGCGGATATCCACCCGTAACTCTCCCGTGGCGACTGGCGCATTGGCGCCTGGCACCAATACACTCATCCACGTACCGCCTGCATGGCCAGATTAACCAGATCGTCTGCCGTACGGCCATTGGTTACTTGTCCGATTGCCTTGAACTGCCAGCCACTGCTGTCGCGGCTCAGACACCCCATCACAATACCGGTGTGCTGACCTTTTTCGGAAAGGTTAAAACGGGCCAGCTCAGTGTTGTTGCTGCGATTCAGGATACGACAGTAGGCGTTTTCTACTTTTTCGAAGTTCTGGCCGGTAAAACTGTTAACGGTAAACACCAGGTGTTTGGCAGCCGCTGGCAGGCTCTTCAAATCAACAGAGATGCTTTCGTCGTCACCATCCCCTTCACCGGTACGGTTGTCGCCAGAATGCTGGATTGAGCCGTCTTTTGATTTCAGCTGGCGGAACCACACCAGATCGATGGATTGCAACTGGTCATCCAGCACGATGCAGGAGGCATCCAGGTCAATGGCACCGCCGCCCATTAACTTGCCGAAGAAACCGGTTGCTTTGACCGGGTCCCATCCCAGCCCAAGCGAGATATTGCTCAGGCCACTTCCGGCTGTTTTTTCCAGGGAGATGCTTTGGTTTTTCGTTAGAGTCAGTGCCATTATTTTGCTCCTTGCTCATCATCTGAGTGGGTATCTGTGCCACCGGCATCCTGTTGGATGCTTGCTGTGGCAGTGGCCGACCATGCTGCCATACAAGATAGTGATAAGATAATTAATCTCATGTGTCATTTCTGGCACAGACATGTGATGTTGTTATTACCATTCAACCATACGGGTAGCAACAAAACTGTGACCGGTGAAAGCTACAACAGTTCTCAACGCTATCGACCCAATACTGAGGTTAACCACGCGACCTGACCATGCGGCTAGCAGCGCGATTCGGTCAGACCGAGCGGCCCATCCTGACTAATGGTTTCCTGCGGTTTTACCCCATACCACTTGGCACGCTCCAGAATACCACGCGCCCATTTCTGGTGAGTGGCAGGCTCACACATGGCATCGTTATGGCGAAAGACCGCTGGCGCCTGGTCTTGCACTATCATCCTGGCAGCATTCAGATCTTCAAGATTGACCCGGAAACGGTCGTGAATCAAAGTGATCTGACAGGGGTGAATAGCGGTTTTACCGACCATGCCATGGGCGATATCCAGATCCAGTTCCTGCTGCAATAACTGCGGGGAAGCCAGCTGCTCGAATACGGGCGCGGAGAGAGAGAAACCCAAAGAGCCCATCACGCCGGACACCATCGGGATCAGATAACTCATGGGCGTGCTGTACAGGGTTGTGGTCGAGTTGCGGCGCAGCCCCAAACAGCCCATCAGGTCGTTGCCGCCGATACGCAGCACCACAATCCGCTCCCCCAGCCGGACTTTCAAGGCTTCACCCAGTTCCACCATGGCGGCAGGATTAAAGGTTTCTGGTGTTTCCAGTGTTGGCATCAGCAATAAATCCGGGTGAGCCAGTGCTTGCTCCCAAACCGGTAAATTATCAAGCGTCAGCTTCGGAATCACAAAACCGTCGATTTCGGATATCAATGGCCATTCACTCAAGCGTGCTGCCATCTCGGCATTACGCGGGCGCACAAACAGCAATGGCTGCCTGCTCGGCTGGCCCGGCGGATAAAACGGCTGCTTTTGTTGATGTAATTGCAGCAGCAACTGTTCCAGGTTTCGCAGCGCAATATCCACATCGCTGTCGGCCACAGCATCTTCCAGACAAATCACCAACGACCGCAGTTCAGGCACTTTGCAGTGGCAGATAACATCGGCGAGGTCCGCACGAGTGGCGGGCATATAAAGAGTCGCCCCCAGGGCATAGGGTGACACTCGTGTCATTGATTCACGCTCCGGATAATGGTTACAGCCCGATAGGGACCAAGGGCATCGCCCACTTCCTCGACGGTGACACCGGCACGTTCAGTCAGATGCATTAACAAGCGGACGTCGCTGTCGTTCTTGTCCCGTACCAGTACATGTTCGGGCACGCGTCGCAGTACCGCCCGAGTGGCCTCGGCAATACCCGGTTTGATGCGGTTCATATTGGTGATGCCGAAGCGGTTAGCCAGTGTACTGACAACACCAGTGGCGGCAGTTTGCAGCTGTTGTCGTTGCGTATCGCTCCAAGGAACTGCGGCCGTCACAGGCCCCAGTTGCTGGCGCTCAGCCTCAATCCGGTCAACAAACGCACGGGTAACATCAAAGGCCTGTAAATGATCACAGCGCATACAACCGTGCAAGCCACCATCCGCCGGCCAGATGGAACGGGACACCAGACCCGACACAGTGGCACCCAGAATACCGGACGGGATCACCCAATCTTCCGCCGATGCCGCCAGCCAGGCATGACCGCAAGGGTCGGCCAATACCACCATACGTGGCCCACCAACAAAACGTGGATCATCCCCAAGGCTGCGCTGCAGCTCACCGGCGATGGCTCCTTTTCCTGTCCAGCCATCTACAAAGATCAGGTTGTCGGCACAGTGCGCGGTAATAATGGCTTCCAGCGCCACACGGTCTATATCACGATCACGCACAATGCTGATGCCGTAGTGATAAGCCTCGCGCCCCAGCGCCAGCAGTGCCCGACGTAATAATACGCCCAGCGGCAAACCGGCCCGAACAAACGATACCAGCACCACCGCGCCGCCTGGACAGCCAGTGTTCAAAGCCTCGGCCAATGCCTGAACATCGGCAGCCATACGAGCGCCATTCTGTTTCAGCGCTCGCTCATACAGGGTGATATGAATGTCGGTTGGTGCGTCTTCCCGACTGATCATTTCTGAATAATGCTTCTGATTGGTCTGAATCAGACGCTCTTTCTCAGCCACGTCGGTTGGCTCAATTTGACAGGGCTGCAATAAAAAATGCACATCGTCAGCGAGATAACTGCCACTGCCAACGGTGTGAAGTGCATTAAACACATCACTCATGAATCTGGTCCTCCACCACCCGTGCCAACTGCCCTCGGGCCGGGGTGGCCCACCAGTGGCATTCGCTCATAAAACCCAAATCGGTCAGGCTGTCACCAAACCCCAATACCGGACGGTCGCCATTGATGGCCCGGTCCCGCTGCAGCCATTCCTGCACCGCCAGCTGTTTGGCCAGCCCTTGGGGCAAGAAAGCCAGATTATTGCCATTGGCATGTACGTGCATACCTTCCAGCAAACCGCGGCGCTGCACTTCGGCTAACACCTGTGCAAGTACCGCATCGTCCTGTTCGTTATGCTTGGTGACGACGTAATGTTGCAAGCCTTCTTCTTCGACCACCCAGCCTCTGAGTGAGAAACCCAGCGCCTCGCCAATAGACAAGGTGGCGGCGCTCAGCTGCTGCAGCCGTGACTGAAAGGCTGACAGACGATCGGTCATCTGTGCCTGCCATTGTGGCTCCAGCTGATGATCCGGCGTCAGGATCACGCCGCCATGGGCACACACGGCACCATGGACAAACGGAATCTGCACCCGGCGGTAGGCCTCTACGCTGCGCGCCGTCACCGGCACGACGTCGGCGGTGGCCAGCAGCCATTGCACAAAAGCCTGCTGTACCGGCGTCATATAACCATTGGGCTGGCCGTGCACATCCAGGGTGGCAGGGTGACGCGGGCTGTCGGGTGGCATTTTGCGAGCGGTTTGGAACAGGGTGTCATCAAGATCGACAAAAACCAGCGGACGCGTATTACTCATTGACCACTACCTCGGCTTGCAGAGTATCTATCAACAGAGCGGGAACAGCCTCTGCCGGAGTCTCGGTACAAATCAGCACCCGGTCAAACTGGCCCGGACGGACGTTATAGATAAAATTGGGAATACCCAGACCGTAGTTGTCCGGAAAGGATAACGCATGTTCGATAGCATGACCGATAGCAATGGGCGAACGGGTAGTCGAGCCATAATGCACATCGGCACCGGCTTGTTCCAGTCGTTCCGCCAGTAAAAACGGTTTCCAGACAAATTCTCCGGTGCCAACCACCAGCACCCGTTCTCCGGCCTTGATTTGCAACCCAGGCGCCAGCGTGTCGTCGACATGGCGTACACCCAAACGGCCAAAGTCATGCTCCGGCGACAAGAGCCACTCTCCGGCCGCTACCGTTTCAACATCCGGCATCTCTGGCAACGGGGCGGTAATATCTTCAATAAATCGGTAAGAGCCCTGCAACAGCGAGACCTGATCGGTCGGGGCTGCAATCCTGTTTTGCACGGCGCCTTCGGACCAATCCGTCAAGACACAGGTCACCACCCGCTCAATATGCGACAGCCCGGATGCCATCAGCGCTTCATAAAGGTTGATAAAGGTTTTGCCGGTTGAGGCTTCATCGTCGACCAATATCAGCGAACGGGCCTGCAACATGGCATCCCGAATATCAGCATCCACCGGCCGATGAATCAGATGGGCACTGGCATGGCTGTGCTCTTCTTCAAAGCGGGTAAAAATGTCATCCCCGACCGGATGGCGGGTCGTCACCAGATAAATTGCATCCGACCGTGTCGCGCTGTAGGCGCGATGGACACCGGCTCCCAGACCAACGGCGGTTTCAGCCATGCCGATCACCAGCACCGGGCCGGGCAAGTCATCCGGAATCTGCGCCGCCAATTTGGTAAAAGCGGCTTCCATCTGCGCCGGGCGTACCGGAATATGACGACCTAACACCCGAGAGACAAACAGAAATGCCCGCTTCGGGTTGCGCCGCTCGGCAAAACCGAATAACTCGTCGGGATCGATACGTGCATCGTCCACATTAACTTCGAGCAACCCGCGCATTAATTGGGCACTCAAAGCGTGTTTTACTGCGGTACTTTCCATGATTTTATTCCCAGAGTACCAACCACAGCACACAACACGGTGGCCGGGGTCAGCAAGATGTATTTAGCTGCCGCGTGCTTCAATCTTCCATAAGGAAGGTTGTGTCACTCGTGCCATATCGGCCGTGGTCAGAGTGGTGGCGCTTGTCATGGTGGACACCTCGACCCGGCAAGCGTGCAAAAAGGCCTGTAACAAAGCGGCCTTGACGGCAAAATTCATATTTTGTGCATCACTGATACTTGAAGTCACCATACCCACGACGGCTCCGTTGCTATCGAATAACGGGCTGCCGCTGGAGCCTGGCTGAATCGGTGCGGTGAACTGCAGGATGCTGGCATCGTTATGGACACCAAACAGCGCCGAAATGCCCCCTTGTGTAACATGAACATCGCCACCAGCAAAACCGGCCAGAGGAAAACCCAGTGCGACAACCGTTTCACCAAGATGGCAGCGCACATCGTCACGGAAGCACACGGGCTGCAACCCGGGCTCCTGCTGGATACGTAATAACGCGATATCATTACGGCGATCGACCATCACTGGCTCAGCACGATAACGCCCGTCAAAGGACGTTATATGAATATCCTGGCGATCTTCAATCACATGAGCACAGGTCAGGATATGTCGGGAGGAAACCGCAAAACCAGTGCCTGTTGCCACACCGGCAGCGGCCCTGCCCGCTTCCGCCCCAGCGACTTCATGCGACCGGTCCGGATGGTGATCATCAATGGTTAACCCGAGACGACGCCCGAACGCTGCGAGGCCATAAGCAGAACCTTCCGCCAGCGCCCGGAATTTCCACTGCGCACCACGGCGGTAACATTCGCCAATGACCATGGCAGCATCACCCGAATCCTGCAGCTCCAGTTTATAAGAGATGATATCCGCAATCCGCAAGTGTACACGCTCCAGCTCAGCCACTGGCCCCACTGCCGCAAAGGTGTACACCACCAGCAACAGCCGGTCACTTCGGGCAGGTAATTGCGCCAGATCGACCTCACACCGCAGTGAGTCACCCTCCTCGTGCCACTGCATCCAGGGCTGGGTGAGCCGGTACAAGGAAGGTGCACCGGTCGGCAGGTGTTTTGCGTCAAGCGGCAATAACGCCAACCCGGCGTTACGTCCCAGCGCGCCACCTTGTTTGCTGTCCAGGGTTAGCCGAATGTCTGTGACTGGCAGCCCTTCATTGGCACCAACGACCAATTCCCGCATCAATACTCACTCCCTGATCCTGTTTGCCGGATTGAAGCATGGAGACAAACCCCGGCCAATTGCAACCCCGGCGGTGATTCCAACTCAGCCTGCCGTCAATGGTAAAGCCACACTGACGACTTTTACCTTGAGATTCGGGAGCCAATCACTCACAGGCTCTGGCAAACCCAGGCGGCGACAGGCCCAGATGCCGGGTAAATTGACCCCGGTGAGCCGGGTGTAACCGATACCACCGGAATAACGCGGGTTGATTTCCAGAAGATGCGGCTGGCCGTTGTCATCGTCACGAGTCTGTACATTCACCAGACCATCGCAGCCAAAATGAGCAGCGGCCTTGAGTGCCAGCTCAACCGCTGCCGACTCACGCTCAAAGGTCTGGTACAAGCCCTGTTTGCGACGGCCAACATAGGCTACCGCCACCCCTGCTTCACACACCATATCAACCGAACACTCGCTGCCCGCCATATACGGCATCACCAACATCGGGGCACGTTGGGTATCCAGACCATAGGCCTGTAAATAGGCCTCAAAATTGACTTCACGGGCATCCGGATTCGCAAAACAGCGAAAGGCATCCACACCTTCCCGAAAACGCCAGAAGCCCTGACCATAAATACCGATGGCAGGCTTGATACAGACTTCACCGTAAACCGACATGTCAGCATACGCCTGCGCCAATTCCTCTGCCGTCGTCACCGTCACCGCCGGCACACAGGCCAAACCGGCACGCTCAGCAGCAGCAGTAAACAGGCTTTTGTTATCGACCAGACGGAAGGTCTCCAACGACATGCCACCGGTAATCAGCTGCAAGCCATGTGCTTCAAAGCGATCGCGAGCCGTCTCAAACAGCTGCCAATTACGTCCGGCCAGCAATACCTGGACGCCATGCTCCAGAGCGGTGTCAATTACCCAGTCAATTTTGTCTGGACTATCCTTCGGCTCACGTAACGACACATCCGCCAGACCGGTAATTTCCGGACGATCACCACGATGAGAAGCCAAGAGAGTGACATCCACAGGCAAGGCATCGCGAGCGCCGGTAATGATATCGCGCTGACTCGATTGACCTTCAAGAAACCAGATCAAGAACTTCACCTCGGTTATTCAATATTCAGACAACATGGCCCAGCGGCGTATCCGATACGACACCGGAACAGAGCAGAGAGCGCACAGATGGAATGGGACGGGTTTTACCTAACTCGTTGAATCTATCATCAAAAACCCGCCATCACTATGCAAGGCGGGGGATGGAACATACGCAACAAAGCCGCCAGAGAGGGGCGAAACAAAGAAATAGGGGAATGCCTTAAGGCCACTACCCAACATCAGCTAAATACAAGGATTAATTGGTTAGTAACCGAGTAATCGCCTGATTCTTATTTCTTCCGCCTTGGTTTGTCCGTATTCGTTTGCTGCAACACAAGAGTGATGCCATTCCAAAACACCGGCCAGATAACACACTTCCAATAGGCCAGGGGTTAGTCCCAACAATGGCCGGCTGGCAATGGCCCGCTCAAGCTCAGACTCCGCTTTATGAAAATTGCCTTGCTTCCGCCAAAAACCAGATTTCCAGGCAATCACTTTATGAATCTGTTTTTCTATTCTTGGCTCCAACCAGTTAGCCAATTCAAGCGCTTCTGTTTCTGAATAGCGTTCTCCACCATTCAAGATGGTCCATATACCTGAAAGTAAATAAGGGTGCTTTTTCACCCACTCAATGTCCTGGTCTGTGATGGTTTTATTGGAGACAATACGCTGGTTAAAATCGATAACTCTGAGATACTGCTGGTTGACTCCAATAACTAGCATCAAAAATACAAGAATCACAGCACTCCCTTTAAAGCGTGAGTAATAGCGTGTAGTCGTACGGTTTGGAGTCGACCAGATCATTGCCATGGAAGCTACCAGCAGCAGCATACTGGATGGTTCATGAAACGTTGTTGAAACCAGCCCTTGTAGAAACAGAACACCATAAGCGATCGCCCAATAAACTGTTACAGGTAATACAGACTTCATATCTGCCTGCCTGACATGAACTAAGCCTCGTATGCCCACCCAGCACAACCAGATAAATGAAATCATTGCTGCAGGCCAACCCCAATTCAGTGCAAATTCAAGCAGAGTATTATGTGGTGCCTGACCAAAAGGAAATGGATTCATATAATGGTAAGAATCCGGGCCACTACCGAACCAATGCTGTCCTGTCATTTGACCAAGGACAGCCTCCCAAATAACGGTACGCCCACTACTGAAACTTCCTTCTCCTGAGTCAGAATAACCCAAAGCTCCAACTATTCTCCAAACACCACTCCATCCGCGAACAAATGCATCCGGAGTTAATAATATTGCTGTATATGCAGCCAGACCAATTAAAATCGCCAAAATTAACAGCGCACCACGTTGCCGACGATGCAACCAGGCAATCAGAATAAGTGCTAGTAAAGCTGCGGCGCACGCTGCTCGTCCAGCCGAAAACAACACAGCAACCGCCGACAAATACAAAGCCAGAGCTCCGAACAACCGACTCCAGGTTTTTCCATGTGATAAAAAGTAGCAACCAAGCACAACACCCACTGCCGCAACATCTCCCCAGTGACGAATATGAGAATATGCTGGCCCGCCTCTACTCCAACTGTATTGAAAAGGTCGATCAAGACTGAGAAACAAAAACAGGTTAATCATCCAGGTCAAGCAAATAGCCAGCAGTATCCCGATCGTTACCCAGTCCCGTAACGTACTGAATTGCCGAAAACAAAGTCCTAACAACCAGATATTCAACAGCGACACCATCAGTTCCATCTGTCGATAAATACCGATATAAACGTGGTCAGCCAACGCCGTCGCTATCACAGATAAGCCCAGCCAGAGTCCTCCAGCCCAAAGCCAGAGTCCTCCTGTGACTTCGAGCCTCCCCCGCAACATAATCAAAAGAAGAGTAGCCAAGCCAACTTGTATCATTAGTAATGCCGAACGGTAGTCAGTAAATGTGCTGCCTCCAGACAAATATTTAGCCAACAAACCTACTACAAACAAAAATGCTACTAAAATAAATAACAATACTGATAAATCTTTCCGTGAATTCATACCAAAAATACGGATTGGTTTCTGGCTATTGTAGGGTAAGGTTGTTTCCATTGCCGATATAGCTCCATAAGAATAAGCGTGTAGAATGTCAAGCCTGCAAACGGTTACCAGAGGGCCGAGAGGGGTTACATGTTGATGGATGATATTGTTTATACTGTCGCCTGACCATCCAAAATCCACCCTTAACCAACCTGACCGAGGTCCGACCACCACATGCTGCTCGAATCCATAGGCCAACGCCTTGCCGAAGAACTCAATATCCGTCCGCAACAGGTATCGGCTGCCGTTGCCTTGCTGGATGAAGGTGCCACCGTACCGTTTATTTCCCGCTACCGGAAAGAAGTCACCGGAGCACTGGATGACACCCAGCTGCGTAATCTGGAAGAGCGATTGCGTTATCTGCGCGAGATGGAAGATCGTCGCGACAGCATCCTGAAAAGCATTGGTGAGCAGGGCAAGCTGACCCCGGAACTACAGCGGGAGCTGCTGACTGCCGATACCAAAACCCGGCTCGAAGACCTGTACTTGCCCTACAAGAAAAAACGCCGCACCAAAGGCCAGATCGCCATCGAAGCCGGACTGGCACCACTGGCCGAACGTCTGTTGGATAATCCGAACCTGACCCCCGAGTCTAAAGCCACTGCGTTTGTCTCCGCCGACAAGGGCATCGCCGACACCAAGGCCGCACTGGATGGTGCCAGGTATATCCTGATGGAACGCTTCGCCGAAGATGCCGACCTGCTGGCCAAGCTCCGCCAGTTTCTGCAACAGGAAGCTATCCTGTCGGTCCGGGTGATTGCTGGTAAAGAAGCCGAAGGCAGCAAGTTCGCCGACTATTTTGAACACGATGAAGCGTTAAAAAACGTGCCGAGTCACCGTGCGCTGGCGATTCTGCGCGGCCGTAACGAAGGCATACTGGGTTTCTCGCTGGTCACCCAAGCAGAGCTGGAAGACAAGCTGGCTGGTAGCCCGTGTGAAGCCATGATTGCCGGTCATTTCCAGCTCAAGAACGCAGGCCGGGCCGCCGATCGCTGGCTGGCCGAAGTCGTCAAGTGGACCTGGCGCATCAAGCTGTTGACCCACCTTGAAACCGAACTGGTCGGGCAATTACGCGAAAAGGCCGAAGAAGGCGCCATCAAGGTCTTTGCCGACAACCTCAAGGATTTGCTGCTTTCTGCGCCCGCTGGTGCCAAAAACACCATGGGCCTCGACCCGGGTTTGCGCACCGGCGTGAAGGTTGCGGTGGTTGACGCCACAGGCAAGGTGGTCGATTACAGCACGATTTACTGCACGCCTCCGCAAAACAGATTTGCCGAATCTGAAGCCATCCTGATGGCCATGATTGCAAAACACGGCGTGCAGTTAATTGCGATTGGCAACGGCACCGGCAGCCGGGAAACCGACAAGTTTGTTGGCGATATGCTGAGAAAGATCAACCCGGCACTGGATGCCAGCCAGAAAGTGCAAAAAATCATGGTCAACGAAGCCGGTGCCTCGGTGTACTCCGCCTCCGAGCTGGCTGCCAAGGAATTCCCGAACCTCGATGTCACCATTCGTGGCGCTGTCTCCATTGCCCGACGCTTGCAGGACCCTCTGGCCGAGCTGGTCAAAATCGAACCCAAATCCATCGGCGTTGGCCAGTACCAGCACGATGTTAACCAAAGTCATCTGGCCCGCTCGCTGGATGCCGTTGTGGAAGACTGTGTGAACTCGGTCGGCGTCGACCTGAACACAGCATCAGCACCACTGCTCAGCCGGATTTCCGGTCTGAACACCACCCTCGCCAATAATATCGTTGCCTTCCGGGACGAAAACGGTGCCTTTAACAGCCGTAAGGAATTGGCCAAGGTGCCGCGACTGGGAGCCAAAACCTTCGAACAGGCGGCAGGCTTTCTGCGCATCATGAACGGCAGCAACCCCCTCGATGCCTCGGCGGTTCACCCTGAGTCCTACCCGCTGGTGAACAATATCGCCAAGCACTTTGGCAAGGATATCGGCAGCCTGGTCGGAGACCACTCCTTCCTCAAATCGGTCAATGCCGAGCAGTTTGTCAGTGCTGACGCCGGGCTGCTGACGGTGAAAGATATTCTTGCAGAGCTGGAAAAACCGGGACGTGACCCGCGCCCGGAATTCCGCTTTGCCGAATTCCAGGAAGGTGTCGAAAAAATCTCCGACCTGAAACCCAATATGGTGCTCGAAGGTGTCATTACCAACGTTGCCGCCTTTGGTGCCTTTGTGGATATCGGCGTCCATCAGGATGGCCTGGTACATATCTCGGCACTGGCTGACCACTATGTCAAAGACCCTCGGGATGTCGTCAAGGCCGGGGACATCGTCAAGGTCAAGGTAATGGAAGTGGACCCTGAGCGTAAACGTATTGGCCTGTCGATGCGCCTGGGTGACGATGCCAATGAAAAAGCCGCTGAACAAGCCAATCGCAGTGGCCAACGCAACAACAGCCCCAAACGAGGCAGCCAAAACCGGACCTCGTTTGGCGACAAACAGCCGCAAGGCCAGGGCGCCATGGCCGGAGCACTGGCAGCGGCGCTGTCCAACGCGCGCAAGAAAAAATAACCGCCCGACTCACCCGAATGACCAATAGCCAGCAACAGACAGCCTCCTGTCGCTGGCTATTGTTGCGCTCCTGCACAGCTCTTTTACTTGTCAGTCCTGCGCCCGGACTTACTTACCCGACCAGCTTTCTTTTATACTCCGCCGACATTTGTTCTGAATCGAGACGACCTTGGCAACCACCACCCTTCCCCGCGCTTTCCAAGATACTGCCTATCGCGATGCATTGGCGCTACTGCAAAATCCGCAACATGCGGCTCTATTGACGCGGTTGCAGCGCGGTATCGAGAAGGAAGGTCTGCGTTGTAACAACGATGGCATTATCAGCCAGAAGCCCCACCCCACAGGGCTTGGCTCGACCCTGACCCACCCCAGCATCACCACGGATTATTCCGAAGCCTTGCTGGAATTTATCACGCCGGTCTACCGCAGCGGCCATGAAGCCATTGCCTGTCTCGATGTGGCTCACCGCTTTGCCTTCAGCCAGATGGACGCCGAACTGATCTGGCCCAGCTCCATGCCCTGTATTCTGGAAGGCGAGATGAGCATCCCGATTGCGACCTATGGCAGCTCCAATCTGGGCCAGCTCAAGCATGTTTATCGTCATGGATTGTGGCACCGCTATGGTCGTACCATGCAATGTATAGCGGGTATTCATTATAATTTTTCACTGCCCGACGAACTGTGGCCAATACTCAAAGCCCTGGATAACCAGCCAGACGAATCCTTGCAGGACTTTATCTCACGTCGCTATTTTGGCCTGATCCGTAACTTCCGGCGCTATTCCTGGTTATTGCTGTACCTGTTCGGCGCCTCCCCGGCCGTTTGCAGCAGCTTTCTCGCCGGCCGTGAGCACAACCTTGATACCTTGCACAAACACACCCTGTATCTGCCATACGCCACATCACTGCGCATGAGTGACCTGGGCTATCAGAACAATGCCCAGTCCAGCCTGCGAGTGTGCTACAACAGCGTTGAGAATTACGTCGAGACTCTGGGGGATGCCATTAATGTCCAGGTCGACGATTACGAAAAGCTGGGCGTCCAGGATCAACACGGCGTTTACCAGCAGCTGAACACCCACCTGCTGCAAATCGAAAACGAGTTCTACAGCGACATCCGCCCCAAACGTATCGCCAAAAACGATGAAAAACCGCTGGAAGCCCTGAATACCTTTGGCGTCGAATACATCGAGGTCCGCAACACCGACCTGAATCCCTTTATGCCGGTTGGCATCGATGTACCACAAACGACGTTTATGGATCTGTTTTTGTGTTACTGCCTGCTGCAGTCCAGCGACACCATTGAAGATGACGAATATCTGCAGATACAGACCAATCAACAGCGCACGGTCATGCGCGGCCGGGAGCCGGGCCTGACGCTGCTCAGTCAAGGGCAAGAGCGCAACCTGCAGCAATGGGGCCTGGCCTTGCTGGATGACATGCAGGCACTGGCGCAACAAATGGACAGCGCCAACCAGCACAGCTTCCATATTGACAGCCTGGGCCAGCAACGCCTGAAACTGGCCGATGCGGCTCATACGCCATCCGCCAAAGTACTGGCGGCGCTGCAAGAGCAAAAGCTGGAGTTCAGCGAATTTACCCTGCAACAAGCCAGACAGCACCGCAAGGCCCTGTCACAACCACTGGCACCGGAGGTTCATCGCCACTGGCAAGCCCTGGCCCGCCAGTCACTGCAAGAGCAAGCCCAAATCGAAGACAGCGATACACTGTCATTCGAAGACTTTCTTGCCGATTACCTGCAACGTTAACAAGACTCTCGTCCGGTCTGGCCAACATGGCAGAGAAAACGGGCGAGAATGCTTGCATCCGGCGGAACATTTTCGACTTCTGGCGGACTGACATCCGCCACCACAGCCACTTGGCACGTAAAGAACCATGACTCAAATCTGACGCTGCCATAACAGGTGTCAGATTTGCGCAATGACAACCCGGTTCCCGTACAAAGTGCTGTGATACACTCGCCCATCATCACGATTTCGCATAAGGCAACCCCATGAGCCCGAGATTATTGCGTTTTGGCTATCTGGCCGGATTTTTGATCTGTGCTGCCCTGCTTGGTGCAGCCTATTACTTCGAGATTGTGCTTTATATGGAGCCATGTCCGCTCTGTATTGTGCAACGCTTGGCGACCCTGCTGATCGGTATTGGCTGCCTGTTGGCCTTTATTTTTGACGGCTTTCGCTGGATGTCACGGCTGGCACTGGCCCTGACCACCGGCGCCTCTGTTTTTGGAGCCGTGGTAGCCAACCACCACATCTGGATTCAAGGCTTGCCGCCAGAAGAAGTCCCTGCCTGCGGTCCCAGCTTTGACTACCTGCTCGAAACCCTGCCCATGAATGAGCTGATCAACATCATGCTGCACGGCAACGGCAACTGCGCGGATATTTCCTGGATGTTCTGGGGCATGAGCATGCCGGAGTGGACGCGGCTGTTCTTTATTGTGTTTGCGATCATCAGCCTGATCACCCTGATCGCCAAATGGCGCAGTAATGGGCGGAAAGCCTGAGCGGCCTGAGCGATAAGCAGAACCATGGCGGATAGCAAGTGGCAATTGTTGAAAAAGCCACTTGCACAGAGCTTTTAACCTTGCCTATATTGGTCGCGCCAGAGCTGGCTTTTGATGCCAGCGGAGGCTGTTCCCTGTTCCGTTACAAGCACCGGGGACAGACTCACGATCACAGACAGGAGTGCCGTATGTTAGAACGAGTCAACACTGCCAAAGAACGCTGGGGTGGCGTCCACAAGATGATCGACAGCTGGCTGAACGGGAGACAGGCGTTAATTGTCAAATTTTGCCACCTTTCCAGTGTCAAACCGCTGTCTCACGAAGAAACCCCATTGGCCGAGCTGGTACAGAATTTTTGTCAGGCGATGATGGATTACTGCTCCGCTGGCCATTTTGAAATTTACGAGCGCCTGATGGTCGAAGCGCGGGAATATGCCGATGGCAGCCTCGAATTTGCCCAGCAACTGGTTCCTCGTCTCGACCAATTGACGACCCAGTGTGTGGACTTCAACGATCGTTATGATCATTCCTGCAATCTGGAGCAGCTGACCAAGCTGTCGGAAGATCTGTCTCACCTGGGAGAAATACTGGAAGAACGCTTTCAACTGGAAGATCAGCTGATCGAACGCCTGCACACTGCTCATCGCGAATCGGTTACTGAATAACAACATAGCGCGTCGAATCCACTGACCGGGTTCGACGCCCTGTCGCTTGTTTCTTGCAACCGTCAAGAGTCGGCCACCCGTCGTTACACTGTTCCAGGTTCCATCCCCGTACCACTTCCCATCCCACTTTTCGACCCACTTCGCAGGCTAACGCGTCATGCTTTCTATCTGGGCATTATGGGCATCCAGCAGTCCTTGCACAGCCTTGGCATCATTCAGGGCCTGTTCAGCGGCCTTGGGATTAAACAACGCCTCAAGCCCCGGCTGTACCCGATCAACGTCATCTGCAGCGGTCGACGCCCGTGCCTCGCTGTGGATCTCCGGCTCCGTCCCTATATCAAAATGTTGCAGAATATTGGCCGCCGTATCCACCGTCACCGGAATCACAGCCACTCCTTCGGGTACCTCGTCACCAAAATGCCAGATACCTTCGGCGTCTTGCCATTTATAGTAGGTTTTCCGAGTGGTCATCGTCGATAAGGTTGAATCAACACTCTCCCCCATCGATACCAAAGGCTTGCCGTCAGAACGGTTAAGAAAGTAAGGTGTCATAAACACGCTCACCAGTATGATCGCCAGTGGAATCAGTATTCTGGCTTTTAGCATTTGACCATCCTTTGATGTTCGTTTTGTCCGTTAACTATTGTAACCGATACTTGAATGTATAAGTGCCTCGCAGGGAAACTCCGAGTGACTGATATCCAGTCCCGGAAGCACTGGCACAACGATCAGCAGAAGGAGAACCAACTGTGTTACAGACCTCTCCCGCAACCGCTTCCTCCTCAAGTGACCGCACGGCATCAGGCCAGGGTAGCGATGTACGAATCACTCGTCATGAAAAACCCTTTCGCGTACTGATTGCCAATGCCAAAGGCGGCTGTGGCAAAACCACGCTCGCTACCAACCTCGCCAGTTTTTTTGCTGCCCGACAGCTTCACACCGCCCTGATCGACTATGACCCACAAGCCTCCGCCAGTGACTGGCTCAAGGCACGGGGTCATCACTTGCCCACGATTACCGGCGTCTGTGCCACCCGCCGCAGCCAGACGACCGCCACTCGCAGTTGGGAAATGCGGGTACCGAGCAATACCGCCATGATGATCATCGATACACCGGCCGGGCTGACCGGCCATGCCCTTGGCGATCGCATCCGCCAAAGTGACGCGGTGATTATTCCAGTCTTGCCGTCCGCCATTGATATTCGGGCGGCCACCACGTTTATTCGGGACGTTATGCTGTCACCGGTGTTCCGCCAATCCCCCCGGGCGATTGCCGTCGTCGCCAATCGCACCCGGCAAAATACCCTGATCTATACCAAGCTGAATCTGTTTCTGAAAAGCCTTGGCATTCCCTTTATCACCACCCTGCGGGACACCCAGCGTTATGTCAGAACCAGCGAACTGGGCCAAGGCATCATTGATGACCCGCTGGCGGATGCCAGAGACCTGGCTCACTGGGAAGTCCTGCTGCAATGGCTGGAAAGTACCCGCACCAAGTCTTCTCCCGGCAGCCATTACCAGGCTGACAAGCCATCGCCATGACACACTCCCGGCATCATCACAGAAACCATGTCATGATTGCTGCTCAAGATAAGCTTCCAGAGCGTCGATCAAGGGTTCTGGCGAATCGTCATCCCGATCCGGTTGCGGCCAATCTGGCAGCAATGCCAGATTTTCCATCACACAATCAACCAGGCTTTCTTCCTCAGGACACGCCCCGGCGAACTCCTCCAGCAACTGATACAAACCAGCCAGGCCAAACTGCTCGGCCTCCAGCTCCAGTGCCTTGACCCGTTGGCGGAACTCGCCAGCAAAGCGATCGTTTGTTGGCGCTGTGGATAACGAGCCTTTGGGTAGCAGGGTCCGTATGCCCCGTAACGGCCGGATGACGCTGTCCCTCCACCCCAGATAACCGGCCAGACGCTGAGCAAACGGCTCATCCTCAGGCCAGGCACGCCACTCACTGGCCAGCCATAATGCCGCCAAAACCAGCAGTACATCTCCGCCATCTTCTTGTATCTCAAGCAATCGCTGCTCAACATTATTCATCTGGTAAAACCGCTGGGCGAATTGCCACAGTGGGTTGTCCAGAGATTCTGTGGCACACTGCGCCGCCATTGCCGCTACCTTTAGTCACTGTCGAATATGATTGAATTTAATCAGGTTTCCCTGCAAAGGGGTACGCAAACCCTGTTGAAAGATGCCAGCCTGCGCATCCATGATGGCCAGAAACTGGCCCTGATCGGTCCCAACGGCGCGGGAAAATCCACTCTGTTTGCACTGCTGAACGGCGAATTGACCGTCGATGGCGGTGATCTGGAAATTCCCGGCAAGTGGCGAATTTCCCATATGGCACAAGAAGTCGTCGCCAGCGAACGCAGCGCCCTCGACTACGCCATCGATGGTGACAAGCCCTATCGCACCATAGAAGCCGGCATTGCCAACGCCGCCGATGACCATCAGCTGACCCATTGGCTCGACCGCATGGACCAGCACAAGGGCTACGAAGTGCCCGTCAAGGCTGAGCAGTTGCTCCATGGTCTTGGTTTTAACCAGGCCGACCTGCAACGGGCAGTGAAAGATTTTTCCGGGGGCTGGCGTATCCGTCTGAATCTGGCTCAGGCACTGATGATGCCCTCCGACCTGCTGTTACTGGATGAACCAACCAACCACCTGGATCTCGAGGCTACCCTGTGGCTGGAAGGTTATCTGCGCAAATATCCCGGCACCCTGTTGTTTATCTCTCACGATCGCGATTTTATCGACGGCGTGGCCGATCATATTGTCCACTTGCATGAGCAGAAGCTGACGCTTTACCCTGGCAATTACAGCGCTTACGAACGGATCCGGGCAGAAAAGCTGGCCCAGCAGCAACTGCTGTTCGAAAAACAGCAAACCCGTGTTGAAGAAATCGAAAAGTTTGTTACCCGCTTTCGCGCCAAGGCATCCAAGGCCAAGCAGGCCCAGAGCCGCCTGAAAGAATTACAGCGCATGGAGCTGATCGCACCGGCCCATGTTGACTCGCCATTCCGGTTTGAATTTCCCTGTCATGAACAAATGTCCAGCCCGTTGCTGACGCTGAAACAGGCCGACCTCGGTTATCAGCAAGCCAATGACACCAAAACGCTGCTTCCTGGCGTCAACCTTTCCATTGTGCCCGGTGACCGCATCGGCTTGCTTGGCCCCAATGGCGCGGGCAAATCCACCCTGTTAAAAACCCTCTGTGAAGAGATTCCCTTGCTGGCCGGTGAACGTACCCGGGGCGAGCATTTGCATATCGGTTATTTTGCCCAGCACCAGCTCGAATCCCTCGACACCTCAGCGTCGGGGATGTTGATCCTGCAACGGCTGAAACCCAAGGCCAGCGAGCAGTCAATTCGTAACTTCCTGGGTGGGTTCGGTTTTCATGGCGACCGTGCCCTGGAAGTGATTGAACCTTTCTCCGGCGGTGAAAAAGCCCGTATGGCGCTGGCCTGCGTCGCCTGGATGAAACCCAACCTGCTGATTCTCGACGAACCGACCAACCATCTGGATATCGAGATGCGCGAGGCACTGACGCTGGCGCTGCAGAACTTCCCCGGTGCCATTCTGATCGTCAGCCACGATCGTCATTTGCTCAAAGCCAGTGTCGATGAATATTGGCTGGTTGATCACGGCAAGGTGCAGGAGTTTGATGGCGATCTCGACGACTACCACCAGTACCTCAACACCCGGGGACAGTGGGACACCAGCAGTCCGGCCGCCGCACCGGACAGTGCCAGCCCGGCCACAACGGTTGATCGCAAGGAGCAGAAACGTCTGGATGCCGCCCGCCGCCAGCGTCTGGCACCACTACGCAAACAGCAGCAAGCCGCAGAAAAACAGATGGAAAAACTGCAGCAACAGCTCACCGCAATCGAAACAACGCTGGCAGACAGCAGCCTGTACGAAGATGCTCGCAAACAGGAACTCAAACAGCGATTGGCCGAACAGGCAGAGACCAAAAGCAAGCTGGAAGATGTCGAAATGGAATGGATGGATTTGACAGAGCAGCTGGAAAACAGCGACTGACCCGGGTCAACCGCTTATATCCGTCAGACACTGCGTATTTAATGCGCATTGTCTGACAGCAACGTTGCGACATTCGCAACAAGCCGGGCTACCGCTCCCTGATTCTGTTGCACCTGGTTGTACCCCGCCAGGCCCATTTGTTGGCGCTGCTCCGGGTGATCGAGCAGCAACGCAACATCGTCAGCCAGGGTGGCAGCGGTCGTCAGCTGTACCGCCCCAATATCCACCAGCTCATCCACCACCGTCTGAAAATTGAAATAATGCGGCCCCATCAGTACCGGCTTGCCCAGCACCGCCGGTTCGATCGGGTTATGACCGCCGCGCGGCACCAGACTGCCACCCATGACCACCACATCGGCGGCCGCCAGCAACAGCAGCATTTCGCCCATACTGTCAGCCAGATAAACCTGTGCATCGTTGCCAGGAGCCTGGGTGCTGCGCTGCGCCAGCGTAAAACCCTGCTCCAGACACGCTTGCGCCACCGGCCCAAAGCGCTCCGGATGACGCGGCACCAGCACCAACAACAGTTCTGGCCAGCGCTGCAACCAGGATGTCATGGCAGCCAACATCAGGCTTTCTTCACCATCGTGGCTGGACGCCAGCAACACCACTGGTCGTTGCTTGCCCCAGCCCTGCTTCAAGGCCGCGGCCTGCTCATCCAGCCCGGCCGGCACCACCACATCGTATTTGATACTGCCGCAGACACTCAGCCGGGATGGCGGCAAACCGAGATCCAGCAACCGCTGGCCATCCACCTGATGCTGCACCGCTACGTGTGTCAGGCGCTGCAACATCGGCCGGGTCAGTGCAGACAAGCGGGCATATCCGCGGGCCGAGCGCTCAGACAGACGGGCGTTGGCCAGCAGCACCGGTACGCCCCGCTGCTGACAACAGGCCAACAGGTTGGGCCATAATTCAGTTTCCATCACCACCAGACAGTCAGGCTTTGTACGTCGCAAAAACAGCCACCAGCACAACGGCAAGTCGTACGGCATAAAACTGCGCCGGACCCGGTCACCGAACAGACGTTCGACCTGCGCCGCCCCGGTTGGGGTGGTACTGGTGATCCAGATCGTGCGCTGCGGATACTGCCGTAACAGTTGTTCGATCAGCGGGGCAGCAGCCAGCGTCTCCCCCACCGATACCGCATGCACCCAAATGGCTCCACGGAGAGGCAAGGGAGTGACGGCGCCAAAACGTTCAACAATACGCTGGCGATAACCTGGATTCTTGCGGCCACGCCACCAGAGGCGGGCCAGCAGAATCGGCGTTATCAGGGTCAGAAAAACAGTATAGCCAAGCCGTGCCACAAGTGAGTTCTCTAGCGGGAACAGGGGCAGGAATGGTAGCACAACAAGCCATTGTGCTAGACTCAGCGCTCTTTTTTTAGTGCGCAAATTACAATGAATACCAACGTTCCGGACTACCATCAAGCCCAGGTGCTTGTCTTTGGTGACGTCATGCTGGACCGCTACTGGCAAGGTCCAACTTCCCGTATTTCTCCGGAAGCGCCGGTGCCTGTGGTTAAAATCCAGGACATCGAAAACCGTGCCGGTGGTGCCGGTAACGTAGCCCTCAATATCGCCACCCTGGGTGCCAATGCCGTGCTGCTGGGCGTTACCGGCAACGATGAGAATGGCCGTCAGCTGTCGGGCCTGCTGCAACAGTCCGGGGTCGCCTGTCACTTTCTCGAGCACCCCTGCCACCCCACCATTACCAAGCTGCGCATTATCAGTCGCCAGCAACAGTTGATCCGGCTCGATTTTGAAGAGGCTTTTCACAGCACCGATATGTCGACGCTGTGTGCAACCTACGACCAGCAGCTCAGCCAGGCGCAAGTCGTGATACTGTCAGATTACGGCAAAGGCGCCTTGAGCAACCCGCAACGCCTGATTCGTGCCGCTCGCCAGGCCAATGTCCCGGTGCTGGTCGACCCCAAAGGCACTGATTTTGAACGTTATCGCGGCGCCAGCCTGATCACCCCCAACCTGAGTGAATTTGAAGCGGTGGTCGGCCCCTGCCCGGACGACGACACACTGGTCGCCAAAGGGCGAGCGCTGATCGAGGCCCATGACCTCGATGCCATCCTGATCACCCGTAGTGAAAAAGGCATGACCCTGATTGTCAAACATCAGGAGCCGTTCCATTTGCCCACCCGGGCCAGAGAAGTATTTGATGTTACCGGAGCCGGGGACACGGTGATTTCGGTGCTGGCCTCCTCTCTGGCCGCAGGCTGTGACCTGCGCCAGGCAACACTGATGGCCAACACCGCCGCCGGTATTGTCGTCGGCAAACTCGGCACCGCGACCGTAACCACCGAAGAACTGCGTATCGAATTGCGCAGCGAAAATCATCAGGGTGCCGGAATGTTCGACGAAGACAGCCTCGCCATTCAGGTAGAAGAAGCGCGCTCACGGGGTGAAACCCTGGTGATGACCAATGGCTGCTTCGATATCCTGCATCCGGGTCACGTACAATACCTGAAAGAAGCCAAGGCCCTGGGAGACCGGCTGCTGGTCGCCGTCAATGCCGATGAATCCGTCAGCCGCCTGAAAGGCCCGACCCGGCCGATCAATCCAATCGATCACCGCATGGCGGTGTTGGCTGGCCTGGAAAGCGTTGACTGGGTAGTGCCGTTCAGCGAAGACACACCAGAGCGTCTGATTTGCCGCTTGCTACCGGATATTCTGGTCAAGGGCGGCGATTACACCGTTGATCAGATTGCTGGCGGTCACTGTGTGCAGGACAACGGCGGTGACGTCATTATTCTTAGCTTCAAAGACAACTGTTCCACCAGTGCCATTGTCAAACGTATTCAGAATTCTGAGGAGAGCAAGTCATGATCATTGTTACCGGCGCGGCTGGTTTTATCGGTGCCAACATTGTCAAAACCCTGAACGCACAGGGCCGCAGCGACATTATCGTGGTCGACGACCTGACCGACGGCAAGAAATTCTACAACCTCGCTGACTGCGATATTGCTGATTACCTCGACAAGGATGACTTTATCCAGCGGGTACAGCTGGATGACGGCCTGCTCGACGACGTTGACGTGATTTTCCACGAGGGCGCCTGCTCCGAAACCACCGAGTGGAACGGCAAGTTCATGATGGAGAACAACTACGAATACTCCAAAATCCTGTTACACGCCTGCCTCGAACAACGTATTCCTTTTCTGTATGCCTCCAGTGCGGCAGTCTATGGTGGCAGTGCCGTTTTCAAGGAAGAGCGCAGCTTCGAGCAGCCACTGAACGTGTATGGCTATTCCAAGTGGCAATTCGACCAGTATGTCCGTCAGCTACGGGCAACATCGCCGGAACAGTTCCAAAGTCAGGTGGTGGGTTTCCGTTACTTCAATGTTTATGGCCCCCGTGAACATCACAAAGGCAGCATGGCATCGGTCGCCTTTCACTTTAATAACCAGATTCAAGCCAATGGCGTGTGCAAACTGTTTGCCGGTTGTGACGGTTATGCCGATGGTGAACAACGCCGTGACTTTGTGTTTGTCGAAGACGTCGTCAAGGTTAACCTGTGGTTCTGGGCCAACCCGGATCAAAGCGGTATTTTCAACCTCGGTACCGGCCAGTGCCAGAGCTTTAATGACGTCGCTGATGCCGTGATCGACTGGCACCAGGAACAAGGCAACCCGGCCCGTAAAGAATACATGGCGTTTCCAGATCACCTTAAAGGCGCTTACCAAAGCTTTACCGAGGCTGATATCAGTGCCTTGCGGGCAGCCGGGTATGACCAGGCCTTCGCCGATGTCAAAACCGGTGTCCATGCGTATATGAACTGGCTCAACCAGCGCTGATACAGCGTCTACACTGATCCTTGGGTCCGGCAGCCCTTGCCGGACCTTCCGTACGTCGAAAGAGAATATCCATGCCTCCCAAGCACCTGTTACATCCTCGCTACTGGCCAGTCTGGTGTGGCGTTGGCCTGCTGGTCGCCATGACTTATCTGCCCTACCGTCTCCAGCTGATGATTGGTAAAACGCTGGGACTGTTACTGTACAAGGTGGGCAAAAGTCGCCGCCACATCACCAGAGTCAATATCGGTCTCTGCTTTCCGGAGAAAACCCCACAGCAACAGGCGCAACTGGCGCGACAGGTGTTTATCGACAACGGCATTGGCTTGATGGAAACCCTGATCGGTTGGTTTCGGCGGCCGGACTATTTGCTGAGCCGTACCCACTTTCATGGCTTTGATCAGCTCAAGGCAGAACTGGCCGCCGGGAAGGGGGTGTTATTGCTGGGAGCGCACTACTCCATGCTCGACCTTGCCGGGGCTCTGTTTGTCACCCAGGTACCGGTCAATGTCAGTTACCGGCCCCAGGACAATCCAGTGATGAACTGGTTGATGGAACAGCGCCGCCAGAAACTCTACAGCGGCTGCTATACCCGCAAGGATATCCGTGCCTTTATTCGTTGCCTCAAACAAGGTGAGGCGCTGTGGTACGCGCAAGACCAGGACTTTGGCCGCAAGAACAGTGTTTTTGTGGATTTTTTCGGGATTCCGACGGCCACGATTACCGCCACTTCCCGCATTGCCAGAGCCGGCAAGGCGACCGTGATGCCAGTCACCTACTTTCGCCGCCATGACAACTCCGGCTACGATATCACCGTACACCCGCCACTGCCGATTCCCAGCGGGGATGATATCGAAGACGCACGGGTTGCCAATGCCTTTATCGAGCAGCAACTGCGTCAACATCCGTCGCAGTATCTGTGGTTGCACAAACGCTTTAAAACCCGACCAGACAAGGCGGTAAAAAAAGGCGAAGTCTACCGCTGAAAACAGCGCCAGACCTCTGTGGGGAAATACCAGCCAGTACGACTGGTTCAGGCTGGCTGGTTAGCCCGTTAATTCAAACAGCAAGAATAACAGCGCTGGCCTTGAAGAAAGCACAGACAGGGGTACCGACCTGGATCCCCAGCTTGTTGATACTGCCTTCGGTAACAATGGCAACGAGTTCACCACCGCCCTGCAACGTCACGTCCACTTCACAGTTCACCGCCCCGTGACGCACTGCCGATACTTCGCCCTTGAGCAAGTTACGGGCACTGATGGATAGATCCAGATCGGTACTGAGCATCACATGGCTGGATTTGATCAAGGCCGTTACTTCCTTGCCCGCCGTTAATCCAAGCTTGTTGGTGCTTTCACTGGTGACGATCGCCACCACCACATCCTGATCATTCAGGGCGATATCCACTTCATCATTAACGGCTCCACCACGAACCTGGAGGACTTTCCCAACTAATTGATTTCTGGCACTGGTCAACATAAGAGTTGTCTCCTACAACAATGGTATTGTCTGGTTTTCATGCGTTCTGACCATAAAAAGGAACAGCAACCTGCAGTGATGATCTCCAACACGGGCACTGGCGGTTATCCTGAATCCACGGAACAGGACTACCCGGCATATCCAGATGTATTGGAAACTGAAACGGCGTGATGCCGCGACCAGGCACCTGCCTGTATGGCAACGACATGCAGATCAAACAGCATACATACAGCGGACATGGATAAGAGGAGGCAGAACCTGATCAGTAAGACCGGCCAATGATTATTACAAAACCATGTCAAACACAACGTGAGACAGATCAGGTTATTCGACGACCACAGAGGGTTGAACCTGATGTAATGTCGTTGCGGCATAAGGCTCGGAAAGGGATTCCAGCCAAGGTTGCATCATAACGGACAGTTCAGCCAACTCCTGGCTGAGAGCCGTATAGCGGCGCTCGAAAGTGGTGGCTTCCAGCTGATTACGCTGCAGGTTGTTCAGCACGGCAGCGGCCACACTGCCATTCTCGCCCAAGTCATCCAGCTGCTGGCGTTGCAGCTGCAAGGAGTGATTAAGATCGGTCAGTATGGTCATCTCCGCATCGATAATTTCCCGCTGTCGGAGCTGCTGCTCGCGTACCAGGTTCAGTAGCGTCAGCTGCTGTTGTTGCTGTGCCGACAGCGGTTCCAGCATCTGATCAGCCTTGCGCTGGATATTAAGCATCGCTGCCACCGCTTTCTTGAGCGTCGCCACTTCCTTGCTCATTTCATTAAAATGCGCACTTGTGCTACTCAGCATACGCTGGGAAGAATCACTCAATTTGAGCAAGGCCTTATCCTGTGCTGCAAATGCTTGCTGAACATCGGAGTGCGTCTGCGCGCTGGCATTACGGAATGCGTTAATGGATGTCCGGGCCATCTCTTCAGCCAGTTTTTTCTGATTGCGAAGATTGGCGGACAACAGGTCCTTGATATGCGCATGGCCACCGGATATCTCGCTGAACACCAGCTCCTGTAACTCCAGGGCACGCTGGCTCTGCTCGCCATTGACTCTCAGGCTGTGATTGATATCACCGGTATCTCGCAGCAGATTGTTCAGACTGATCTCAAAATGATCCTTGATTTCATTAACGACACTGTCCAGGGTTTCCGCACTGAACTGATGGTGCTCGGACTGCTCGGCAGTCTGTGCAGCCAGATTGGTCTCAATACGATCAAGGCGTTTTTTTAGCGGGGCAACGACCAGAAACAGAGCAATCAGAATCACAAGTTGCGCTGCCAGAGGGAGTAACTGGCTGATATCCATTTTTATTCTCCAGTGCTCTTCGGAGCCTGTCAGGGTCCAATGAGGGTATGCCGGGAAACATACCGGATCTGCCGGGCAAGCTCCAGCATTGAGCCATATTGCATATAGACGGCACGGCCGAGGGTACAGATCATCGGCGCATAAGGATAAACCCCGGCTCAATGGGGTCAAGATAATCGAACAATCCGCCGGTCTCAGACCCGGCCAGTGACCCGTAAAAACGTTTCCTGTAACACGCGAACATCATTGGCAGCGCGATGGCGCTCGATCTTCAGTTCATCCCACAGGCTGTTCTTGGTGTCATGCCAGGCTTCCATCTGCTCCTGGCTCAGCAGGCGGTTGATCGTATCAATACGAAAGCGCTGCACCAGGTCAGCTTCATCGAACAGCCGTCCAAGCCATGAGCTGTCGTAACTCCAGGCATCCGAGTACAGGGTTTTCCCTCGCAAGGCGTCGTTCATACGTAATGCCACTTCACGCGGGCCAAGGCCGTCGGACTCAAGCATCGAACGGGAGATACCGTGAATCTTTTCTGCTTCTTCACTCCAGTGACACCATGATGGAGCCGGACGTATCAGGCAGCAAGTCACCATGCGATCCTCCAGCGCGTACCCGACCTCGATGGGATAGCTGCCGGAACCGAAACCGGAGGCTTCGAGATCGATAATGGGAGGAACGAGTTTTTGCACCTGGATATCCTGTTGCCTGGGTGAGCTTTGACGCATTGTAACGTTTGAAGCCCAGACTCTCCATGACGATTCGTGTTACTGGGCGTCCGTCAACAATATCAACTTGAATGTCGTGCCAGCGGTGCGACACGCATCACTTCTTCCATTGTTGTCAAACCAGCCGCCACTTTGTGGGCACCACTGAGTCGCAAGCTGTGCATGCCTTCTTTCATCGCCGCCTGACGCAGTTTTTGCTGATCCGTCTGTTCGTTAATCAAAAGCTCCAGGGTTTCGGTCATGGGCATGACTTCATAAATACCCAGACGCCCCATATAACCGGTCCCCCGACACTCAAGACACCCGACAGCGCTGTACACCTGTTCGGGAGTTTTGACCAACCAGGGAGCCGTCAGCTGCTTCCATGCGGCTTCGTCGGTCGGCTGTTTTTGTTTGCAATGCGGACACAGCGACCGGATCAACCGCTGCGCCATCACCCCCAGCACACTGGAACGAATCAGATAGGCAGGCAGCCCCAGTTCCTGCAATCGGGTAAACGCTGAAGGTGCATCGTTGGTATGCAGGGTCGATAACACCAAATGCCCGGTAAGCGCCGCCTGTACGGCAATTTCTGCGGTTTCCAGGTCACGCACCTCCCCGACCATAATGATGTCCGGGTCCTGACGCAGCAGCGCCCGCACACCGCTGGCGAACGTCAGCTCGATGCCCGGATGTACCTGCATCTGGTTAAAGGCTGGTTCGACCATCTCGATCGGGTCTTCGATACTGCAGACATTTACGTCCTCGGTCGCCAGCTGTTTCAGGGTCGAGTACAGCGTGGTGGTTTTACCCGACCCGGTCGGCCCGGTGACAAACACGATTCCGTGGTTGTTGCTGACCATTTTCTGCCAGCGGCGCTGATCTTCCTTGCCAAAACCCATCTCGACAAAACTGCGAACCAGCACCTGCGGGTCAAAAATCCGCATCACCAGTTTTTCGCCAAACGCCGTGGGCAGGGTCGACAACCGCAACTCGACTTCCTGTCCAGAGGGAGTCTTGGACTTCAGACGGCTGTCTTGAGGTTTGCGTTTTTCCGCAATATTCATACGGCCAAGGGATTTAAGCCGTGCCACCACCGCCATACCCACCTGGGCAGGCAGCTCGTAGACATTGTGCAACACGCCATCAATCCGGAAGCGCACATGAGCCACCTCCCGCCGTGGCTCCAGATGAATATCACTGGCGCGCTGGTCAAACGCATACTGGAGCAGCCAGTCAACAATATTGACGATGTGCTCATCATTGGCGTCCGGCGCTCTGGCCTTGCCCAGTTCCAGCATGGTTTCCAGATTCTGTACCGCACCACTGCTGGAATGATCGCCACGCGCCCGGCTGACCGAGTTGGCCAGCTGGTAAAACTCTACCCGGTAACGCTCAATGGCCGACGGCGACGCCAATACACGCTGAATACGCCGCCGGGATACATGTTCGAGATCGACCACCCAGCTGGTGACATCCGGCTCTGCCGTCGCCACCACCACTTCCTCGGCGCTTACCCGCACCGCCAGAATACAATGACGCTCCGCAAACGCGTACGACATCACCTCCGTCACAGAAGGCACATCAATTTCCAGCGGATCGATCTGGCAGGTGGTCATATTTACCCGCTGCGCCAACCACTCGCAGAGCACATCTTCGGTCAGGGTTTTGCCATGGGGGCGAGCATCCTGAAAGTTCTGCCGCGCCAGCAAGGTCAGCGGATGCAAACTCGCCTCTCCCGCCTGGCGACGTATACCCAGAGCCTGTTCGTAATCGCTGGAACTGAGCAACCTGTCTCTGCGCATATCCTCCAGCAGACCAGTAAGACTCAGTTGACGATCAGCACTAGACTGCATGGAAAAACTCCAGAGAAGAAAAAGAATACGATAGAAACAAGGCGACGACGGGCGTCAGTGCATCCACTGCGCCACTAATCCAGACAACCGCCGGGAATGCTGCTGCACTGCCATGGCCCGGCTGTCAGAACCCAACGCTACCTGGTACAACTGCAGACCCAGCAACTCATGGGCCAGACGAGCAATTTCCGCCCGGTTCGCCGATGTGAGCGACCCGTTATCCCTTGCCAGTAACATCAGCGCCACCAGCTGCGATGGCGACCAGTCGGCCCCTCGTGACGGGGCATTGACGGACCGCGACAACAGATACCGGGACAGTGACGAGACGGCCTCCGGCGACGAAACACCACTGGGCTGCCATTGCCATAAACCGTGGCCCAGTTGCAACAAGGCACCCGCCAGCGAAGGCTGCTCACGCCATTGGTTAATCTCAGCCTCGGCTTGCTCAAAGCATGATGACTGCTCATCACATCCGGTCTGCACCAGACAGGCATAAGTCAACGCCAGCGCCGAGTCTACCAGAGTCCCGGCGGGCAAATATTGCTGCAGCGCCGGTTCCTGCCGTGCCAGCTCAAAAAAAGCTAACAGCTGTGCGGCAAAATCAATCGCCAGATCGGCGCTACGCGGAGGCTCCCAAAGTAATGCTTCCAGCGCCCGTTTGATCCACTCAAGGCTTTCATTCAGTTGCGTTGGCAAGAGGGCCGGATCGGCATCACAGGCAAACAGATTACCCCGCTGACGCCAGTCCCGACCCATGCCCAGGAGGCGGTAACCGCGCTCGGCTTTACTGATGTCGCTCATCCACAGCGGCACCTCGGCACCCAGTGTCTCGGCCATCCACCAGATATCGGCGGGGTCCCCTTGCAGCAGCTCCAGCTCCAGTTCACACAGGGGCACCTCCGTACCTCCGCCCTGGATCAGGCCACGATCCAGTACCACCTCGACCTGGCTTGGCCCCCGCTGCCAGACCCAGCGCTGGCGCGCAAAGTTGGTGCTGAACAAGGGCAGCAGTGAGTCAGCACACACGCCGTCAGGCCAGTGCGCCCGTACCACATCGCTGGCCAGCAAGGTGGTATCCAACTGGTGATGATCGAGAGGCCAGTTCCATTCATGACGAACACTCAGCCCCCCTTGATTGCTACCCCGGGTTTTCAGGGTTTGCTCAAACGATGACTCACCGTTTTGACGAATACGCAGGGCACACGCCTGGCGCGACAAGTCCCCTTGCTCAGTGTCAAAGTAGGTGTTGTTCAGCGTAGAATGTCCGCCACGCGTTGCCCGCACATCCAGCGCCTGCTGCAAGGCAATGGCGTGCTCCGGGGCAAAACGCAGTTTAAGCTCAATTTCATAGGTCATGGCGCTATTGTCATGACGCTCGTCAGGTTGCGCAAGCACAAGGTCATTGCTTTATGTCTGTTTCTGCCCGGAAAGTCCCTACGCTCATCGAAAGCCTGAGCACCTTGATCAGCCATAACAGCATCAGCTCGGTGTTACCCCAGTACGACCAGAGCAACCTGGCGGTGATTCACTGCCTCGCCCATTGGCTTGAGGCGCTGGGGTTTGCCTGCGAGATCCTGCCCGTCACGAATCACCCCGACAAAGCGAACCTGATCGCAACACTGGGCAGTGGCGATGGCGGTCTGGTGCTCAGTGGTCACACCGACACCGTGCCCTGCAACCCGCAGCTGTGGCAGTCCGATCCTTTCACCCTCACCGAACGTGACGGCCGCCTGTACGGTCTCGGCAGCTGTGATATGAAAGGCTTTTTTGCACTGATACTGGAAGCCGTACAGGTGTTTCAGGCCAGCGACTTCCAGCAGCCGCTGATTGTTCTGGCCACCGCCGATGAAGAAAGCGCCATGACCGGCGCTCGCGATCTCGCTCACCAGGGTCGCCTCAAGGGCCGTTATGCCGTGATTGGTGAGCCCACCAGCCTGCGTCCTATCCGCATGCACAAGGGCATTATTATGGAAAGCGTGCGCCTCACCGGCCGCGCCGGGCATTCATCCAACCCGGAGCTGGGCGTCAACAGCATCGATGCCATGCACGATGTCATCGGCGAACTCAGAACCCTGCGCCGCGAGCTGGCGACGCAATATAACAATGCCCATTTTGCCGTCACGGTACCAACGCTGAACCTCGGTTGTATCCACGGTGGCGACAACCCCAACCGCATCTGTGGCAGCTGCGAGCTGGCCTTTGATCTGCGCGCCTTGCCGGGCATGAGCAATGATGATTTGCGTAACGAGATTCGCCAGCGACTCAGCCCCATCGCCGCCCAGAACCAGGTAACGTTCGAGCTGGAAAGCCACTTTCCCGGTGTCGAGCCGTTTGAAACCCCCGCCAGCAGTGCTCTGGTACAGGCTGCCGAGCGACTGACCGGCCACCCAAGCGAAGCCGTCGCTTTCGCCACCGAAGCGCCCTTCCTGCAAGCGCTTGGGTTTGAAACCATTGTAATGGGGCCGGGCAGTATTGATCAGGCCCATCAGGTGGATGAATTCCTCGCCATCGACCAGATCGCACCGGGCGTCAAACTGCTGCAGTCCCTGATCCAGCAATTTTGCCTCACTCCCCAGAGCTGACCGGCACCCTGAATATCAGCCCGACACGATTGGCCTGACAGGCATTTCCGCTGCCGGCAGTAGTGCCCAGCGGATGAGCATGGTTAAATCGTCCGACTACCTTCTACTTGCATGAATGAGACACTGCAGTGACCCCTGATACCACCGCTTATGTGCACTGGTTTCGTCAGTCTTCCCCCTACATCAATGCGCACCGGGGCAAAACCTTTGTGCTGATGTTCGAAGGCGACGCCATCGCCGACGCCAACTTTACCCATATTGTCCAGGATATCGCCCTGCTGACCAGCCTGGGCGTACGCCTGGTACTGGTCCATGGCGCACGACCGCAGATCGATACCGCACTGGAACGTCTGGGCGTACAAAGTACTTTTTACAAAGACTTCCGCATCACCGACCGCCAGGCGTTAACCGCGGTCAAAGCCGCGGTTGGTTACGTCAAGGCAGACATTGAATCCCGCATGTCCGTCGGCTTGCCCAATTCCCCCATGCACGGTGCCCGCATGCGAGTAGTCAGCGGCAATTTTGTCACCGCCCGCCCAATGGGCGTGATTGATGGCATTGATTTCCAGCACACCGGCGAAGTACGCCGGATCGACCATAGCGCCATTACCGACCTGCTCGCGGCGGGCAATATTGTGCTGTTGTCCTGCCTTGGTTACTCGCCCTCTGGCGAAGTGTTCAACCTGGCCGTCGAAGATGTTGCCCGTCAGGCGGCCATCAGCCTGCGCGCCGACAAACTGATTCTGATGGGACAGGATGACGGCTTGCTCGAAGACAACGGCGAGACCTTGCAGCAACTGACCTGCCGCAGCCTCGAAGAACGCCTGACCCACTTTCACGGCGAAGCCCGCCATCACGCCGAAGCGGCCCTCAAAGCCGTCAGCCAGGGAGTGCCACGGGCGCATCTGATCAGTTTTCAGCACGATGGCGCCCTGCTGCAGGAGCTGTTCACCCGCGAAGGCAAGGGCACCATGATCAGCCAGGACCCGTACGACCAGCTGCGGCCGGCCAGAATCGATGACGTTGGCGGCATCCTCACCTTGCTGAAACCGCTGGAAGACGCCGGCATTCTGGTACGCCGCTCACGGGAGTTGCTGGAAACCGAGCTGAACCGTTTTTATGTTATCGAACGGGACGGCATGATCACCGCCTGCGCCGCGCTTTACCCCTACTCTGACGACCGCGCCGAGCTCGGCTGTGTGGCGGTTCACCCCGACTATCGTGGCGGCCACCGCGGCCAGCTGCTGCTGGATCAAATTGAACAGGAAGCCCGCAAGCGCCAGTTCCAGCAACTGTTTGTACTGACCACCCGGACTGCCCACTGGTTTATTGAACAGGGGTTTGTGCCTGGCCAGGTCTCCGACCTGCCCGAAGAACGCCAGAAGCTTTATAACTTCCAGCGTAACTCCAAGGTCTTCCTGAAAACCCTCTGAGCACAGGCATCAAGACAATGAGTGAGTGGTTTATTGCCGCCAATGAAATACACCGCCGCTACGACGACCATGGCGTCATACAGGTGTTCGATGACGGCAACAAACGCTACCTCAGTTTTGGTACTGCCGATGAACAGAGCTGCCTGCTCAAGCACCAGCCCAGACAGCTGCAGCACGAATACAGCCGCGCCATGCTGGCCTCGCTGTTATTGTTTGCCGAGCAAGCACCACAACGCATCTGTTTGTTGGGTCTGGGAGGAGGGCTGCTGGCCAATACGATTCATAGCCTGCTGCCCGAGTCCCAGATTAATGTAGTGGAACTGCGAGCAGCGGTATTACAGGTGGCGCGGCAATATTTTGCCCTGCCCCGTGACAGCCATCTGAACGTCCAGATTGCCGATGCCGGAGCCTGGCTGGCCGAGGCGCCCCCCAACGCCGCAGACTGGTTACTCAGCGACCTGTTTCTGGCCGACGGTCTGGATCAGCAACAGTTGCAAGAAAGCTTTCTCGACCACTGCCATCAGCACCTGTCACCCGGTGGCTGGCTGGTACTCAACCTGTGGCGCGAACACCGCGACCAGGCACTCTGGTTGTGGAAACTCAAACAACGTTTTCCCATTACCCAGCACGCTACCACCAAGGATGGCAACTGGATTCTGTGGGCGCAAAAACCGCCACTCACTCCCACGCCGATACCGGATGCCAAGCAGGCACAACGACAAGCCAAGCACTGGTCGGCAGCATTGGGCTTCAACTTGTGGCGTGCCGGTCGGCCTTTCTTTCGCGACAAAGGCGGCTGCCACCTGCTGCTGGGCAATCTGATTCCCGGCAATCATTAATGGTTTAACTGTCAACCATCCACTTATTCGGCCTGCTCCCCACTCATACTCAACCCGCGCCCACACCATTCGCATCAAATTCACATTGATTGCCTCTTTATGCTGCTTTTTATGCTGCTTTTTATACGGCTTTGTTACGTTTTGTTAACCCGCTCTTAACTTCCTCCCGGCGACAATGGCGGCAACTCCCAATACCTGATGTTTTCCTGGCACTACGGTCGCGCAACAAACCGGGGTTTGAGCCTGGTTTCTGAACAATCCGGGAAGCTAATCATTCATGTTTCACCAGAGGACTCTCCGCGATGAAATCCTTCATCCATTTATTCACAAGCCTGACCTTGATCGCTCTGCTGTCTGGTTGTTTGTCCGACGACAGCGAGGCGCCACCGGCGCCACCGACCCCGGAAGTCAGCTATATTGAAGTGCAGCCACAGACCGTCAGTCTCACCAGTGAATTAAAAGGCCGCACAGTGGCATCACAAAGCTCGGATATCCGCCCCCAGGTAGGCGGCATTATCCAGCAACGCCTGTTTGAAGAAGGCTCACAGGTGAATGCCGGAGATGTGCTCTACCAGATAGATCCAGCCAGTTACCAGGCGGCGCTGCAACAGGCCAAAGCCAATCTCAAAAGTGCCAAAGCGGCATTGGAATCAGCCCGTTTGACCGACAAGCGCTACGCTGGTCTGGTCACCATTCAGGGCATCTCCCAACAGGATGCTGACGATGCCCATACCACCTGGCTGGAAGCCGAAGCCGCCCTCGCCAGCGCCAGGGCCGCGCTGGTCACCGCCAACATCAACCTCGGCTATACCAGAATCACCGCCCCGATCAGTGGCCGTATCGGCTTGTCCAGTGTGACCCCCGGAGCGCTGGTGGATGCCTCACAAAGTACCGCGCTGGCCAGCATCAATACCCTCGACCCGATGTATGTGGATATGACCCAGTCGTCCAAGGATCAGTTACTGCTGCGTAAACTGCTGCAACATTCCGGCATCAAAACCGGCAGTACCAGAGTCAGCCTGATTCTGGAAGACGGCTCTCGCTATGAGTACCAAGGCACCCTGAAAGTCCGTGAAGTCGCGGTGAACGAAGATACCGGCTCAGTCACCCTGCGGGCCGAATTTGCCAACCCCGATGGCCTCCTGTTGCCCGGCATGTTTGTCCGCGCCGTGGTCGAAGATGCCGTTAACCACAACGCCATCCTGCTGCCACAACAAGGGATATCCCACGACAGCCAGGGTCATGCCGTGGCCTTGCTGCTCAATGACAACAATCAGGTTGAAAAACGCATCGTCACAACAGAACGCGCCATCGGCAATCAATGGCTGGTATCTGCAGGTGTGGAGCCCGGTGACAAACTGATAGTGGAAGGAACCAGCAAGATACAGGCAGGTAATGACGTCATTGCCGTCAAGGCGCAGGTCAACGACGACGGCTCGATCAAATTGAGCCGTACCGATACCAACCCCGATGACCACACACCGCAGCTTGCCAGCGAATAACCCGGAGTCTTTCCTGCCATGATCGCCAAGTTTTTTATCAATCGCCCGGTATTTGCCTGGGTGATTTCCATCATCATCATGCTATTCGGGCTGCAATCGATCTTGTCGTTACCCGTAGCCCAATACCCCAGCGTGTCGCCACCGACCGTTAAAATCGATGCCACCTATACCGGCGCATCGGCCGAAACCGTCGAAAACAGCGTGACCCAGATTATCGAACAGCAACTGACCGGGCTGGATGGCTTGCTGTATTTCAGCTCCTCCAGCTCCTCCGATGGTGATGCCAGTATCGACGTGACCTTTGAGCAGGGGACCGACCCGGACATGGCCCAGGTTCAGGTACAAAACAAGGTATCCCAGATCACCAGCAGCTTGCCGGATGCGGTGCAAGACAATGGCGTTACGGTAAAATCCTCACAGTCTTCCTTTTTGCTGATTGCCTCGGTATACGACACCACCGACAGCGTCTCGGGCTACGATATTTCCGACTACATTGCCTCGAACATGCAGGATTCCATTGCCCGTATCGAAGGGGTCGGCAGCACCCGGGTATTTGGTGCCCAATACGCCATGCGGATCTGGCTCGACCCGATCAAACTGGCCAACTATGAGTTGATGACCTCTGATGTTACCAGTGCCATCAGTGCCCAGAATGTACAGATTGCCGCCGGTAATATCGGTGCCCAACCCGCACCGGCCGGGCAGGAATTAAACGCCACCGTCACCGCCCAATCGATGCTGCAGACCGCCGAGCAGTTCCGCAATATCATTATCAAAAGTGATAGCTCAGGTGCCCTGGTCACGCTTGGCGATGTCGCCAGGGTAGAACGCGGCAGTGAAAGCTACAGCTACGAAGGCCGCCTGGACCGTCACCCATCATCCGGCATGGCGGTACTGTTATCCCCCGGTGCCAACGCACTCGATACCGCCGTCGCCGTCAAGGAAGCCCTGGCGAAGCTGGCAACCAACTTCCCAACCGGCTGGGATATCGCCTACCCGAAAGACTCAACCGACTTCATCACGGTTTCCATCGCCGAAGTTGAACACACCCTGTTCGAAGCCATTATTCTGGTTATCGCCGTTATCTATCTGTTTTTGGGCAGCTGGCGCGCCACCCTGATTCCTGCGGTAGCCGTGCCCGTCGTCTTGCTGGGTACTTTTGGTGTGATGGCCGTGTTTGGTTATTCCATCAATACCCTGACCATGCTGGCACTGGTGTTATCGATTGGCTTGCTGGTGGACGATGCCATTGTCGTGGTCGAAAACGTCGAACGCCTGATGGCCGAAAAAGGCCTGTCGCCGCGCCAGGCGACCATCGAATCCATGAAAGAAATCAGCACCGCCCTGATCGGTATTGCCGTGGTGTTGTCGGCGGTCTTCCTGCCCATGGCATTTTTTGGCGGCTCCACCGGAGTGATTTACCGGCAGTTCTCCGTCACCATTGTCTCCTCGATGATCCTGTCGGTGATTGTGGCACTGACACTGACGCCAACCCTGTGCGCCACCTTGCTGAAACCCACCGACCACGGCGCCAGCCAGCGCGGTTTTTTTGGCTGGTTCAATCGCAAGTTCGACGCCATGAACCAACGCTACCGGGGAAACGTTGCCGGTGTTATACGCCGACCCCTGCGCTGGATGCTGGGTTACTGTGCCATTATTGCGGTGCTGGCCTTCTCGCTGATGCGCTTGCCAACCGGCTTTTTGCCATCGGAAGACCAGGCCGAAATCATGGTGATGTTCAACCTGCCCACCGGCGCATCCTTGCCGCGCACGGCCGCAGTCGCCCGCGAGATCGAGGATTATTTCCTCGACAATGAAGCCGACAACGTCAAACACATCTTCGCCATTTCCGGCTTCAGCTTCGCCGGCTCCGGGCAGAATACCGGCATGGCCTTTGTGGCGTTGAAACACTGGGATGAACGCACCAGCGCAGACACCTCCGCCAACGCCATTATCCAACGTGCCCGAGCGAGCCTGTCGACCATTCGTGACGCCAACTTCTTTATCTTGTCCCCTCCATCCATCCGAGGCCTGGGGCAGAGCAACGGCTTTACCTACGAACTACTCGCCGCTCCCGGTACCAGCCGAGAAGAGCTGATCACGCTCAAGGACCAGCTGATACAAGCCGCCAGCGCCAGCGACCAGATTACCGGGATACGGCTGAGCGCCCTGAGCGATACGCCGCAACTGCAACTCGAGATTGACCAGGCCAAAGCGGTATCCCTGGGGGTCTCGCTGTCGGACGTTTCTTCCACCCTGTCGACGGCCTGGGCCGGTTCCTACGTCAACGACTTTATTGATAACGGCCGGGTGAAAAAAGTCTACGTCCAGGGAGACAGTGAATACCGCGCCAAACCCGATGACCTGCAATACTGGTTTGTCCGTGGCAGCGACAACGAAATGACGCCATTTTCTGCCTTTACCAGCAGCTACTGGTCATCCGGGCCGCAGACATTGAGCCGCTATAACGGCTTTGCCTCCTACGAAATCGAAGGGGCCGCCGCCAGCGGTGCCAGCTCCGGTGATGCCATGGACGAAATGGAAGCCCTGACCAGCGCCCTCGGTGGCGGTGCCAACGGCTCCTGGAGCGGCTTGTCCTATCAGGAACGGCTGTCCAGCGGCCAGTCCACCATGCTGTATGCCATCTCGATTCTGGTGGTCTTTCTGGCGCTGGCCGCCTTGTATGAAAGCTGGTCGGTCCCCATCGCCGTGATTATGGTTGTGCCATTGGGGGTTCTGGGTTCAGTGCTGGCGGCAACATTCCGGGGCCTGGAAAACGACATTTATTTTCAGGTCGCCTTGCTGACAACCATTGGTCTGGCATCCAAAAACGCCATTCTGATCGTCGAGTTTGCCGAAGACGCCTATATGAAAGGCAAGGGGCTGGTTGAGTCTGCCGTCGAAGGGGCATTCCTGCGCTTGCGCCCCATTCTGATGACCTCGCTGGCGTTTATCTTCGGCACCTTGCCACTGGCCTTGTCCAGCGGTGCCGGTGGCAACAGTCGTAACTCCATCGGTACCGGCATTGTTGGGGGTACTTTCAGTGCCACCGTACTGGCGTTGTTTTTTGTACCGCTGTTCTTTGTGCTGGTGCGCGGCCTGTTTCCGGGCCGCAAACGTTACGATGATGATGACGATGACGCCGCCATGACCACCACCAGCCTGGATAAAAAACCGTCACCAAACCACACAGGAGCCTCCGTATGAAGCCGATCATTCACTGCTGTCGCCCGCTGTTGTGGTCCATCACCGCCGTTGTACTGATGTCCGGCTGTGCCAGCATGGCCCCGGACTACCAGCGCCCGGATGCCCCTATCCCGGCACAGCTGCCGGATGCTGACAGCCAGAGCCAGAATAACCTCAATGCCGCCCAGCAGCTGCCGTGGCAGGATTTTATCCAGGACCAACGCCTCGAACAGGTGATCGAACAGGCACTGGCCAATAACCGTGACCTGCGGGCCACCATCGCCGATGTCGCCGCTGCCCGGGCCACTTATCGCGGCCAAAGTGCCGACCAATACCCGGCACTCGGCGCCAGCATCGAAGGATCCCGCGTCAACACCGACGGCAGCGTCAGCAGTGACTGGCAAGCCACCGGCGGTTTAAGCGCCTACGAGATCGACCTGTTTGGCAAAAACAGCAGCCTCACCGACGCCGAGCGGGAAAGCTATTACGCCAGTGCCGAAACCGCCCGCGCCGCCCATATCAGCCTGATAGCGGAAACCGCCAACGCCTGGCTGACGCTGGCCTCGGATCAGAACCGGCTGGCACTGGCCCAACAGACTGCCAACAGTGCCCAGAAAGCCATGGAAATTACCGCCAAACGGCTGGAGCTGGGAGTCGACTCACGGATTGATCTGGTCTCGGCAGAAACCACCTACCACAGCGCCCGAGCCGATATCGCCAGCTATCGCAACCAGGTCGCACAAGACCAAAACGCCCTGCAACTGCTGGTCGGCTCCGACCTGGATGATGCCCTGCTGCCAACCAGCTTGCCCACCACGCAACAGCTGGTGACCGACATTCCCGTCGGGCTGTCGTCGGCGGTACTCTTGCAAAGACCGGATGTGCTGGCGGCCGAACACACGCTGAAATCCGCCAACGCCAACATTGGCGCAGCCCGGGCGGCGTATTTTCCATCCTTGAGCCTGACCGCAACCGGTGGTGTCGCCAGCGCGGCGTTATCGAGCCTGTTCAGCGGAGGTGCTTCCACGATCTGGACGCTGGCCCCCAGCCTGAGCATGAATATCTTCGACTGGGGCAGCAAGGAAGCCGATCTGGAAGCCGCCAAGGCCGAGCAACAGAAGTATCTGGCCGACTACGAATACACCATTCAGAGCGCCTTTGCGGAAGTTGCTAACGCCCTTGCCCGCCGTGCCACCATTCAGGATCAGTTGGATGCAGAAAGCGCCTATGTCGATGCCGCCGGACGCAGCCATGAACTGGCCATGAAGCGTTACCAGGCCGGTGTTGACAGTTTTCAGGACACCCTGCTCAGTGAACGCACCTACTACTCAGCCCAGCAGGAACTGATCAGCTCGCAGCTGGAAGAGCTGTCCAACCGCATCACGCTGTATCGGGTGTTAGGGGGAGGGTTGGCAGAGCCAGAACCGGCAACCACGGCAGCGCCAGTCGCCGAGATAACTCCGGCAGCGCCAGTCGCCGAGATAACTCCGGCCACCGCAACAGAGTCCTGACGTCTTCCCACTCACATAGCATCACAAACAACAAACAGTCCAACCGAGGCCGGGATTACCCGGCCTCTTGTTCGGTTATCAAAAACCCAGCACCCAACCACCCAACGCCCCTACGATTACCACCAGCCAGGACGGTGCTTTCCAGCTGGTCAGCAAAACAAAACACAGCAACGCCAAAGCCATTTCCGCCGATGAATGAATGGCACTGGTAAACACCGGTTGATACAAGGCCGCCGCCAGAATCCCGACCACCGCCGCATTGGCTCCCGCCATCAGCGCCCGTAATCCGGCCCATTGCCCCGCCAGCTGCCAGAACGGCAAGACCGCCACCAGCAACAAAAAACCGGGCAGAAACACCGCCACCAGCGCCAGCCCGGCCAGACTCCAGGTCATCAGCCCGGAAGCCCCCAGTCCTTGCGCCCACTCGGCCCCCAGAAATCCACTGAAAGTAAACAACGGCCCTGGCACCGCCTGAGTTGCGCCGTAACCGGCCAGAAAAGCCTCCGCCCCAACACGCCCGGCCTGCACGGTTTCTGCCTCCAGCAGCGGCAACACCACATGACCGCCACCAAACACCAGCGCCCCGGCCCGATAAAAGCTGTCGAACAGCTGCCAGCCCGGCTCCGCCGTTGCCAGCGCCAGCCAGGGCAACCCCCCCAGCAACACCACAAACAGCCCCAGAGCCACCAGACCAGCACGACGGGACACACCAAACAAGGGAACCTCCGGCACAGCCCCAGCCAAATGACGACAGCAGATCATGCCGCCCAGCATGCCCACTGCGATCGCCCATAACTGACCACTCAAACCACCCAGTAACAGTACCAGGGCCGCCGCCAGCAACGCCATCGATGCCCTGGCCCGGTCGGGGCACAAGGTACGCGCCATGCCCAGCACCGCGTGAGCAACAATGGCCACCGCCACAATTTTCAGCCCCTGTAACAGCGGCGCCAACGCTGTCACTGTGGTCGCCATGGTGGCCAACACCACCAGCGCCAGTGCTGACGGCAACGTAAACGCCAGCCAGGCCGCCAAGGCTCCGCCCCAGCCCGCCCGCATCAACCCCAGCCCAAAACCAACCTGAGAGCTGGCCGGGCCAGGCAAAAACTGACACAGGGCCACCAGATCGGCATACGCGGCATCGCTCAACCAGCCACGTTTTTCTACCAGCTCGCTACGGAAATACCCCAAATGGGCAACCGGGCCACCAAAAGACGTTAACCCCAGCCATAAAAAAACCCGGAATACTTCAATCACTCGTGCCATATACCGTCGCCCTGTATTGATTCAAAAACCCCTCGTACACACCCGGCCCGAGCCGGGCGATCTACCAGGGTAAAGGCTCGGCAATCTCCGCCCAGCGCTGCTGACTGTGAATATGATCCAGCGCATCCGCCAGCCCTTCGCAAGCCGCCAGTACCTGCTCCCAGCGCAGCCGCCGCTGTGAGTAATCAAAATCGTAAAAATCATCCAGATCCGGGATGCGACCGCCCGGCAAGGTCGCCGCAAACTCCCACGACGGCGCAATAATGATGGTGCGACGGTAATACTCCCGTGATGCGGTACGCCAGCGTAACTTCTTGTCGAACCAGCCACCCTTGGGAGCCTGGGCAAAATAATGGGGATACAGCACAAACCCTTTGTTCGGCAACACCGGCAAATCAAACTGGTAGTCGGTAATACCGCCATCCCGATACGTGCCTTTTGGCGTTCCGGCAATATCACGCACCCCGTCGATCACCAATGGAATCGCCCCCGTCGCCAAAATAGCCGGGCGCAGATTATCGGCGGTTAATGTGACATGTTGTGCGGGCAAATGAGGAAAATGGTCGATGGGTGGCTTGTCGGGATGATGGAACAGCACTCGGTCAACCCAGGGGCGCATCCCCTTGCGTGATAACAGGTTGGCCCCAATCGCCCCGAGCCAGCCCGCCGTTTGTAGCCAGTGGATATCACTGGCGGTCAAGCCACGACAGCGCGTCACCAGAGTGTGATAACGCATAAAAGGATGGGCCAGAATCTCCGCCAGCCCCTGCTCACCCAGGGTGAGATCAAGAATATGACGACACTCGGTTGCCACTTCCTGCGGCGTTGGCTTGGCCGAATAACGCTGACTGACATACGCCTCAAGAAAACGCTGATGCGCCGCCAGGGCATCCTGCTGGGCAAAACAACTGAGCCGCCAGGCACCGGCCGACGTTCCCAACAAATGCAATGGCTGGCTGCGCTGGGCAAACCACTCCCGGAGCAAATAACGGTCCATGGCCGCCAATACCAGCCACTTCGGCCCACCGGAAGCCCCCAGCACCACCTCAATATCATCCGCGTGCAAACCATGCTCACGAATATGCTGTAACGCCTCCGCGCCAGCGAACACCTTTAACGGCAAATGGGACACAGCCAGAATCCTGCTCAATACGATAAGCCGCTATGATGAGAGGATTAGGGGTCGGACTCAAGCCAGACAGCCTGAGCCGTTATAGTGCGTCGCAACCGTTGCCGATTGGCGGCCCGGCTGCCAGCAAAACTACTCGTCGCACACGATACGGTCGTACACCACAAAGCGATAAGGATAGGGATTGGTATCACTGGGGCCGTAGGCTTCGCTGCTCAACTCACGCCACTCGGAACGGTCAAAATCCGGGAAAAACGCATCGCCCTCGATATCGGCATCCACTTCCGTCAGATACATACGCTCAACCAGCGGCAACACCTGACGATAGATTTCCGCGCCCCCCATGATCATGGCCTCATCGGCATCGGTCTGTAACGCCAACCGCGCCGCCAGCTCGATGGCACACTCCAGACTGTCGACCACCGCCACACCATCCGCCTGATAATCCGGCTGACGACTGATCACAATATTGGCGCGACCAGGCAAGGCCCGGCCAATACTTTCATGGGTTTTACGCCCCATCACCACCGGCTTGCCCATGGTACTGTCGCGGAAATACTTCAAATCACCCGGCAAATGCCAGGGCAATTGATTATCGAGACCAATCGTATGGTTACGTGACAGAGCAACAATCAGAGACAGCTTCATGGGCAAGAACCGCGTCAAACCGGGAGAACATCACCGCTGTTACCAGCAAATGACACCAAACGACCGATGATAACGCCCGTATTGCAGCAGAACCAGCCCCCAAACGTGCCGTATGGACGCCACTGGTGTCCGCCCGACTCCGCACCTGATCAATTCCACGCAGGGGCCAGCTCTCCGTGCCTGATAAATTCCATCCGTATCCTTGCCGTCACATGATGGCCAAGTGCAGATAGAGATCAAACTGGAACAGGAAACGCTGTGGCTAACACAAGCGCAAATGGCGGAGCTTTTTGATACTAAGCGGCCCGCTATTACCGAGCATTTAAGCAATATTTTTAAAGCAGGCGAACTGGATGAAAAGAGCACGTGTTCCATTTTGGAACATGTGGCCGCGCATGGTCAGACCTACAAAACCAAACACTATAACCTTGACGCCATAATCTCGGGGGTAAGCGTCCGGTAATCCCATCTTGAGCCTGTCTCTGCCTGCCCGCCTATTTCAGCTGCACCTTGAATTACGGCCCTTTAAATCGCTACCGGTGCCTTGATATGCGGGTGGTGCTGATAGCCTTCGATTTCAAAATCTTCAAAGCAGTAGTCAAACAAGGATGCCGGTTTGCGTTTGATATTCAGGTGCGGCAGCACTTTTGGCTCTCGTGACAATTGCTCATCCGTTTGTTCCAGGTGGTTGGCGTAGAGGTGCACGTCGCCACCGGTCCAGACGAAGTCGCCCACTGCCAGATCGCACTGCTGCGCCACCATATGCACCAACAGGGCATAACTGGCAATGTTGAAGGGGACGCCCAGGAAGATGTCTGCGCTGCGCTGGTAGAGCTGGCAGGAGAGCTTGCCTTCGGCAACGTAGAACTGGAAAAACGCATGACACGGCGGCAAGGCCATGTTGTGAATTTCCCCTACGTTCCAGGCACTGACAATCAGCCGACGGGAATCCGGGTTATTGCGAATCTGTTCAACCAGCTGGCTGAGCTGGTCGATATGCTCACCAGTGGCGGTGGGCCAGGAGCGCCACTGAGCACCGTAAACCGGCCCGAGGTTGCCTTCGGCATCGGCCCATTCATCCCAGATGGTTACCTTGTTGTCTTGCAGGTAACGGATGTTGGTGTCGCCACTGAGAAACCATAACAGCTCATGAATGATCGAGCGCAGATGCAGTTTTTTGGTGGTCACCAGCGGGAAACCATCCTGGAGATCAAATCGCATCTGATAACCAAAACAGCTGTAGGTGCCGGTGCCTGTACGGTCTTGCTTGAACACACCCTGTTCACGTACGTGTTTCATCAGTTGCAGATACGCTTTCATACATTACCTTTTATTATCAAACAAACGCTCAACTGACCGGCGCAAAACGATTACGCCGATAAGCCACCAGCAACAGAACCAGCCCAGCCAGAATCATCGGCATGCTGAGTAATTGTCCGCGGCTCATCCAGCCAAACAGGTCGAAGCCGATATGGGCATCCGGCTCGCGGTAAAACTCGGCGATACTGCGGAATACCCCATAACCAAACAGGAACGCAGCCCCTACCGCCATGCGCGGACGCGGGCGGTTGGAATACCACAACAATAGAATAAACAGCAAGAAGCCTTCCAGCCCGGCCTGATACAGCTGTGACGGATGACGAGGCAGGTTATCGGCGCGGGGGAATACCATGGCCCAGTGCACTACCGCAGGGTCAGCAACGCGGCCCCAGAGTTCGCCACCAATAAAGTTGCCAATACGTCCGAACATCAAACCGATCGGAACCAGTGGTGCTACAAAGTCACCGACATCAAAGTAGTTCTTTTTGTACTTGAAGCTGAACCAGCCCAGCGCGACCAGCACTCCGAGCAAGCCACCATGAAAGGACATGCCGCCTTCCCAGACCCGGAACAGCCACAGCGGATCTTCCAGAAACTGATCGAAGTTATAGAACAAAACGTAGCCAAAGCGGCCGCCGAGAATAACGCCCATGGCCCCAAAAAACACCAGATCAGACACCTGCTGATCGTTCCAGCCAGACTGGGGACGACGGGCACGCCAGATTGCCAGGCTGTAAGCGGCACCAAAGGCCAGCAGGTACATCAGGCCATACCAGTGAATTTTTAATGGCCCGATCGCCAGGGCAATCGGGTCGATCTCGGGATAAGTCATCATGGTGACGTCCTTACAATAAGTGTTACCCCGACCAGACGCGAGGACAAGACAGGCTGTGACAAGAGCCTAACGCCGGCGTTCGACACCATCATGACAGCGTCAGGAATTTGATGGATACGCCGATCAGCAAGACCGCAAATGCCTTTTTCAACTTGCGCTGATCCAGTCGATGCGCCAAATGGGCGCCCAGGCGGGCAAAGGGCACGCTGGTGATGACAATACCGGCCACCGCAGGCCAATAAACAAAGCCGGTGCTCCAGGCGGGCAAGGCCGGGTTGCCCCAGCCGGACCAGATGTTGGTTAATGCGCCGGTCAAGGCAATCGGCAAGCCACACGCGGCGGAGGTTGCCACTGCCTGACGCATTTCGATCTGACGCCAGCTCAGGTATGGCACGGAAAACGTGCCGCCGCCAATACCAAACCAGGAAGAGCCAAAACCGATAACGGCTCCGGCCAATCCCAGCTCCTTGTGCCCCGGGGCGCTTTTACCCGGACGGGGTTGCAGCCCAAAAAACATCTGGATACCCAGCAAGGCAGCAAACACGCCGATGATTTTCAGCAGCAGCGGCCCGGGGACTTCGGCAATCAGTACCACGCCCAGGCTGGTGCCAACGATAATGCCCATCGTCATCAGCGACACCATTTGCCAATTGATGGCACCTTTCAGGTGGTGGGCGCGGATCGAACTGAGTGAGGTGAAAACAATGGTTGCCAGCGACGTGGCGACGGCCATATGGGTCATCACATCCACGCCAACGCCTTCTGCCGCCAAGGCAAACAGCACGGCCGGTACAATGATCATGCCGCCACCAATGCCAAACAACCCGGCCAGTGTTCCGGCAAAGGCACCTACCGCGAGATACATCAACAGAGTGGTCACAGACCACCTCCCGTGCAGAAGAGAAGAAAAGGCGCGCATTATACCCGGCATGGCCTGAATCGCGAGCGCAGCGGCAGGATGCGTACCAGCCAGCAACACTCGGCAACCGCCCAGGTCGCCAAGCCACAGGCATCAGGGTAACCTTGAAGACACCGGTATCCGAGACTTTTACCATGTGCCTGATTGTATTTGACTGGCAGCCAGATGCGACCGATTGGCTGACGCTGACTGCCAATCGTGACGAATTTCATCAACGCCCCACCGCGCCGTTACACCGCTGGCCCGAGTCTCCCGACCTGGTTGCCGGGCAGGATTTGCAGCAAGGCGGCAGCTGGCTGGGAGTAACCAATGACCTGCGTTTTGCGGCAGTCACCAATATTCGTTTACCTGAGCCGCCAGAGCATGTGCGCTCTCGTGGTGAACTGGTGACCCGTTATCTGCGCAGCACACAAACACCCGCGGACTTTGCCGATGCCTTGTTGCCGGAGGCAGGCCGTTATGGCCGCTTTAATTTGCTGTGTGGTACAGCGCATCAGCTTTGGTACATCACCAATACACCGGAACCCGCGGCGGTGGCGGTCTCTCCCGGCATACATGCGCTCAGTAATGCCTGGCTCGACAGTGACTGGCCCAAAGCACAGCTGGCGAAAGAGCAACTGCTGCAAGCCCAACGACGCCAGCAGCACCGGCCCACCTGGCAGCAGGATCAGTCTGAATTAACCCGCTTATTGAATCGCCGTCAGCCCTGGCCGGACGACAGGCTGCCCGACACCGGCGTTGCGCTGGAAACAGAGCGTTTGTTATCGGCGCAGTTTATTATCTCTGCCCGTTATGGCACCCGCAGTAGCAGCAGCCTGCTCGGCCGGGGGCAACGGCTCAGCATTGAAGAACAGCGCTGGCAAGAGAATGGCGCTGCAGGCACCCGGTACCGGTTTCAGCTACCCTTGATATAAAACAATCAGCAAGCGCCCCGCGCAATCAGAGCAGCCGGGGCAATGAGTCGTTCCAACCCTGGTTAACCGCGACCGGAAGCCGGGCCGATAATCCGGCCAAAGCCTTCTTTCTCCAGTGCCAGCTGTACCATGGCGGCAATCACATGGGCACTTTCGATCTGCATTACCTGATCGAGCAAGCGTTCTGCCCACTCCAGGCTGACACCACGGATAACCGATTTTACTTTTGGCAGGTTGGTAGCGTTCATCGACAGCATCTCGTAACCCATGGCCATCAGCAGCACACTGCCAAGTGGATTACCCGCCAGCTCACCACAGACACTGACCGGCTTGCCTACTTCACGAGCGGTCTCGGCAATGATTTTAAGGGCCGACAAGACCGCCGGATGAAACGCCTGATAGAGGTCAGCCACCCGCGGGTTGTTACGATCCACCGCCAGCAGATACTGGGTCAGGTCGTTACTGCCGACCGACAGGAAATCAACTCGCAAGCCCAGATCACGGATCTGGAACACGGCGGAAGGTACCTCGATCATGACCCCGACTTTGGGCATGTCGATATCACAGCCTTCTTCGATCACTTCGGCATGGGCACGGTAAATCAGGTGCAGCGCTTCGTCGACTTCATGGACGCTGCTGATCATCGGCAGCATGATACGCAGGTTGTTCAGGCCTTCGCTGGCTTTCAGCATGGCCCGCACTTGCACCAGAAAAATCTCGGGATGATCCAGCGTTACCCGGATACCACGCCAGCCCAGAAAAGGATTGGCTTCGTTGATGGGGAAATAAGTCAGCGACTTGTCGCCACCGATATCCAGCGTCCTCATGGTCACTGGTGCCGGAGCAAACATCTCCAGCTGCTGGCGATAGATTTTTTGCTGCTCACTTTCACTGGGGAAACGATCCCGCATCATAAAGGGCACTTCGGTGCGGTATAAACCCACGCCTTCAGCACCCCGATCGAGACTGCGCAAGGCATCCGTCAGCAGGCCAGTATTGACCCATAAGGGAATACGATGGCCGTCCAGGGTTTCGGCCGGTTCATCCCGCAGTACTTCCAGGTCTTCCTGCAGGGCCAGCTCTTCTTCGTAGATTTCCTGATACTCCGCGCGGATATCCTCATTCGGGTTGGACACCAAGACGCCACGATATCCATCCACCACCAGATCCTTGCCGTGCAACTGGGCGTAGGGTAAATCCACCACCCCCATTACGGTTGGAATCCCCATCGCCCGGGCCAGAATCGCCACGTGGGAGTTGGAGGAGCCTTTTACCGATACCAGTCCGCGTAACTTGCTGGTCGGTACTTCGCCCAGCATGGCAGGGGTCAGTTCTTCGCTGACCAGAATGCAGTCGTCCGGAAATATTTTTTCCTCCGGCGCTTTATCCGCCGTGCCCTGCAGGTGGGCCAGAATACGGGTACCCAGATCCAGAATGTCCGTCGCCCGCTCACGCAGGTAAACGTCTTCCATCAGTTGGAAATGACCCACATACTGCATCACGACCTGACGCAAGGCCCCTTGTGCCCACTGGCCTTCACGAATGCGGCTGGTGACTTCTGCCCCCAGGGCATTGTCGTCGAGCATATTGATATAAACATCAAACAACGCCATTTCTTCCGGGCGCAGATCATGGCTGAGCTGGGCACCCAGATGACGGATTTCACTGCGGGCAGCAATCAGCGCCTTGTCAAAATTCTCCAGCTCCTGCTCAATGTCTTCGACCGTTTGGTCGACCACCACAATCAGGTCTGCCGCCGGGGTGATCACGTAACCGGTGCCCAGGCCGACACCCGCCGCCCCCGGTGCACCGTTAAAACGGGTACTTTTACGTTCGGTGCTGGCAGGTGACAGCTCCAGAATATTTCCGGTCGCTTCAGCGTGGGCAATCACTCCGGCCAACTGGGCCGACATGGTGCCCAGAAAGGCTTCTTCACTTTCATCAAATTGCCGGCTGTCACGCTGCTGTACAACCAGCACCCCCATCAGGCGCTTGTTATGAATAATCGGTACGCCAAGGAACGACAGAAACGGATCTTCTCCGGTCTCGGACAGGAAATGGAATTTGGGGTGTGACGGAGCATTGTCGATGTTGATCGGTTCGGCGCGGGCACCGACCAGGCCAACCAGACCCTGGGATGATGACAGGCTGACCCGACCAACGGCTTCTTGCTTCAGGCCTTCGGTCGCCATTAGTACATAACGCTTGCTGTCTGCATCAAACAGGTACACAGAACATACCTCGGTGTGCATAGCCTCGCGGATACGCACGACCACCACTTTTAATGCATCCTTAAGATCGCTGGCGCTGCTGACCTCCTGGACAATTCGGCGAAGTATGTCGAGCATAAGACCTCAACTGGTGCTTTTACGTTGCAAGCGAGCGATTTTCGGCGCCAGCTCAGTCATTGCGCGACGATAGACATCGCGCTTGAAAGCGACTACTTCACCCAACGGAAACCAGTAACTAACCCAGTCCCAGCCATCAAACTCCGGCTTGGGTGATGCAGCCACATCGATTCGTGCTTCTTCGGTGGTCAACTTTAACAGATACCACTTTTGCTTTTGGCCAACGCACACCGGTTGACGCCCCTGACGGATCATACGTTTTGGCAGGCGATAACGCAGCCAGCCACGAGTACAGCCCAGAATCTGGACATCGTTCGCTGTCAGGCCAACTTCTTCGGTCAACTCCCGATAAAGCGCATTTTCCGGGGACTCCCCCTGTTTGATCCCACCCTGAGGAAACTGCCAGGCATCCTGTCCTATGCGTCTGGCCCAGAGCACCTGGCCCTGGTCATTACACAGAATGATACCGACATTCGGGCGGTAACCCTGATCATCAATCACAATGCCATCCGAGAATTATTACAGAGTTGCAAAACTTGCCCATTTCAACGCAAAGGTCAAGCAACATGCATCGACTCGCAGGTATTGATTGTTATTCTTTATCTTCTCCCGAACCACAGGATCTGACAAGCGGCGGAACAGGACGTTTATGCCAATGAGTGTCAGTCCGTGCCTGTTTTTAACATGTGACCCGGGCTGCCCATTCATCATAGAATATGGCTCTTTGTGCAATTTTCGGCAATCCGTTCGGGAGAATCGTTTGGCTCTGGCAATTTTTGACCTCGACCACACCCTGTTATCCGATGACAGTGACCACGCATGGGGCCAGTATCTGGCCGACCGGGAACTCGTCGACCCGGCGGTGCATCAGCATCGCAACGACCACTTCTATGAACAATACAAAGCCGGCACGCTGGATATTCACGCTTACCTGCGTTTTGCCTTACAGCCGTTACTCGATTATCCACTGCAACATATGCTGGCCGAACGCGAGCGTTTTCTGGCTGAACGTATTGAACCACTGATCAGCCAAAAAAGCCGTGACCTGATCCAGAAGCATCGGGACCAGGGGGATCATTTACTGATCATTACCGCCACCAACGGTTTCATTACCTATCCGATTGCCGAGCGTCTGGGTATTGCCGACATTATCGCACCACACCCGGAAGTCATCGACGGCCAATACACTGGCGAAATTGTTGGCGTACCCAGCTTTCAGGATGGCAAGGTAACCCGGCTCAACGCCTGGCTGGAAGAGCATCAGCAGTCCATGGACGGTGCCTGGTTCTACAGCGACTCCCGCAACGATCTGCCACTGTTACGACTGGTCGATCATCCCGTGGCGGTCAACCCGGACAGCACTCTGGAAGCCGAGGCTCGCCAATATGGCTGGCCAATCATCTCACTGCGTGACGATTGATCCTGGCGCTGGCGCCAGTAACCATAGACCATCAGGAGGCAGGCACCAATGAAACGACTCATGATCGGACTGAGCAGTGCCCTGGCACTCGGCATGGTGGGCTGTGAACAATCGCAACCACCAGCGCAACCTCTCCCGACGGCGGCTGAGCTGAGCACCAGTCCGGGAGGATCTTTCCCGGCAACGATCAATGACCATTTGACTCATTCGGCCTTCGATAGCTACCTGCAGGCCTACGCCAGTAGCGAAGCGCTGCAAGGTGCTGTCTCGGCCCTGATCGGTCAACCCGATAGCGCCACGCTGGCCGCTGCCCGTAGCGCCTGGCGCGACAGCTACAGCGCGTTTTTACGTACTCGCCTGTATGGTTTTCTGCCGATATCGGACCCGGTTGAATGGCAGCGACAGGGCGTTAATTTCCACCAGATAGTCAATCAGATTGACAGCTGGCCGATTGAAGGCGGCTACCTCGACTATCTGCCGGGCTACCCCTTTACCGGCATTGTGAACGATCTGGCCTTGCCGTTGACCCCGGAAGCACTCAGGCAGCAGCATGGGTTTTCTGACCCGGCCTCGGTCAGCCTGGGGTTTCATGTGATTGAATTCTTGCTGTGGGGCAGTGACGGGCAACGCGACGCCTCTGACTATGTGCTGCCAGCCAATAGCAGTAGCTCCAGCGAACCGGCTCCTGATGCCGTCACCAACCAGAAACGCCGCCGCCAATACCTGCAACTGGTGACGGCGCAGTTACTGGATCACCAACACCTGTTACAAAGCCGCTGGCAGCAAGTTGACGGCTACTATGCCCAGCTGGTAACCAGCAGTACCCCGTCGGCAGCCCTGCAAGCCGGCATGAGTGCCTGTGCCTGGCTGATCCGAACGGAATTGTTGGCAAAACGTCTGCCGGGTAACAGCAGTGAATTCAGCGATACCAGCCAGCAGGATATTCAGGCTCTGTTGCAAGGAATGCAGCTCTGGTTACTCGGTAACGAATCCCAGGAAGGGGCTTTAATATCGCTGCTAGGCGACAAGCATCCAGAATTATTGGCGCAATGGCAGGCGGCGCTGACCCAGGCTCTGACGCCTGTTAGTGAAACGGCCAGGGCCGAACCAGCCGATACCTCAGCAACCCCGGCAGAAGCAGCGGCAGAGATACCGGCAGCCACCTCGCAGGTTGATCACATCAAGCAGCTGGATAGTCTGTTGCAACAAACCGCCAGCCTGTTACGCCTGACCTTGCCCAAGACATAACGGCCACGGACAGGGCCGGGCCGAACATCTGCAACCGCGGTTAGCGGGTAGGTAATACGCGAGCGAACACGGCTTTGAGGTAACGGGTTTCCGGAATGGCCGGAACCACTGGATGGTCTGCGCCCTGGCTACCGACGTGTTGAATCAGCACATCACGATCCAGCTCCCGGCCCAGTGTCCGGATAATGCTCGGCAAGCGGGTTTCGCCCAGGTGCATGGAGCAAGAACCAGCCACCAGCAGGCCATCACGATTCAGCAGACGCATCGCCAGCTGATTGAGGCGATGATAAGCCTGCTCACCAGCCTTGATGTCTTTGCGGCGCGGAATCAGCGCTGGCGGATCAACCACCACCACATCAAAACGCTCGCCACTGTCTTTCAGCTGCCGCAGTGCTTCAAAGGCATCGCCTTCCCAGCAGGTCATCCGTTCTGCCACGCCGTTCAGCTCCGCATTCTGGGCAACCCAATCCAGGGCCTTGGCAGAGGAATCCACACAGTGAACTTCTGCAGCACCATGGCGGGCCGCCTGCACGCCCCAGCCGCCGATATAACTGAAAACATCCAGTACCCGTTTGCCCGTCACCAACCGGTTCAGCACCGCCCGGTTTTCACGGTGATCGTAGAACCAGCCGGTTTTTTGGCCATCGATCACAGGCACCATAAAGCGGGTACCGTTTTCAATCATGGGGGCGCAGTTGTCTTCCAGCTCGCCGTACACAACGTCGACGTATTCTGGCAAACCTTCAACGGCCCGCAGCTTGCCGGTATTTTTCAGTACCACGGCGTCCGGCTTGATCACCTTGACGATGGCATCCACGATTTCCTGCCGCAGGGTTTCCATCAGGACACTGGATATTTGCACCACTGCGACATCACCAAAACGGTCAACAACCAGCCCCGGCAGGCCGTCACTGTCGCCATACACCCAGCGGTAGCAGCCATCCGGATACCAAAGTTCACGGCTACTCAGGGCAACCTTGAGGCGATGTACAATCAGCGAGCTGTCGAGAAACTGCTTGCTGTCACGGCTGATCAGACGCGCACAAATCAATTGATCCGGGCTGACCACCGCACTGCCCAGCGCCTTGCCGTTGGCCATTTCGATCACTACCTGGCTACCGGACTCCAGACCTTGAATCGGCGTTTTTTTGGTGTCCACCTCGTTACTGTAAACCCACAAATGACCGGATTTAAGACGGCGTTCCGCTTGTGGGTTCAAGCGCAGACAGGAAACAGCTTCAGACATGGAGACCTCAACAGGGTGGAGCAAAAAGAACCGGGCATTATATCGGTTTGCGGCACATGCAGCGAAACATTCCTGCTGTCATCACCGTTTATTCGCTGCTGTCTGTGCCAGCACTGATCATAAGCAACTTGCACTTATACGTAATACATACTGACGTCGTGTTGAGCACGAACCGGCCAGCACACCAAATGGAGCTACAGGCCCATTGCCTGCATCATGGCGTGCTGCTTGACGGGTAACAGCCGGTCAAACCGGTTCATTCCGACGTTACGCAGTAATCGCACCAGTGGCGCATCAGCAGCAAACAGACGCTTGAAGCCCTCCATCGCCGCCATGGTCGCGAGGTTATCGGCCTGACGTCGACGCTGATAACGGGCCAGCACCTGATCGTGTCCGGGAGAGATGCCACGTGCAACAGCCGTCAGTACTTCAGCGGCCAGCACTTCCACGTCCTTGAAACCGAGGTTGACGCCCTGCCCGGCCAACGGATGAATGGTGTGTGCGGCATCCCCCGCCAGCACTACACCGTCTTGCCAGTAACGGCGGGCATGGCGCTGGCGCAAAGGAATCGCAGCCCGTTGAGAACACCCGGTAACGGTTCCCAATCGCTGCTCGAAGGCTTCGGCCAGGGCGTGACCAAAAGCCTCGTCCGACAGCGCCATCAGCGCATTGGCCTCATCGTCACTGGTAGACCAGACGATCGAAGCCAGATGCGGATTGGTTGGCATAGGCAACAAGGCCAGCGGCCCCTGTGGCCGAAAGCGCTGCCAGGCGGTGGCCGCCAACGGTTTCTCCATGGCGACGGTCGCCACCAGCGCCTGATGCTGGTAATCCCATTCCCGCGTTGGTAATCCAACCCACTGCCGCACCTGGGAATGCGCGCCATCGGCTCCGACCACCAGTGCCGCCAGCAAGGTATCCCCCTGCGCCAGCACTACGGGCGTCAGGCCGTCGGACTGACGGCTGTCGAGATATTGCACCGGCTGCGCGATCTGGGTCACCGCCGGGCACGAGGCCAGCTGCTGCCGCAACCCGGCCAGGGTTTCGCGATTTTCAACGATGTGGCCAAGGCAGGGAACATGCAAATCGGCAGCATCAAAATTCACTTCACCGGTGCCTTCTGCATCCCACACCGTCATATGCGTGTAAGGCTGACACCGTTGTGAGCGAATCCATTGCCAGGCGCCGATATCGGTCAGAAAATTCTGGCTGCGCGCGGTCAAGGCACTCACCCGCAGATCAAATCCATCCAGCCCCTCCGTGGGCAATACCGCCGGAAGCTCCGCTGCGGACGCCAACGCCGGATCAACCAGAGCAATAGCCAGCTGCGGATTACCCTGTGCCAAAGCGGCCGCCAGGGATTGTCCGACCAGCCCGGCACCAATAATTACCACGTCATAACGCATCAGCAGACTCCGACCGGGAAGATAAATTGTCAGGTTTTGGGGTTGGCGGCAAACCAAACCGGGGAGCAGGCTGGCCCAGCCCCATGGCGTGACGTGCCAATAACCGTCGCGGCACCGTCAGGCTGGCCAGCGCCAGCAGTCCGGCACCACGACCCAGCGCCGTCAAGGTGCCGGGGTGGGAAAACACTCTGGGCAACAGGTCACTGGCCAGAATGGTATTGGCCTGATCCTGCTGTTGCTGCTGGGCGTATTCCAGCAATACGGTGAGATCACCTAACGGTCGCTTCATCGACCAGCTTTCCAGTACACGGGCCGCCAGCGCGGCGGTATCTCTTAATGCCAGGTTAAAGCCTTGTCCAGCCACCGGATGCAGGCTGTGAGCAGCATTCCCCAGCAACACCAGGCCCCGGCGTACCTGTTCGCCACTGCGCACCAGTGCCAGCGGGTAACTGAAGCGTTCGCCAACCCGAAGAATACGGCCGCTGCGATAACCGACCTGCTGTTGTAACTGCTCGGCAAACAAGGCATCTGGCAACGCCATAATACGTTCACAATCATCGGGTGGCAGAGTCCAGACCACCGCAAAGTGGCGTTGCTGTAACGGCAGCAAGGCCACCGGGCCATGGTCACTGAAGCGTTCATAAGCCCAGTGCTGATGCTCGCGATCCATCTCAACCTGGGTTACCAGTGCCATGCGGCCATAGTCTTCGCGCTGATGCCGAATTCCCAGCTGTTGCGCCAGACCGGAGCGGCCACCATCGGCCATGACCAAAAGCGCCGTGGTGAGGGTCTTGCCATCGGCCAGGGTCAGCTGGCTACCGGTGGCGGTCATGGTAACTTGCGTTACCTCGGTATCGGACAACAGGGTGACATTCGGGCAGGAATCCAGCCCTTGCAGCAGTGCCCGCCCCAATACCGCGTTTTCAACGATATAGCCCAATGCTTCGGTGCCCTGCTCGCTGGCGTGTAGGTGGGTTTGCCCAAAGCGGCCACGGTCCGATACCTGAATATGTTCAATCGCACAGGCCCGGTCCGCCACCGCCGACCAGCACCCCATACGTTCCAATAACTGCCGTGACCCCCAGGCCAGCGCTGTGGCACGACCATCAAAACTGGGCGGTCGCTCCAGTATGTCGGCAGTCCAGCGAATCTGCTGGCGATCGATCAACGCAATGCGCAGACCGTCATCCAGCGCAGGCTGCAGCAGGTGCACCAGGCTGGCGCCGGTCATGCCAGCACCGAGAATCACCAGGTCAAAGGCAGGGGAAGATAAGGCAGGTTCGGTCATGGATAACGCTCTTTGTTCAGCAGGTGACACTCTGACGGGTGGCTCGCGGCAGGGTCAAGAGCCTGTCACGATTAGCGCCCGCCAAGGCAAGAAAAACACACCGGGCATTGCCCTCAGTCAGTCAACCCGCCCTGAACCAGTGCTTCTATTTCCTCAACGGTTTTCGGCACTCCAGCCGTCAGTACATCACAGCCATCGGCACGTACAACCACGTCGTCCTCGATGCGGATACCGATGCCGCGCCAGCGCGCCTCGACGGTTTCATCGTCTGGTGCCACATACAATCCTGGCTCGACGGTCATCACCATGCCGTTTTCCAGTCGTCTTGGCTCGCCGTCGATGCGGTATTCCCCCACATCGTGTACGTCCATACCGAGCCAGTGTCCGGTTTTGTGCATATAGAAACGGCGGTATTCACCGGAGGCCAGAATCTCATCCGGATCACCGGACAATAAGCCGAGTGCCAGCAATCCTTCGACCAGCACGGTTACTGCGGCATCGTGTGGATCATTCCAGCGATTGCCAGCCTTGATCCAGTCCATGGCGGCGTATTGGGAATCCAGCACCAGGTTATACAGGGCTTTTTGTTCTGCACTGAAATGGCCATTGGCCGGGAAGGTGCGGGTAATATCAGAGGCGTAATAGTCCAGTTCACAACCGGCATCAATCAGAATCAGGGCACCGTCCTGAATCTGCGCATCGTTACGGGTGTAGTGCAGGATGCAGGCGTTTTCACCACTGCCGACAATCGAAGGATAGGCCGGCCAACGACTGCCAGCAGCCATAAAGGTACGCATGATTTCGGCATCCAGCTGATATTCATACATCCCCGGCTCAACCATTTGCATGGCCCGACAGTGGGCATTGGCGCTGATTGCTGCTGCCTGTCGCATCAGGTCGATTTCGGCCTCGGATTTGATCAGCCGCATTTCGTGCAGGATATGATCCAGGCCGCTGAATTCCCGTGGTGGCCGTGAGCCGTTACGCACCTGGGATTTGATATGGTTGACCCATCCCATTAGCTGGTTGTCGAAGTCCGGGCTGACGCCTAGGTTGGCGTAAATCTTGTCCCGGCCTTCAATCAGGCCAGGCAGGATGTCGTCGATATCGGTGATCGGAAAGGCATCATCGGCTCCCAGTCGCTCCAGCGCCGCTTCTGGCCCTACCCGGCGACCCGTCCAGATTTCCTGCTCCTTGATTTTTTCCTGGCAGAACAAAACGTATTCGCCATATTCCCGCCCCGGAATCAGCACCAGCACGGCGTGTTCTTCGTCAAAGCCGCTGAGGTAATAAAAATCGCTGTCCTGGCGAAACAGGTATTCCACGTCCCGGTTGCGCACATGCACCGGAGACGATGGAATAATCGCGATGCTGTTATCGCTCATTTGCGCCATCAGTTGCTGACGACGACGAGCGTATTCGGATGCTTCCAGTTTCATATCACCTCCGGATCAATGCAGGGTTGTGGATGACGAACCGGCCGAGCGGTTCATGTTGTAAAACACCGTCAGGGCCGCCACCCGGGCGTGCTCGGACAGATCAAGGTACATGCCTTCGTTGGCGGCATCGTCCAGGTCGTCAACCTCGGCCTGGGAAAAGGCATCCAGATCACGCAAGACTTCCACGACATCTTCCGGTAGCTGCCCGGCAGAGCGCTCGGAAGCCCCAAAACCATCGAGGAAACCTTTGCTCCATTCCGCCAGGCATTCGACCTGCTCGGCGACATCGGCATCTTCGTCACTGGGTAATAACGGGCTGTAGGCCATTTCTTCCGCACCAATCACAGCCAGCACCCAGTCATAGAATTCTGGCAACATATCGGACAGTGGCGGCTCTGGAGCCATTTCCAGTTCCAGGTAATCCATGGCTTCTGCCAGCCATTGTTTCGGTGTCAGGCGGGAACCACTGGCCAGATAACCACTCAACCAGCCGTGCAAAGCCGACGGGGATTGGTAACAACGGGCTTCAAGCCAGATATCCGCTGCACTGGCAAAGTCAAATTTCATAACAACCTCTATATAATCAATCTGTTTATTCTAACATTGCCATCGTGCAGGTTGCCCGCTTTCACTGGAGTCGACAGTCGGATTGACCAGCCACTTGGACGGCTCTTATAGTAGTAGCCCCAGTCCAGCCCTGAACCAGAAGAATGTTATGCCAGCAAATGACTTGCACAGCCTGCAGCAGCGTATCCTGAAACTGCTCGACATCCATCAGAAACTGTACGAAGAAAACCAGCGCATGCGTGCTGAAGAAGCGAACTGGCAGTCTGAACGGACCAGACTGGTACAGCAAAATGAAGCGGCACGCCGCAAGGTTCATGAAATGATACAAAAATTGCAAGTGCTGGAGCGCAACTGTGGCCAATGACCCCAGAACCCTGAGTCTCACGATTCTGGACCGGGAATACCGGATCAACTGCCCTGCCGGGGCCGAACAGCAGCTGCGTGATGCCGCGCACCTGCTCGACCAGAAGATGGCTGAAATCAAGAATTCGACGTCGTCCTCCGGTACCTTGCCGGGTACCGACCGGATTGCGGTGATCGCGGCGCTGAACATTGCCCATCAGTTACTTGAAACACAACATGAGCTGCAGCAACAGGCGACTATTTTTGATGACCTGAATAATCGGCTGGACACTGCGCTGAATCTCTCCGCACAACGTGAAAACGAGCATTCTGCCGCAGACTTTTCGCAGAACTCCTGATCTCTGATATACTCGCCAGCTCCTGCCGCATTGGCCAGTCGACAAAGACCTCGAGCCGATGTCCACAACCCCGGAGGGTTCCAGTCGCTGTTGTGCGCATGTCCGGTTTCCGGAAAGCCTGATTCAGTGAAGAACCCACCACCTTGAACCATTGGGTTCAAGGCCTTTTTCCGACAGCGGTGCGGCGGGCCTCCTTTCTGATTTGCTTACATCCTGTATTCCTGTCCCTATGAACAAACCTCAAATTCGCAAGGCCATGCGCTTGCAGCGTCGCTCCCTGACAGCGCAACAGCAACGCCAGGCAGCACGAGGCCTGCAACGCTCGTTATTACAGCCGGGTGCCCTGCTGGCTGCCCGGAGAATCGCGCTGTATCTGGTGAATGATGGTGAAATCAACCCGGAGCAGATCATCAAGCAGCTGATCCGAATGGGCAAGGAAGTCTATCTGCCCAGCTTGCATCCGCTACGTCGCGGCGAACTGGCGTTTATCCGTTATCAGCCAGGCACACGCATGAGCAACAACCGCTTTGGTATCGCAGAGCCGGATTTTCGCTACGGCAAACGCTGCCAGGCAAGATTCTTGTCTGTTATCTGCTTGCCACTGGTCGCGTTTGACCTGCATGGCAATCGTATGGGGATGGGTGGCGGCTTTTACGACCGCTCGCTGGCCTTTACTCAGCGCGCAGGCAAGCACCCAAAGCTCATAGGCTGCGCCCATGAGTTTCAGTGTCTTGCTACGCTTCCTGCTGAAGCCTGGGATATTCCTTTATCTGCTATTGCTACCGATACCGCACTACGATGGGTGCCAGCCAGTTAGCGAATAGTATGTTCCGATGCCAGGACGGCAGACGGACGTTGATTCTCATCGATTGTCATGCCAGTAATGGCAGCACCCAAAATAACAACCAATCCTACAAAGACCAGTAAATCTGGCTTCTTCATTGAAAGTGACTCCAGCAAAAATCTACTTTTATACGTATGGCCTACCAAGATGACACCAGGCAGACATATAGCTACTTTGTCTGTCTTTGAGCAACATTTCTGCCACTTTAATCACAAGTAGTGACCAAAGTATGAATTGCACCAGAATTGCCCTTCTGTTTTGAGCAATGACGCCAAAATCAGTGCGCTCATTTTCTGAAAGACCGACCCACCAGGCAAGAAAAGCTGCTATTGCACTATTTGAGGTCGAAAATCAAATCTATCATCCGTCAGATGATCTGCGTATGGCAGGCTGTTCCCCGATATATTTCGCCAGCCTGCTTCTTTTTATGGCACTGCTCTTAAAAAAGAGCAGCTCATTGCCCTGTTTTGGAAGCCGTCTCCTGAGCAGCCAACACAGCACTCAAATCTGACCGCATCACCTCGTATACGTTCCCCAATCGTTCCGGAGATTCATTCACCAGGTGGTGATGAGCACCGACGATGCGGCTCAACATTAACGCCGGGAACAACCGCTGATAGGCCGGAATATTGTAACGCCAGTCAACGGTCTGATCCGCCGTCCCCTGAATCATGCGTACCGGGTAATCAAACGGTGATCGCCGCTCGATCCAGCCGAGCCAACGCTTGAGTGCTGTCACCCAATGGACACTCAAATAACGGGATTGCAGGGGGTCACTACTGGCAACAAATTCAGCAAATACCCGATTATTACCGTTCAGCACAAAACGTCTCGGCACCCGGGCGACGAAACGGTGTACCAGCGTATGTATCCAGCGGCCGCTGCGCCATCCCGCTGGCCGTAACAACGGGGCCAGCAGCCAGACCAGCAACGGCCCGGACTGACCGGCTACCGGGTGGCGCTTGAGCAGATAGCTGGCCAGAATCGCTCCCCCGGTACTCTGACCGGCAGCCAGCCAGGGCAACGCCGGCAGCTGCTGTTTAGCCTGCTGGAACACATCGGCAAACACGGTTTCATACTGATCAAAATCGTCGATTCTGGCTGCCTCACCACTCGACAAGCCATGCCCCGGCAAGTCGAATGCCACCAGGTTCAGGCGCTGGGCCCGGCAAAACCCAATCAGGCTGCCATACAGCCCGACATGGTCATAATAGCCGTGCACCAGAATAAGATTGGCCACCGCGTCAGGACAAGTCCAGTACTGCAGCGCAATATCAAAACCGGCACTTTCCAGCTTGCCCATGCGGTGCTGTCCGGCTTCAACATCGGGTAACCGATAATACTGCCGATACGCCTGTGTCAATGCCTCAGGAGCCGACGGCTGCCAACGGATACGCCAGTCAGGCAGGGCATTCCGGAGCGGATATGAATTCCATAATTCTTTGGTTGTTTTCACCACGCCGATCCTCTTGCGTCTAACACCATAGTCCTCAGCAGCCATAGCGCCATGTCTTTATTTGGTGGTGGCTGCAAACAACAATAGTAAGCCACAAAAAAAGGCCGCCGAAGCGACCTTTCCTTATGACAACCCGTTCATCCGAAGATTAAACGGAGTAGTACATATCGAACTCAACCGGGTGAGTGGTATGTTCAACGCGGTAAACATCTTCCATTTTCAGGTCGACGTAAGCTTCGATCATATCTTCAGTGAATACACCACCAGCTGTCAGGAAGTCGCTGTCAGCTTTCAGGCTGTCCAGGGCTTCACGCAGGCTGCCACACACTTGTGGGATAGCTGCGGCTTCTTCAGCAGGCAGGTCGTACAGATCCTTGTCTGCTGCATCGCCAGGGTGCAGTTTGTTTTTGATGCCGTCCAGGCCAGCCATCAGCATGGCTGCGAATGCCAGGTATGGGTTGGCAGTCGGATCAGGGAAACGGGCTTCGATACGCTTGCCTTTAGGAGACGCAACGTAAGGAATACGGATAGAAGCAGAACGGTTACGGGCAGAGTATGCCAGCATGACCGGGGCTTCGAATCCAGGAATCAGACGCTTGTAGGAGTTGGTTGACGGGTTGGTGAACGCGTTCAACGCTTTGGCGTGCTTGATGATACCGCCAATGTAGTACAGAGCTGTTTCGCTCAGTCCTGCATAAACGTCACCGGCAAACTGGTTTTCACCATCTTTCCAGAAAGACTGGTGCACGTGCATACCGGAACCGTTGTCACCAACGATTGGCTTCGGCATGAAAGTAGCTGTTTTGCCATAAGCAGCGGCAACGTTGTGCACGATGTATTTCATCATTTGCACTTCGTCGGCTTTTTTCACCAGCGTGTTGAATTTAACACCGATTTCGTTCTGGCCGGCGTTTGCTACTTCGTGGTGATGTACTTCAACGTCCAGACCAATAGCCATCATGGTGTTACACATGGCAGCACGGATGTCGTGGTGGCTGTCGACTGGAGGAACAGGGAAGTAACCGCCCTTGACGCGTGGACGGTGACCCAGGTTGCCGCCTTCGGTAACGGCTTCAGTTGCCCAGGCACCTTCGTCAGAATTGATTTTGTAGAAGTTGCCGGTCATGTCCTGGCCCCAGCGAACATCATCAAACATGAAGAATTCTGGCTCTGGACCAAAGAAGGCAGTATCACCCAGACCAGTAGACTTCAGGTATTCTTCAGCGCGCTTGGCCACAGAACGGGGATCGCGCTCATAGCCTTGCATGGTGCTAGGCTCAATAATGTCGCAACGCAGAACCAGCGTTGCATCTTCAGTGAAGGGGTCCATGAAAGGCGTGGTGTCATCCGGCATCAGGATCATGTCGGATTCGTTGATGCCTTTCCAGCCGGAGATGGATGAGCCATCAAACATCTGGCCATTTTCGAAGAATTCTTCGTCGACATAGCTGGCAGGAATGGTTACATGCTGCTCTTTACCTTTGGAATCGGTAAAACGCAGGTCAACCCACTTAACGTCATTTTCTTTGATCAGATTCAGAGTGTTCTCTGACATTTACTTATCTCCAGATGCTGTTTCATATCCGATAATGGGGTCCAGCCCCTGCTACCATGCCCGAAAAAGGAGCAATTCGCGTGCCATTTAGAGGCATGCAAAAAACCTCACGGTATTCAGGGTATATCCGATCCCATAATCGTCTTTTTTGCACACTTCAGGTGCCTTACAAGCAAAATAGAACCATATTGGTGCATTTTGCTTGATTTTATATGACCCCAGTCAGACTGCGTGCCCGTTAGAGGTTCATACAACCAGTTTCCAATATCCACGCCTACATTAATAGCGCTTTTCTTATAATGAAATTGACATCACGCATCGATCCGAAGTCAGGTATAATCGGCCGCCAATTTTGCACAAACTTTAACCAAGGCTTTTGTTGTGATCGACAATCTCAGAAACATCGCCATTATTGCTCACGTTGACCACGGTAAAACTACCCTGGTCGATAAACTGCTGGAGCAATCCGGCACCCTGGATCGTAAAGACCAAGGTGGCGAGCGAGTCATGGACTCGAATGATCAGGAAAAAGAACGCGGTATTACCATTCTGGCGAAAAACACTGCTATTCGCTGGAACGACTACCGAATCAACATCGTCGACACACCAGGACACGCCGACTTCGGTGGCGAGGTTGAGCGTGTGATGTCCATGGTAGATTCCGTCTGCCTGCTCGTCGATGCCGTCGACGGCCCGATGCCACAAACCCGTTTTGTTACCCAAAAAGCGTTTGAGCGTGGTCTGCGTCCTATCGTGGTGATCAACAAGATCGACCGCCCTGGCGCTCGCCCTGACTGGGTAATGGACGAGATCTTTGATCTGTTCGACCGTCTCGGTGCCACCGATGAACAGCTCGACTTCCCGGTTATCTACGCCTCCGCCCTGAACGGTATCGCCGGTACAGATCCGGATGATATGGCCGAAGACATGACGCCACTGTTCCAGATGATCGTCGACCATGTAACCCCTCCACCTGTCGATCTTGATGGCCCGTTCCAGATGCAAATCTCGGCACTGGACTACGACAGCTTCGTCGGTGTTATCGGTGTTGGCCGTATCTCCCGCGGCAAGCTCAAGCCAGGTACTGACATTCAGCTGATTTCTGCTGAAGGCAAGATCCGCAAGGGCCGCTTGCTGGAAGTAAAAGGTTTCCACGGTCTGAACCGGGTTGCCGTTGAAGAAGCCTCCGCTGGTGACATCGTCTGTGTTTCCGGTATTGAAGGCCTGAACATTTCCGATACCCTGTGTGCGGTCGGTCATGTTGAAGCCCTGCCTGCCCTGACCGTCGACGAACCAACAGTCAGCATGACCTTCCAGGTCAATGACTCACCGTTCGCCGGTAAAGAAGGCAAGTACGTTACTTCACGTAATATCAAGGACCGTCTCGACAAAGAGCTGATCCACAACGTGGCATTACGTGTTGAGCCGGGCGACAGCCCTGAGAAGTTCAAGGTTTCTGGTCGTGGCGAGCTGCATTTGTCGGTACTGATTGAAACCATGCGTCGCGAAGGCTTCGAAATGGCCATCGGCAAGCCCGAAGTGGTCCAGAAAATCGTCGACGGCGAGCTGCAAGAACCATACGAACAAGTGGTTATCGACGTTGAAGACGAGCACCAGGGTTCCATCATGGAAGAGATGGGCAACCGTCGCGCCGAGATGACCAATATGGTACCGGATGGCAAGGGTCGCACCCGTCTTGAGTTCATCATGCCAGCACGGGGCCTGATCGGCTTCCGTTCGCAGTTCATGACCATGACCTCTGGCTCCGGCATCCTGACCAACGTGTTTGATCACTACGGTCCTGTGCTCAGCAGCCTGGGTTCTACTCGCCACAACGGCGTACTGGTCTCCATGGTACCGGGCAAGGTACTGGGCTATGCCCTGTTCACCCTGCAAGAACGTGGTCGCCTGTTTGTAGCCCCAAGCCTGGAAGTCTACGAAGGCATGATCATTGGTCTGCACAGCCGCGACAACGACCTGGTGGTTAACCCGACCAAGGCCAAGCAGCTGACCAACGTCCGTGCTTCCGGTACTGATGAAGCCATTAACCTGACCCCTCCAGTCCGTCACACGCTGGAACAGGCTCTGGAATTCATCGAAGAAGATGAACTGGTCGAAGTGACTCCTACCAGCATTCGTCTGCGCAAGAAATTGCTGACTGAAAATGAACGCAAGCGCTCCAAGCCGAAAAAAACAGCCTGATCTCATAACCGGCCTTCAAATGCCGGTTTATGCGCCAGACTGAACGATAAAAAGCCCGTTTGAGGAAACTCAAACGGGCTTTTTTGTGGCTACTGTTCTATATCTATAACGTGCTGGCTTTCCTTTGCCGCTTGTTCTCGCCGTTAACGTCCGGCTTTGATATTGGCCCAGCTGCGGTTACGGATACGTGCCACTTTAGGGTCTTCTTCGTTACTGACAAACAGCTTCTCCAACACATCGGGAGTCGGATAAATCGCCGGATCAGCGGCAATCTCAGGATCAATCAGTGTCGTTGCAGCGGTGTTCGGATTGGCGTACCAGACATAATCGGTTACTTCCGCAATCACTTCCGGGCGCAACAGATAGTTGATGAATTTGTGGGCATTCTCGGCGTTTTTGGCATCCGCCGGAATCAACAGCATATCAAACCAGACTTCCGAGCCTTCTTTCGGAATGCTGTAGACCACTTCAACACCGTTGTCTGCTTCTTCAGCGTTATAGGCTGCCTGAAACACATCACCGGAGTAACCGACAGCGACACAGCTGTCACCATTTGCCAGATCGCTGATGTACTGGGATGACGTGAACTGTTTGACGTAGGGCCGTACCGCTTTCAGGGTTTGGGTCGCTCTGGCATCGTCGCTGAAGTATTTCTTGTCGGTGCTGTTTGGGTCATCGCCGTTATACAACATCACAAACGGATACATTTCGTCGGAGGAATCCATAAAGGAAACGCCGCAGTCAGCCAGTTTTTCCATGTATTTGGGGTTGAATACCAGCTCCCAGCTATCGACGGGAGCCTCTTCGCCCAACACTTCGGCAACCATCGCCGGGTTGTAACCAATCCCGGTGGTACCCCATAAATACGGCACGCCATATTGGTTGCCCGGATCTTTTTTCTGCAATGACGTTAACAAGGAAGCATCCAGGTTTTTCAGATTCGGCAGCTGGCTTTTATCCAGCTTGCGAAAAATACCCGCCTTGATTTGCAATGCCATAAAGTTCGACGTCGGTACCACCAGGTCATAACCGGTATTACCCGCCAGCAACTTGCCCTCCAGGGTTTCGTTGCTGTCGTACACATCGTAGTTCACCTTGATACCGGTTTCCTGCTCAAAATTGGCGATGGTTTCTTCACCAATATAGTCAGACCAGTTATAAAAGTTCAGTACGCCTTCTGCCTGGGCAAGCGGTGTCAAACCAGAAAGCCCTATCAGCATAGTGGCTGACAATAGTGGCAGGCGTGACCGGGTTACGTACGTCATATCGTGATCTCCCTTGTATGAATAAGGGACAGAACCTGATGGCCCTGCCTTGGTTTACGGATACTTCATCCAGCGTTAATGCATCGAGAACTACATTTTCGAGCGTTACGTCGTCGCTCTATCTATTATCGAACAACACCGATGAAACGTTCGTTAGACCGTCATCAGCAGAAACTCTCTCTCCCAGGAGCTGATTACCTTGTTGAAGGTTTCAAATTCAGCACGCTTGACGCCGATATATCCCTTAACAAAGTGCTCTCCGATCACTTCTTGCAATTCTGGACATTCTTCCAGCAAGCGCAAGGCTTCTTCCAGTGTACGTGAGACCGCCACCAGATCCCCTTCATGAGCCGCCAGCGCCTCGACCGGGGCTTCCGCCTTGATACCCAGTTTCATCCCCAGATAACCACACGCCAGACTGGCCGCGATGGCCAGATACGGGTTGCAGTCTGACCCGGCAAAGCGGTTTTCAATTCGGGTGGCATCCTTGGGAGCCTTGGGGGCACGTAATCCTGCCGTGCGGTTATCGATTCCCCATTTGAAATTAACCGGCGCAGCGATTTCCGGCACAAAACGGCGGTAGGAATTCACATTAGGGGCATAAAAAGGAATCGCCGCCGGGGTAAATTTCTGCAAACCGCCAACATAGTGATAAAAGGTTGCTGAGAACAGCTCATCCCCTTCTCCGGCAAAGATATTCTTGCCCGTATTGGCGTCGAGCAGGCTTTGATGGATATGCATCGAGCTGCCTGGCTCACTTTGCATCGGCTTGGCCATAAAAGTGGCGTACATATCGTGTTTCAGGGCCGCTTCACGTAATGCACGTTTAAAGATATACACCTGGTCTGCCAGGCTCATGGCATCACCATGCAGGAAGTTGATTTCCATTTGTGCGGCCCCTGATTCATGAATCAGGGTATCCACATCCAGACCCAACTCGTCGCAGTAGGCGTACAGGGTGTCAATCACCGGGTTAAACTCGTTTACCGCATCAATACTGTAAGACTGGCGCGCGTTTTCACGACGGCCGGAACGGCCCATGGCTGGTTTCAGTTCGTAATCCGGATCACTGTTTTTCTGTACCAGGTAAAACTCGACCTCTGGCGCAATAATCGGTCGCAAGCCTTCTTTTTCATACAGTGCCAAGACCCGGCGCAGTACCGAGCGACTTGATAGCGGGTGGTGTTTACCATCGGAGGTATAACAGTCGTTAATCACCAGGGCAGTGGGTTCATCGGCCCAGGGCACAATACGCAACGTCGATGGGTCCGGCACCAGCAGCATGTCTTTATCCGCCGGATCGACCAGATCATAGTGATTGTCGGCCCACTCTCCGTTCACCGTTTGTACCAGTAAACATTCCGGAATATGACCGCCATTTTCGGTCAGGAATTTGCGCGTAGGATAAAACTTGCCTCTGGCATTACCCGTCATATCGGGAAAAGTAGACTCAACTTCAGTAATGCCATTTTCTTTCAGAAAGCGTTCGACGGCTTCCATAATTCACCTGTCCTGCAGTAGGTTCTGGTTGTGCTGGCCAATTAACCAGCGTCGGTAGGATAACGATTCGTGTTTGATCTTCAGCTTCAAACCGAACAATAATTCGGTTTAAGGCTATGTCAAAAAGCCCGCAAGAGCAACGCAACCTGTTCGATAATTGCTCAATTTGGCGATTTTGTCAGCACAATAAAAACCGAATTATCATTCGGATTTTATTGTGCTACGGTAGCGCCAGACAGATCATCCGACAGCTGGAGCAAGACCATGCACACACAATCAGATCGCGACAGCTACTATCGCGCCAGTGCCAATCGTGTCAGCGCCTACCCCTCACTGGAAGGGGACATCAAGGCCGATGTGTGTGTCATTGGTGGTGGTTACACTGGCTTGTCGGCAGCACTGCAGCTGCGCGAACACGGCTTGTCGGTCGCCTTGCTGGAGGCGGAATCAATCGGCTGGGGTGCTTCTGGCCGCAACGGTGGCCAGGTTTGCCAAGGCCTGAATATGGCGCATGAGGATCTGGCTGCAAAAGTCGGCCGCCCCACAGCGGACGCCTTGTGGCAGATGTCGCTGGATTCGGTCGAACTGGTCAGAACACTCATCAACAAACATCAGATTGACTGTGATCTTAAACATGGCGTGTTACATGTCGCCGCCAAACCGGGTCACAGCGCCGACATTGAAGCCGCGGTAGCCTATAAACAGGAGGTTCTGGGTTATCAGGACGTGGCTTACATCAAGCCCGCCGATGTACAGGAGATGCTGGGTACCGAGCGTTATTACGGTGGAGAACATTTCACCAATGCCTTGCACCTGCACCCGCTGAATTACGCGCTGGGGCTGGCGACTGCCGCCGAGCAAGCCGGTGTCCAGCTGTATGAACATAGCCGGGTAACAGACTATCAATCGGGCCGAACAACCCAGGTAAGTACCAGCGCGGGCAACGTCTCCTGCCAATATATATTGCTGGCGTGCAATGGCTATCTCGGGCCTCTGGAAAAACGCATTGCGGGCAAGATCATGCCCATCAACAATTTTATTCTCGCCACCGAGCCGCTCCCGGACCACCTCGTCCAACGGATTAATCGCGCCGATGTAGCGGTGGCAGACTCCCGCTTTGTCATCAATTATTTTCGTTTATCGGGTGACAACCGTTTGCTGTGGGGGGGGGGCGAAACCTATACCTCACGCTTCCCCAGCGATATTCGCGCCTTTGTGCAGCAGCATATGCTGGCCTTGTACCCTGAGCTGGCACAGTACCGTATCGACTACGGCTGGGGTGGTACCCTCGCCATTACCCTGAACCGTATGCCACACTTTGAGCGCGTGGATCAAAGTCTGTTTGTTGCCCATGGTTATTCCGGTCACGGCGTTGCTCTTGCCACCCTGGGTGGCAAGCTGATGGCCGATGCCCTCGCCGGGTCAGCCCAGGGTTTTGATCAGTTTGCCGCGGTGCCGACGCCAAGCTTTCCCGGTGGTACCCTGTTGCGCTGGCCCGGACTGGTGGCTGGAATGCTGTATTATTCCCTGCGCGACCGCTTTTTCTGATCCATATTGAGCCTGTTGCCCGGATCACTATCGACGAGGAACCCCTGCACCAATGAGTGATGAACCAGCCCCTGCCAACCCCCGTTCACAGCGTCAGCAAAACCTGCAACCTCGCAGCGAGCCGATGCAACGGCGCTCACGCAAACGCTCACGGGAGATCATTGATATCACGGCTGAACTGCTGGAAACAGTGGGACTGGATGACCTTAGCACCATTCTGATTGCCAAAGCGGTGGGGATTTCGGTAGGTTCGCTGTATCACTACTTTCCCAACAAGCACGCCATTCTGTATGCCATGGGCCAACGCTGGCTCGAAGATGTCGAGCAAGCCTTGCTCGGTATTGCCCAGCTACCGGTTGAAACCCTGCCGCTGGAACAGTTACTCAACAAGGTGCTGGAGCGCCATTTAAAAGTCTACAAACGCCAGAAGGCCGTACTGACACTGGTGCAAGCCATGTTTTCGGTCCCCGAATTACGCCAGTTGGATGAACAACACGACGACCTGGTGATCCATCATATGGCGGTGATATTCAAACGTATGGGAATCCAGAGCCATATTCGCGAACGTGAACGGCTGGGGCGGTTTTATCTGGAAGTCAGCCACAGCGTATTTCTGGTGGTCGTACACCAGAACCCACAGCGGGCGCGGCGGACACTGGATGATTTACACCTGTGTCTGCATGCCTTGTTACAGCATCACTTGCCCGCTGGGCACCCGACGTTGTAGCCGCAGGTGTTGGTATTGTTCCACGTGAAAACAAACAGGGTCGACTGGTAATGGCTGTCGAAACGGCAACAGCAGTGTATCGGTTGCTCCGCGGTTAAGCCGTTCAGGGGCGTCTTAATTATCAGCCTGGCCACTTTCGATCAGCCATCTACCATCAATCAGCCATCAGCCATCGCGGCAAGCTACCGACCAGCGGGATCACAGGCAATAACCGCCATCCACCTGCAACTTCAGCCCTCTGACCGCACTACTGCCACCCAACGCCAGATATTCCAGTGCTGCCACCATATCGTCTGGCTGCAGGATGCGTCCGGCCAGTGTGGATTTCATATTTTCCGTCAGCTGTGCCAACGCTTCCTCATTCATCCCGGCCTTGGACTGGATTTCGGTTAATGTAATGCCCGGTCGCAAACAGTTAACCCGTATACCACGGCTGGCCAACTCCAGATTTAATGGGCCCATGGCCCCTTCCAGTGCAGCCTTGCTGGCGGCATAGGCCGTACAATTGGCAAAGGCCTTGTCCGCCACAATGCTCGAGACCAGCACCACACTCGCCGGGTTGTTCAATACCGGCAGCAATTCATACAAGGTCTGTAATGGCCCCAGCAGGTTGCTGTTTAATTGCTGCTGCAGGTTTGTTGTTGTAAAGGACTCAAAGGCTTGTGGCAAAAAGATACCGGCATTCAGGATCAGGGCGTCCAGCTGGTACCGTTCTGCCAACAGCAATTCCGACAGTTGTGTGATCGCCGTTACGTCTGTCTGGTCACAGCAATAACCACGAGCCGCAGGTGTATCCTGCTGCTTGTGATCTTGATCTGTCCCGTTAAGAGCCGTCAGTGCAACCTCCAGACGCTCCGGCCTCCTGCCGGTGATCAGCACTCGATGGCCCTGCTGCCTGATGTGCTGTGCCGCAGCCAGTCCAATACCCGATGTGGCACCTGTTATCAGTATCGTTTTCATGCATTCACATCCGTTTTATGTCATCTATAGAGAGCATTAGTATCTACTGGAGACTCCGTGCTGAGAAGTATCCAAATGGCACCAATTACGCGTCTGTTTTGGGGGGGGGTGTGGTGCTGCGACAGGTTCAATTATCTTTTACCTAACTTCACTACTTAACTACTACGCTACCTCACCGGTACAGCCTGACCACTGAAGGTGAGCAAGCACGTACGGCATACAGCCATTAGTGCCGATAACGTCCGTTATCTGGACGGTCTGGTGCCGATGTAGTGACAAACAGAAAGCGAGAACAAGAGCGAGAGCAGACACCAGATAATCAACCGCGATATCCGGCGATAACAAGCACCCGGGGATGGGAAAATAACAGTGGGAACACTACCGACGACGCTGACATCCAGCTAACGGCCGATAGTTGAATACAATCCATTCAGACCTGAGTGACCGAACCGGCCGACAGCCAATCAGCCGCCAGCTGGCACATCGTTCACTCAGGTTGATCACCATGATCAGACAGCTCCGGCATCCTTCAGGATCTCGGCGTATTCTGCGCCTTGTTTATGCTGGCTGATGGTCGCCAGAATGGTTTCACCAGCAGCATTGGTGGCATTCAGGTCGTGACCTTTGGCCTTGAACAACTCGATATACTGGGCAAAGGTACCAGGCACCATATAACGATAGGCGCGGATGGCACCGATATAATCGGCGCTGTCACCATCGTAGCTGGGAACGTCAAGAAAGGTGCTCAACTGGTCTTCGCTCCAGTCACCACCAAATACTTTTTCTTTATCTTTCTTTTGCATCAGTATGCTCCGTCGGACGTCGGCAATCAGCGGCCAGACGTTATCAAATAGTAAGTCGGGGGCGGCATTATTGGTGCCGCCGGATTATCGACCTGAGTGATGATCGTGGGCGATCAACGATCAGTCAATCTTGCGGTATTTCATATCCCAGACACCATGGCCTTTACCCTGACCGCGTTTTTCAAACCGCGTCAGTGGTCGGTCATCCGGGCGCTCAACACACTGGCCAGGGCCGGCGATATTGTCATAACCCGCCTGTGCGTCCATCACCTCGATCATGTGCTCCATGTAGTTTTCCCAGTCGGTAGCCATATGGAAGATGCCACCGGGCTTGAGAATACGGCGCAGGGTCTGGGCAAATCCGGTTTGTACGATCCGGCGTTTGTGGTGTTTTTTCTTGTGCCAGGGATCAGGGAAAAACAGCTGCACCGTATCAATGCTGTTATCCGGAATCAGCTTCAGAACCTCGATGGCGTCGTCCTTGTAACTGCGCACATTGGTGACACCGGCTTCTTCTGCCAGGTTGAGCAGCGAGCCGACACCGGGCAAATGCACTTCAACACCGATAAAGTTCTTCTCTGGTGCCGCAGCGGCCATAGCCACCAGTGACTGACCCATGCCGTAGCCGATTTCCAGCACAGTGTGGGCATCACGGCCAAACACATCCGCCGGAACAATCGGGCCATCGGCCAGCTCCAGCCCCCACTCGGCCCACTTGCGCTCCAGTGCCAGCTCTTGCCCTTTGGTCAGGCGGCCAGCGCGGATCACAAAGCTTTTGATACCCCGGCGATAAACGGGTTTGTCGTCCGCCGTTGCTTGTTCCGCCGCGACTTCATCCTCTTCAGGCAAGGCAGTGGCGGCATCGGCCGGAAGATGGTCGTTCAGGTTGTTGGACTCGTGTTCTGTCACTCAGGAATGCCTAACGTTAATCAATGGAAGTAGAAGTCGTCATCGAACGGGCCGCGATAAACAACAAGCCCCAGCCAATCAGCCAGCTAACGCCGCCAATCGGGGTAATCATGCCCAGCATGCGCAAATCCAGCAGCACCATGGCGTACAGACTGCCGCAAAACAGCAGCAGTCCGGCCACCATAAACAGCGCCGCCCGCTTGAGCCAAACCTGCGGCTGGTGCAGTTGCCAACCCCCCAGGCCCAGCAACACCGCGGCGTGCAGCAGATGGTAGTCAACGGCGGTCTGATACACCGTCATCATTGGTGCCGACAGCAGGGGTTTCAGGCCATGGGCACCAAAAGCACCGAGCGCTACGCCCAGGAATCCGGCAATAGCGGCCAGCATCAGGGTGGTTCGTGCCTGCATGGTTCGGCTCCGTCGGAAAAACAATGGCGCATTATAGAGGAGGCATGGCGTTACGTCACAGGGTAGCTTCCCGGGCTGGCAATGAGTTGGCCAGTTCAAAACGGAAGCAGGTGCCCGTTCCTGGTACCGATTCCACATCGATACGGCTTTGATGCAATTCCAGAATGCGTTTGACGATCGCCAGCCCGAGGCCACTGCCTTGTCGCTTGGCCTGCCCTGTGGGGGTTGAGGTCATGGTTTGCGAGCGGCTGGCCTGATAATAACGCTCAAAAATATGTGGAATATCGTGCTGCTGGATGCCGATACCGGTATCGCGGATTTCAATCCGGGTGGCACCCTCAAGCGCCTGGACCTGCAACACCACCGAGCCGCCGGATGACGTGTGGCGCAAGGCATTGTCGATCAGGTTTTGCAGTACCCGTTGTATCATGGCGATATCCGCCACCACATAACTGTCGTGCTGCTGGCCTTGCAAATCCAGTTCGACGCCTTGCTGTTGCGCTTTCAGGCGAAATTCCTGCAAACAGTCATGGGCCAGCTCCAGCAAGGAAAACGGTTCGCTATTGGGCTCGGCGTTGTCGGCCTGTAACAGCGACAGTTCAAACAGCTCGTTAATCAGTTGCGACAACCGCTGACTCTGCTGGCTGGCAATGTCCAGGTAGCCTCGCAACTCCGCTTGCTGCGGGCCGTCGTGCAACCTGAGCAAGGCCGTTTCGATATACCCCTGAATACTGGCCAGCGGGGTGCGTAAATCGTGGGACACATTGGCAATCAGTTCCCGCCGGTTGCTGTCGAGTGCCTGCACCCGGCTGAACTGCTGTTGAATATGTGCCGCCATCTGCTGGAAAGCGAGAGTCAACTGGCCAATTTCATCCGACGGCTGCGGTGTTTTTTGCAGCAATGGCTGCATCACCGACATATCCGGGTAGAGCAGGTTGTAACGCAAGACAGCTTGCCGCAAGCGGGTCAGCCGCCGGGTCAGCACAAAAAAGATCCACAACCCCACCAGCACGGCGGTGACAATACTGCCGACCATCAGCCAGCTGCCCAGCGTAAAGGTGTAGCTGGAAAAAACCGACTCATGCAACTGCCGGTAATGCTGGCCCCCAATAACGGCGTAAACATAACCGAGTGGTCTGGCTCCGCTGGCGTCAGCATCGCCGCTGCTGGCGGTCAGTATGGAGGCTGGAGATGCCGGAATAGCGGCCACGGAGAAGATGTTGCGCTGCTGCGGATTACTGGGATCATCGCCCAGCACAGGGTAACGGGCGTTCGGTTGCAGATACTGTTGAATCGGAGCCAGCGCCACGCGCTGCAAATGCACCTGGTCAGGCGGCAGACGATGACCAAGAATCTGGCCGTTGGCGTCCAGCAAGTAGATTTCCAGGGCAGGGTTCAGCACCATGGCATGCCGGGCCAACTGGTCGAGAGCTTGCTCGTCCACCACGCCGGCTGCATCCAGCAGCGGCTGTTGTCGCGTCACATAACCAGCGACCGGCTGGTTCAGCTGTTGCAACACATTCAGACTGTGGTTCTGGCTCATATAGCCCGACAGTCCCAGCAGCAAGGTGCCCAGCATCACCAGAATCAGCAGCAACGCCAATGCCAGCCGGGTAAACAGACGGCCCCCGAGTGCCATCACCCGGCTGGAGGGTTTCGGGTTCAGCGGATGGCGGTACGTATGATCCGGCTTATCCAAGGCGATACCCCACCCCCCAAACAGTCACAATAATGCGGGGCCGGGTCGGGTCATCTTCGATTTTGGCACGCAGACGATTGATGTGAGTGTTGACCGTGTGTTCGTAGCCTTCTTGCCCTTGCCCCCAGATGCGGTTTAACAAATGGGCGCGGGAGAAGGCATCTTCCGGATGCTGCATAAAATAGCTGAGCAGGTCGAATTCCTTGCCCGTCAGGTCGAGCACCTTGCCCGCCTTGCTGATGCGATGCTGGCGCAGGTTCAGCACCAGACGGTGCGACTGGCTGACCAGTTCATCCACTGGCGCGGTCGGCTCCCGACCGGCCCGCTCGGTTTGTACCCGGCGCAAGATGGCTTTGATGCGGGCCATCAGCTCAATCACACTGAAGGGTTTTAGCAAGTAGTCGTCGGCTCCCATTTCCAGCCCCAGCACCCGGTCCATTTCACTGGAACGGCTGGTCAGCATCAGCACAGGTACGGTGTGACCCCGACCGCGCAGGTCACGACAGATTTCCAGGCCGTCTTTTCCCGGCAAATGTAAATCCAGCACAATCAGGCTCCAGTCCTGTTGGCAGGCCAGTTCAAACCCGGCTTGACCATCGTGAGTTACCTGCACATGGTGGTACTGCTGGCGTAAATGCAAGGCCAGTAAATTGGCAATATCGGGCTCATCCTCAATCACCAGAATACGATGGGCCAGCGCCGCAGAGGCCGAGACCAGGCCACGTTCAGTGGCTCCGGCGGGCGTCGTCGGGTCAGTGGCGGAAGTGAGTGGCGCAGGCATGGCGGGTCTCCGGGCGGTGGCTGTTTTCCTTGTTTCCTTGGTCGCGCGCAGCCTCGGGTTCTTACAAAACCCGTCGGCGGCGGCCCGGACATGCGTCACACCGAGGTATCCGGATTCACTCTGTCCGGGTCACGGTGATCAAGGCCACAGGGTTATCCCAACGATGGACGTGCGTCAGTGCCGAGCTGGCCAGGCCATCGTCCTGCGTGACCACACCGGCATGCAGCGTCACCTGGTCTTGCCGATCATCTCGACTGGCATTAAACCCTTCGCCACCGGCAGCCGGGCCAGGAATGGTCGTCGACGATTCGGTATTGGCTTCGGTGCCAGCGTCGTAGCTGTTGGCCGTTACCTGAAGCGATGACCCCACTGCCAGCTGCGTCACGTCCAGCGCAGAGGCAGCAATCACCCCATCGTTGGTATTCACCAGCATGCTGGTAATACTCAGCAAGATGCTCTCATCCATGGCGCCCATGCTGTCTACACTTATGCCATCCAGCGTTATGGTCAGCGTTGCCGTACCGCCCGGCACAACGACCCCCTCGCCGCTCTGGCTGCTGTACACCGCCGGGTTGCTGTTGGCAGCGGCCAGCAAGGCGCTGTTATCGCCGCCTTCGGCCAATTGCTCCAGCTCAATACTGGCGGCCGTGCCGGTCACCAAGGTGTGATAACCGGCCCCATGTGCCACCACCGCCAGTGGCGACAGGGGTTGCCCGGCCGTGGCATTGGTCACGGTGACGGCAAAGGTTTTGTTGCTGGTTTGTTCAGCGTCGCTCGCGCTGTTACTGCTGTTGTTATCGTCATCAGCCAAACAACCGCTCAAGAGCACCGCGCTGGCCAAGACCGGCACCAGGCCGGCATGCTTGCGTATCAGAATCATCTTAATCACCTCACTTGACCGTCAAGGTCACACGGGCCACCGGGTTCAACCAGCGGTGTACTGTTGAATCGATATCACTGACACCACCACCGAGATCGCTGTCGCCCAGCACATTGCGGTGAATATGAACAAATTCTTCCGCTACTGCGGCAATGCCTGTTGCCGACATGCCAATGCTGGCATCCAGAGGTTCAGGAACCGGGAATCCGGCTTCGCCCGGTGCTCCGCTGCCCCGCATTTCATCATTGGCTTCGGTACCGGCGTCATAGCCGTTGAGGTCGTAGTAATAGGTCCCCGCCAGTGTTGGAATCTCAAGGCTGTTGAGAGCAACAAAGCCGTCGTTAGTGGGCAGCATCATGGCCACAATCGACAGTTGGGTATTCATACCGGTGTCGATATCTGTGCTGGCTGACTGTCCTGCCAGCAACAACCCGGCGGCTGGATTGTCGACGATGACACCACCGGCACCGGTTACATCCGCCGACAAGCCGCTGATATCACCACCTTCAGCCATTTTTTGCAGGTTGGCACTGGCCGCTTCACCCGGCATAAACAGCGCCGTATCGGCATCGTGACCAGCTACCAGCAACGGCGTAAAGGCAATTCCACGCGTCAGGTTGGTGATTTCTACGGTCAGGTCGGCTGCCATTGCCGGGGTCGCCAGAGTGCTTATGGCGGCGGCCAGCAGCGTTGTACGTAAATTCATCATCATGCTCTCCATCATTGGGTTAGGGTTCGCAGCCTGCCAACAGCCTGCTGAACAACCCGTTCAGAATGATGCCTGGAGCCGGTTGCAGTCCTCCCGGAAGTGTTACGGAGTCGTCCGGGTTATCACAGAAGTATCACAGCCTATTGGCTCATTAACCCGCCCCGTTGCTATCATGCCTCTTCCTGAAAGTGAGGCAGCCGCGTGAAATACAACGACCTTCGTGACTTTATTGACCAACTCGAAAAGCAGGGTGAGCTCAAGCGCATCCGCTACCCCGTCGATCCCCATCTGGAAATGACCGAAATCGCCGACCGGGTATTACGGGCAGAAGGCCCGGCACTGCTGTTTGAAAACCCCAAAGGTTACGAAATGCCAGTGCTGGCCAATCTGTTTGGTACCCCCAAGCGGGTCGCCATGGGTATGGGCGAGAACTCAGTTGCAGCACTGCGGGAGGTCGGCAAGCTGCTGGCTTTTCTGAAGGAGCCGGAGCCACCCAAGGGCATGAAGGACGCCTGGGAAAAGCTGCCGATCTTCAAGAAAGTATTAACCATGGGCCCAAGCGTGATTAAAAAGGCCCCCTGTCAGCAGGTGGTCATCGAAGGTGAAGACGTGGATCTGGGCAAGATTCCGGTGATGCATTGCTGGCCCGGAGACGCCGCACCGCTGATTACCTGGCCCCTGGTGATCACCAAAGGCCCACACAAGGAACGCCATAATCTTGGCATTTATCGCCAGCAGGTTATCGGCAAGAACAGGGTCATTATGCGCTGGCTCAGTCATCGAGGCGGGGCGCTGGATTTTCTGGAATGGCAAAAAGCCCATCCCGGCGAGCCGTTTCCCGTCACTGTCGCACTGGGGGCCGACCCGGCCACGATTCTGGGTGCAGTCACTCCGGTGCCCGATACCCTGAGTGAATACGCATTTGCCGGACTGCTGCGCGACAGCAAAACCGAGCTGGTGAAGAGTATTGGGAATGAGCTATTGGTGCCCGCCAGTGCCGAGATTGTGCTGGAAGGCGTGATCCATGCTGGTGACATGGCCCCGGAAGGGCCGTACGGTGACCACACCGGTTACTACAACGAGGTGGATCAGTTCCCGGTCTTCACCGTCGAGCGTATTACCCACCGCCGCGATCCGATTTATCACAGCACCTACACCGGTCGGCCACCGGATGAACCCGCCATTCTGGGTGTTGCCCTGAACGAGGTGTTTGTGCCGATTCTGCAAAAGCAGTTTCCGGAAATCGTTGATTTCTATTTGCCTCCGGAAGGCTGCTCCTACCGTATGGCCATTGTCAGCATGAAAAAGCAGTACCCGGGTCACGCCAAGCGCGTAATGATGGGGGTATGGTCGTTTTTGCGGCAATTCATGTACACCAAGTTTGTCATCGTGGTGGATGACGACGTCAATACCCGCGACTGGCAAGACGTGATCTGGGCGATTACCACCCGTATGGACCCGGCACGGGATACCACCCTGATCGAGAACACGCCTATCGATTACCTCGACTTTGCTTCGCCGGTCTCTGGTCTGGGGTCCAAAATGGGAATGGACGCCACCAACAAGTGGCCCGGTGAAACCACCCGGGAATGGGGTACACCGATCGTCAAAGACCCAGAGGTGGTTGCCCATATTGATGAAATCTGGTCGGAACTCGGTCTTGACCCCATGGACGACAGCCAGTGAACAGTGTGCAACCCGTCACCACGGTAACGGTTACCTTTTTACCGAATCAGGTGACCATGCCTTGCCGCACTGATCAGACCCTGATGGATGCGGCTCATGAACATGGCATCAAGATGAAAACCGCCTGCAAAAACGGCGTCTGTGAAGTCTGTGCTGGTCGTTGGCTGGCCGGCTCTCTAAAATTCAATAATCTCATTGGCCAGCAAATACTTGATCAAAGCAATCGGGTATTATGTTGTATAGCGATGCCCCAAACGGATACCCAGATTGTTATGGCTAATATTCAGCACCCGGATTGCAAAGACCAGGTTAACCTGGCCATGCAAGTCCAAGCCGTCACCCCCTTGACGGAGGAAGTATATGTCGTTGAGCTGCTGGCTCCGGCAGGCAAGGCACTGGATTTCTGGCCTGGCCAGTATCTACTGTTACATATCACCGGCACCGACGGCAGCGAACGGAAAATCCCCTACTCTATTGCCAGCGCCCCGGGCAGCCTCACCGGCTCCGAGCCACGGGCCTTGCAGCTGCATATTGCCAACACCAGCGACACCGCCGCACAGGTGATCAAACAGCTGCAAACCCAGCCAACGATTTCAGCCACCTTGCCGATGGGTGACTGCTTTATCTCCCCCACCCAGCTGCGGGCCTGTGCTGGCAAACCGATCCTGCTGCTTGCGGCGGGCACCGGTTTTGCCCAGATCAAGGCACTGGCAGAAGGCATTCTGGCGCTGGCCCCGGCACAAGAAACCCACCTGTATTGGTCCAACCGCAGCGCTGACGGCTTCTATATGGCCGATTTACCCCAACAATGGGCACATGATCATCCCAATCTGCATTTCCATCCTATACTGGAAGAACAGGCCGATGGCTGGCACGGACGGGCTGGCTGGATCTATCAGGTGATACAGCACGACTTCAAAGACCTCTCCGGGGTCCATGTCTTTGCTTGCGGTTCCCCTAATATGGTCTACGGTACTCTAGAGCAATTGGAACCGCTGGGTCTTGGCGAGACCAATCTGCACTCCGATGTACTGGCTTATGCGCCACGGCCTCCCAAAGCCTGACCGACAAGACAGCCACATCAGCCGAGAATACACGCCGTTCTATTATTGACCGGCAATCACCGACCAGCGATGGCAAACCAGGCGAGGCTTTCCAGGCATCGCCAATCTATTGAGGAATATTTGTGGACTGGCTAAATCAATTCGGAAGTTCATTATCTACGGAAAACATCTGGGCAGAATATCTGCTGCCATGGGGTACCCAGATTGTTCTGGCGTTACTGATATTTTTTGCCGGCCGCATGGTCGCCAATCTGGTGCTGAAAGCCATCACCGGCATGATGGTCAAGGCCCGGGTTGAACCGATCCTGACAGATTTTGTAAGCACGGTACTGCGGGCACTGCTGATGGTGCTGGTGGTGGTGATCTCGCTGTCGCAGCTGGGTCTGGATACGACCTCACTGATCACCTTGCTGGGTGCAGCCGGCCTGGCAGTTGGTCTGGCCCTGAAGGATTCACTGTCGCATTTTGCTGCGGGTGTCATGCTGATTGTTTTCCGCCCGTTCAAGCTGGGGGATTACGTTGAAGTCGGTGGTGTCGCCGGTTCCGTCAACAAGATCACCATTTTCAGTACTCGTCTGAAAACTCCGGACAACCGGGTAGTCACCGTGCCCAACGCCAATGTTTTTGGTAACACCATGGTGAACTATTCGGAAGAACCAACCCGCCGTCTGGATATGGTCGTGGGTATTTCCTACGGCAGCGACCTGCTGCTGGCCAAAAAGATCATGACCGAGATGCTGGGTAATGACGAGCGTATCCTGAAAGACCCGGCCTTCACCGTAGCGGTGTCCGAGCTGGCCGATTCTTCCGTTAATTTTGTTGTACGCCCATGGGTAAAAGCAGCCGATTACTGGGTGGTTAAATGGGAACTGACGGAAGCCATCAAATTACGTTTTGATGCCGAAGGAATTGAAATTCCGTTCCCGCAAATGGACGTTCATCTCAACAAAGTCGATTAAGCAAGTTTCCCGCCTCTACACCCGCTCGATTATGCGACCAATGGCGTAACGCCTTGGTCGCTGAAAAGACTCAAGATGTAATAACAATAATAAGAAGGTTATCGCCATGTATCGTTGCTTTGTGCTCACCGCACTTGCGTTGTCTGCGCTCACCGCTCAGGCCGCCGACTCCATCAAACTGGGGTTGAACTACCCCTCGACTGGCCCCTATAAAGAACAGGGAATCGCCCAGGCCCGTGGTGCCTTGCTGGCCGTTGAGGAAATCAACGCCGCAGGTGGTGTGTTGGGCCGTCCACTGGAACTGATCACGGCCAATACCGCATCCAAACCGGATAAAGCCGTCGAAAACGTCAAGCGGCTGTCGTCCCAAGGGGTCTCGATGCTGTTTGGTGGCTCTTCCAGTGCCGTGGCCATTGCCGCCGGTAAAGAGGCTGCCCGTCAGGGTCTGATCTATTTTGGCACCCTGACCTACGCCAACGAAACCACAGACGAGGAAGGCCATCGTTATATGTTTCGTGAAACCTACAACGCCTGGATGGCCGCCAAAGCACTGGCGTTTTATCTGAACCAGAGTCTGGCCGGTAAAAAAGTGTTTTATCTGACCGCCGACTACAGCTGGGGCCATTCCACCGAAGGCTCCCTGCGCACCTTCACCAATACCCAGGATAAAAACAAATACCCCGGCGTTCTGGTACCTTTTCCACGCCCGAAGCAGGCAGATATTGAAAGTGCTCTGGAAGCAGCAGAACGCGCCAATGCGGATGTGCTGATGCTGGTTCAGTTTGGTGACGATATGGCCAGCACGTTGAAGGCAGCCTATCGCATGGGCCTGAAAGACAAGATGACCATTGTGGTGCCCAACCTGACGCTGGGTATGGCCATCTCCGCCGGTGCTGGCATTCTGGAAGACGTTATTGGTGCCGTGCCCTGGACCTGGCAAGTGCCTTATCTGTACGGCTTTGAAAAGGGCCAGCAATTTGTTGAGCGCTTTGCCGATCGCTTCCAGAAATACCCTTCCAGCTCTGCTGCCTCGGCTTACAATATTGTCTATGAATTCAAAGCGGCGGCAGAACGCACCGGTAGCCTGAGTAGCAGCCGTCTGATTTCCGCTCTGGAAAACCACACCTATACCGGCGTCAAGGACCCACAGACCTGGCGCGATTTTGACCACCAGAGTGTACAGTCCGTGTATGTCGTCAAAGGCAAACACCGGGCGACGGTACTGGCAGACAAGTTTAATGAAGACTACTTTGAAGTCCTGCTGAGTATTCCGGGTAAGACGGCGGCCAAAACCTATGAAGAATGGTCAGCCACCCGACAGGCAGCGGGCAAGTCGCTCACGCTGAAATGATCGTATGATCGATCCGCTCAAGGGAGCGGATCGGGTTTGACCAGAGGTAAACACTAGCCGGACTGGCAGTCCTGCTGCGCCAGGGCTTGCTGGAAGTATCGGCTGGCACCAACATGATCCTGTTCTTGCACCAGTAGCTTGCCCATTTCGGCGTTTAGTCCGGGCAGGTTTTTCAGCTTCAATCCCATCAGCAAAAACTCTCTGGCCCGCTCCGGTTGCTCAAGACGCAGCGCCAGGCGCGCCAGAATCAATAACAGTACCGGATCATTCGGCCGTTCCTGCAGTTGTTTTTCTGCAAAGAGGAAACGTCTGCGGGCATCCGCGCCATTAAGTCTGGCGTAGGCCAGCAGCAAGTCATCACGCCAAACGTACGCCAGCCCGTTACGCAAATCCACTTCGGCCTGCTCATCCTCTCCCAGCTCATGCAGGGTATCGGTGTAGTGCAGCAGAATATCCCCCTGACGGCGGCAGTGTCGGGGCATCGACTGATACAGTTTCTTCAAGGCCGCTACCGGGTCCTTGCTTTGCTGCGCCTTGGCTGTACGGTCGATCAGCTGCAAATAGACTTTTTCTTCCAGTTCCTTGAGCTTGCTTTCAGGAATTTTTCCGGCTTTGCCAGCCTTGCCCAGAATCGGCAGTAATTCGTGTAACGCCACCCAGTCTTCCAGATCCTGATACAGCCGCACCAGCAATTTAAGCAAGTAGCTATGACGGGGATAACGGTCGCGCAAGCTGACCAGAACCGCCAGGGCCTGCTCCTTGTGGCCGCGCGAGATCAGCAACTGGGCATGGGAAATACCAACCGCCAAATCAGCCCCGCGGGTGCTTTTACTGGCAGCACTCAAGAGCTCATCGGTGGTGTCGTGCTTGCCTTGTTCATACGCCGCACGGGCGGCGGCCAGATAGTTGATCAGCGGCATATCGGTATCGGTTGCCGAACGTGTCAGCAAACGTTCAGCCCTTGACCACTGCCCCAATGCCAGCGACAACAGACCACGGGTGGTTTGCTTGCGGGCACGGGCGGTACGGCGACTGCGCCGCCATTCATTAAAACGCCAGTCGGAACCCAGCATCACCAGGCTGAAACGGAATAAGAAATACACCGCCACCAGCATGACGCCAAGCAATAACAAAAAGAACCACAAGCTGGTTTCAAGGCTGTAATGATGCCAGCTCAGCAGGACATAACCTGAATCCTGCCCCGCCAGAGACCCTGCCCCCAGGGCCACCACCAGGGTAATTACAAAAAACAGCAACCAGCGCTTCATGGCTGTGCTCCTTGCGGCTCAGTGGTCGCCTTGGCAGCAGGAGCCACTGGCTGTTGCTCCGGGCTGTATTCCGTTTCATCCAGAATCATACGTGCACGCAGAGCCTGCAAGGATGCACTGATATCCGGTACCGCCGGACTCACCTGCCATTGTTGCAGCTCGCCCAGCAACTGGCGTAATGCCAGCACCGCCTGATCTTGCTTGGGCAAATAACGTTCAACCCAGCCTTTAACGCGGCCAAGGCTGTTGTCGTACAGGTTCTGATCGCCACGCAACATCGCCAGCTGGGCCTGTTCCAGCATCAGGTGGGCATTCTGTTGCAGGTAATAAGCCTGCTCCGGTGCCATGGGAATATCGACAGGGCTGTCCTGACGACGTATCCGTACCACCTGGGCAAGTCCTTGTTTCAGCTCATCAAACAGCTGCTGGTACCAGGCTTGAGCGGCTCCGGCCAGGGTTGTATTGGCGTCGGAGGCTGTTGATGGCAACCGCACTTGTGGCAACCAGTCAACCTGATCCAGAGAATCCTGCATCGCCTGCAAGCGGGCAATCGCACCGACCTTGTCGACACCGGGCACACGGCGCAGCTGTTGGATCTCGCTGGCTATTTTAGTCCGGACGTTATCGTAGGCCGGGTTGTTGATTTCCAGCAGCACCTTGTCGGCAGCCACCAGCATGGCGGCCGCTCCGGTAACATCACGCTCCAGGTTCAGGCGTTGATTCGCCAATCGCAGCAGGTATTCCACTTCGGCCAGGAGCCAGTCCTGACGATCGGAACCGGCCAGCCCGGCCAGCCGTTGTTCATTATGCTGCGCCTGACGGGATACCGTGGCCAGCTGGTCTTGCAAAGCCCGATCACCGCTATCCTGTTGCTGCTGGCGCTGACCCAGTGTATTCAGGGTTTGGCGATCAGCCTGCGTCTGTTGTGCCATGCCTTGCAACTGCTGTTGCAGCTGGCCCAGCTGTTGGCGCTGTTGCAACCCATACCAGACCACAGCCGCCGAGACGGCCAGTGACAGTAACACCAGAATAACCAGCAGCCAGATTGCCAATGACGATCGCCGTCCAGGGGTGTTTTCCTTGTCGGGTTTGCCTGCTTGCGCATCCGGTCGGGTCTTTTTCGACGCCGCTTTTTTATTCGTCGACGCCGTCGTACTGTCGCTCGGGGCTGCGGGAGCTTGCTCTTTGTCCAGCGTTACCTGGGCGTCAGCACCCACATCGTCTGTTGTTTGCTTGTCTTTGTTGTTGTCCACGTCTGTTTTCCTGTCACCGCCGCCGCTAGCGACCTGATTATCGGGTTACAGCTGCGCCGCCAGGCAGCTGAGCATGTCGTCATCCCTGGCACTGGCGGGAACCAATACCGGATCGTAGCCTTTGGCCCGCGCCTGTTCGGCAATCCGCTCACTGGGCAGTATCAGCCCGGCAATCCGGTTAGCCAACGTGGGCACCTGCCTTTCTATAATATCCAGGGCCTGGCCACTGCTGAGCAGCAGCCATGGACGGGTACCGAGTGTCACGTCCCAATCGTGACTGCTGTACTGCCGCGGTCGCCGTTCATACAGCTCGGCATAGTCGACACAAGCGCCGCGCGCACGTAATGTCGTCGCCAGTGTTTCCCGACCACCAACACCCCGCCAGATCAGAATGCGTTGTTCTGCCACTTGCTGCAAGGCAGGTAATGCAAGCAGTCCTTCACTGTCATATCGGCTGGCCGGACAGCTGGCCTCCAGACCGTACTGCCAGAAGGGTTCGGTACTGGCTGGGCCAACACCATACCAGTGCACTCCCAGCGGTGGCTGGGGCCAATACGTATCCAGCCATTCCAGCCCCGACCGGGCAGCGTTGGCGCTGATGGCAATCACGTGCTGGTAGAGGTCGAGATCGAGCATCCGGGCACGGGCCAAACGCGCATGCTCGCTGTGCTCGGCCACCGCCTCAATCGCCATCAATGGCCGATGCAGACAGTGATAACCGGCCTGCTCCAGAGCGGCGATCAGGTGATCGGCCTGACCCTCGGGGCGGGTCACCAGAATCGTTGTCAAAGCCTAGCGTACCTCACGACCGTAGACTTCGGTCAGGATCTCGCCAGCCCCTTGGGCCAGCAGATGCTCTGCCGCCAGGATACCCAGTATCTCTGCATCGGCCCTGTTGCCCTGCTGTTCCGTGGTCAGCACCTTGCTGCCATCGACGGAGCCCACCAGCCCCCGCAAGGTCAGCTGGTCGCCTTGTAATTCTGCATAGGCGGCAATGGGCACCTGACAGCCACCTTGCAAACGACGGTTCAAGGCCCGTTCGGCCAGCACACAGTCGGTGGTATCGGCATGGGCCAAAGGAGCGATCAGTGTCTGGGCAAGCTCATCATCACAACGCCACTCAACCCCCAATGCGCCCTGGCCACCAGCAGGTAAGGACTGCTCGGCCGAGAGGGATGCCGTCAAGCGATCACCCATTTCCATTCGCAACAGTCCGGCAGAAGCCAGAATAATGGCATCAAATTCACCGGCATCGAGTTTGCCCAGGCGCGTCTGGACGTTGCCACGCAGGGAGCGAATCTGTAAATCCGGCCGCTGTTGTTGCAACTGGCACTGGCGCCGCAGGCTTGAGGTACCGACAACCGCCCCTTGTGGCAGTTCGTCGACACTGCTGTAGTTATTGGAGACAAAAGCGTCCAGTGGGGTTTCCCGCTCACAAATCACGCCCAGCTCCAGCCCTTCCGGAAATTCCATCGGCACGTCTTTCATTGAGTGCACGGCAATATCGGCACGGCCGTCCAGCATGGCGACTTCCAATTCCTTGACGAACAATCCTTTACCGCCAATTTTGGCCAGCGGTGTATCGAGAATCTTGTCACCCTGGGTGGAGAAGGTCACCAGTTCTACTTCCAGATCTTTATGCAAGGCCATCAAGCGGGCCTTGATATGTTCAGCCTGCCACAGGGCCAAAGGACTTTTACGGGTGGCAATACGGAGCAGACGAGCTGATGACATGATGATCCTTATTCGACGGGAAGTATGGTGGCCTGGCTGGCAGACCACCGATATGAGACATTTGCAAATCATACCAGTGCCGGCGCGTCAGCTGAAATTACCCGGATCAGCTAACCAGCAGGAAATACCGTGTTCAGGGCTAAAATGACTTCATTACCTTGCGCACATCCGGTAAATGGCGGCGACTAACCGCAACACCGTCTTTGATACCGTTCAGGTATACCACATGGCCTCGACCTTCCTGCGCTTCCAGTCGCACGATACGATCCCGCGCCACCAACGCACTGCGGTGGACCCGGACAAAGCGGTCGCCAAATTCTTCTTCGAGCTGACGCAGGCTGTCATCGATCAATGTTTCGCCTTGTTCCTGAATGGCATTGACGTATTTCTGATCAGCCAGAAAGTAGCATATGTCTTCCAGCGGGATACGTTGCAAGCCCATATGAGTGCGGGCAGTCAGGTGCGTGCGTATTTTAGCGGTACCTTCGTCGTGCTCCGGTTTTTCTTCTGACAGATCCCGGCTTGCCAGTTCCCGGGCCTCCAGCCGCTCCCTGACCCGCTCCAATGCCCGCTGCAAATCCGCCGGACGTACCGGCTTGAGCAAGTAATCGATGGCGCTGACACCGAAGGCATCCAGAGCATGTTCATCAAATGCCGTACAAAAAACCACCAGCGGAGGCGTGTCATATTGCTGCAATGCCTGGGCGGTTTCCAGCCCGCTGCGGCCAGGCATCTGGATATCCAGCAGCAATACATCGGCACGGTGGTGCTCCAGCCATTGCAAGGTGGCATCCCCGCTCTCCAGTTCGACCACCAGTTCAAAATCCAGGTGCTCTTTTAACAGGCGTGCCAACCGGCCACGAGCCAGCGGCTCATCATCAACCAGCGCCAGGCGATAACTCATGGGTACGCTCTCCAGAATACAGTGGAATCATGATCCGCGCCTGGTACTCATCCGCCAGCTCCAGTGTCTGTAGCCGGGCAGAATCACCAAACAGGGTGTCCAGTCGGGCACGGATATTACGTTGGGCAATGCCATTACCCGGCTTGCTGCTGCCGGGAACCCGGGCATTCGCGACCATCAGCTCCCAGCCTCCCGTCACCGGGGTCAGCGAAATACGAATCCAGCCGCCACCAACCAGGGGCTGAATGCCGTGGTAAACCGCATTTTCAAGCAATGGCTGGAGAATCAGGGTTGGCATAATAATCTCCGGCAAAGGGTCGGGGAGTTGCCACTCGATCGTCAGCCGTGCCCCCAGCCGAGTATGTTCGATATCCAGATAACGCTGGCCAAATTCTATTTCCTGCTCCAACGTCGATGGCGTGTCGTCGGCTTTCAGAACCACCCGGAACAATTGCGCCAGATCCAGCAGCATGTTTTCGGCTTTTTCCGGATCAATCACAATCAGCGCAGCGACGGTATTCAGTGTATTAAAAAAGAAATGCGGCCGAATATTGGCCTGTAACGCTGACAGCCGCGCCTTGAGCTCTGCCTGCGCCTGAATCCGCCACTGGCTCTGCACATAAAAGTAGCGTAATGCCAATGCAGTCACCAGGGCACTGACCAGCGCATTCCGGGCCAGCCAGAGCCAGTCGATGCTTCTCACACTGGTTGGCCACAACCAGTCCGCCATCAACCCCACGCCCAGTGTCACCAGCTGCACCAATAACAGCGCCAGCACCGAAACCAGCATGACGTTCACCTGCACCAGCACAAATCGCAGCTGACACAACACCGCCACCGACAGCAAGGCCACCCACTGCACAAACAGCGAGACCAGGCCAAAACGTTCCCAGGAAAACGCCGCCAGCGACGATTCCATCAAGGTCAGAATCGCTACCAGGCCTTCACTGACCGCCAGCAAAAACAGGATTGCCCGGGTGTTACACAAATCGGGCAGGAAAAACGCATCCAGTAAACTGCGATCATGCTGATGGCTGACAGCGGATACGGTATCTGACATAGCTGATCCTCTGACTGTAAGGTAAAAACAGTACTAGTCTCGCTTTAGTCTCGGACGACAACAAGTATCTGCTCCACATTCCGGTTAAACCGTTGCCACGCCACAGGTATACTCTGCGGCTGGAAATTTTCTGTTGTGGCTGGCCAACGCCAATAGAGCCACAACATTTGCGTTTATTGAGGGGGAGTACATGACTGATCAATCCACCAATGCCTCGTGGGGCGGCCGTTTTTCTGAGCCAACCGATGCATTTGTTGCCCGTTACACTGCGTCAGTGGACTTTGACCAGCGCATGTACCGCCACGACATCCAGGGCTCGGTTGCCCACGCCCGCATGCTGGCCCACGTCGGAGTGCTGAGTAACGACGAGCGCGACGATATCATTCGTGGCCTGGAAGAAGTACGTATCGAGATTGAGCGCGGTGATTTCGACTGGTCGATCGCACTGGAAGACGTGCACATGAACATCGAGGCCGCACTGACTGCCAAGATCGGTATCACCGGCAAAAAACTGCACACCGGCCGCTCCCGTAACGATCAGGTTGCCACCGATATCCGCCTGTACTTGCGTGATGAAATCGATCTGATCAGTGCCGAACTGACCCGCCTGCAACAAGGCCTGATTGAACTGGCCAAGCGGGAAGCCGACACCATCATGCCGGGCTTCACCCACCTGCAAACCGCACAGCCAGTCACCTTTGGTCATCACCTGCTGGCCTGGAATGCGATGCTGGAACGGGACTACGCCCGCCTGCAGGATTGCCGCAAGCGGGTTAACCAGTTGCCTTTGGGTGCTGCGGCGCTGGCCGGTACGACTTACCCGATTGACCGCTTCTATACTGCCGAATTGCTCGGCTTTGACGCTCCCACTGAAAACAGTCTGGATTCTGTCTCCGATCGCGACTTCGCCATCGAATTCACCAGTGCCGCAGCGCTGATCATGATGCATATGTCACGCTTCTCGGAAGAGCTGGTGCTGTGGGCATCGGCGCAATTCCGCTTTATTGATTTGCCAGACCGCTTTTGCACCGGCTCATCCATCATGCCGCAGAAAAAGAACCCCGACGTTCCTGAACTGGTACGGGGCAAAACCGGCCGGGTCTATGGTCATCTGGTCAGCCTGCTGACACTGATGAAGTCCCAGCCACTGGCCTACAACAAGGACAATCAGGAAGACAAGGAACCCCTGTTCGATACTGTCGATACCTTGCGCGACAGCCTGCGAGCCTTTGCAGATATGGCTCCTCACCTGCAAGCACGTCGGGATGATATGCGGGATGCTGCCAAGCGGGGTTTCTCGACCGCCACCGATCTCGCCGATTACGTGGTACGCAAGGGTATTCCCTTCCGTGACGCCCACGAAATTGTTGGTAAAGCGGTGGCTTATGGCCTGGAGCAAGACAAGGACCTCAGTGACATGACGCTGGAAGAACTGCAGCAGTTTTCCGATGAAATTACTGCCGATGTCTTTGATGTACTGACCCTGGAAGGCTCTGTTGCCGCTCGCGATCATATTGGCGGTACTGCACCAGATCAGGTACGGGCAGCTGCGGTGCGGGCGCAGAATATGTTAGCATCCAGACCTTAGGCGTACTGTTAGCAGGGAAGCGATATATTAATGAATGGATTTGTCTATGCAGCAACGGGCGATATTGGCTACACACAGCTAGCCATTCGCTCGGCTCGCAGTCTCAAGGCACAATGCCCCGATTACCCGATCGACTTGTTCACAGATCAACCATGCGATGACGATGTTTTCGATCAGGTTCATGTGTATGAAGACTCCTGGTTTCGCGCCAAAATTGACGCGTTGCAGGATTCCCGCTTTGAAAAAACGGTTTATATCGATGCCGATACTTTTGTAATCGACGATATATCTGATGTGTTCTTTATCCTTGACCGTTTTGATATCGCGGCGGTACACGATCAGGCGCGAACCAGTCACCATGGCCAGAGAATACATAAACTACCATTTCCTGAATCGTTTCCAGCCTTGAATAGTGGCGTTGTCGGAGTACGAAAAACGGAAGAAACAACGGCCTTTCTCAATACCTGGAAGCGGTTAATGCAAGAGACTGGCAGCAATGCTGACCAGCCACTTTTTCGGGAGCTGATTTGGCTCTCTAACCTCCATGTACATATATTACCTACCGAATACAATGTCATGCACTTGCACTGGTTACGTATCACTAACCGGGCGCGAGGATTTCCGAAAATTATTCATAGCCCCAGCCTGCATCACTTTATTGATAAAGATGGCGAGGCCTGTCCGTCCTTGCTGAGCCTGCTGGGTTACAGAACCATGCGCAACCTGATTAAAACCTTTCGGGCCAAAGGTACTCACAATCTCGAAAAAGTCCCACAGGAATTTTTTCTCGGCAATCCATCAGACTACTCTTTGATCAACAAGATAAAGTACTTTGTCTTGTCCGATTATTTTTCAAAAAAATAGCATCGACGGTGACCAAGCAGCATCGCGGCACCTTTGTGTAGTCCCAGTCCCAGCGTAAGTCATGTTTTCTACCGGTACCCGGGTAGGCACCGGCGCATCTCAGACTTGTTGCTGCCGCTTTTTGAACCAGCCTTCCTGCCCGGCAATCGTGACCAGACGGAACACCAGCACGGCATGCATAACGCCGATCAACCCTGCCGGGGCATAGTCGTTGACGCTGAACATCTCCCATACCAGGGCCGGTAACACCAGAATCGGAAACCAGGCGATATAGCGGTAAAAGAATTTCTCAAAGCTGGAGATCGCTTGATTCTCTGTGGCTGTTTTCTTGTTTTTATTATCTTTTTTCACATCAACCTCGGAAAAATAGACGTTGCATCGCTGACTAAACAGTATGCTGGCAGACTGACAAAAGCCTGCTCTGGCGCTGCGTTGCACGTTCAGGAGCAAATCCTGACAGGCTTCTAATGGACCATACAAGCTATCAAATTGCCACTCGCCCTTGGTCGTAGCTCTGTTTAAAGGTCACGCATTGCCGGACAATATGCTAGTTTCTGATGCAGTACGGCGGCATAGTCCCACCGTTGGTTCAGCTACCCTACAGACTCTCTGCCGGTTCATCATGAAATTGCCTATTGTTTATCACACCAACTATTCTTGCCCGTTCCCGGACAACCATCGTTTTGTCATGTCCAAGTTTGTGCGCCTGCACGACCATCTGTTACAGCAGGGTTATATCCACGATAATCTCTATCGGCCTGCCGCGGCTTCCATCGCGGACCTCGCCATTACCCACAGTCCGGTTTACCTGCAGGCTCTGGTTGACGATGCCATTGAGATGAAAGCCTGGCGGCGCCTGGGCTTACCCTGGAGCCAGGGTTTGATAGACCGGACCCTGACCGCACCCAATGGCACCTTGCTGGCCGCCCGGCTGGCACTCCAGCATGGCATGGCCAGCCATCTCGCTGGCGGCACCCACCATGCTCATTATGATTTTGGCTCTGGTTTTTGCCTGGTCAACGATCTCGCCTATACCGCCCTGGCTCTGCTGCAACGGCGAGAAGTCCAGCGTTTGCTGATTTTTGATCTGGATGTGCATCAGGGGGATGGCACTGCGGCTCTGCTGGAGCATGAGCCACGGGCATTTACTTGCTCGATTCACTGCGAGAAGAATTTTCCTTTCCGTAAACACCGCAGTGATCTTGATATTGGCCTTGGGCAATACCTCGATGATGCTGCCTATCTTACAGTTGTCAGGGATACCTTCGAACGCCTGATTCATGAACATCAGCCAGAGCTGGTGATTTACGATGCCGGAGTTGATGTCTGGGAAGGAGATGGGCTCGGCCACCTGAATATAACCCTGGAGGGTATTCAGCAACGGGACCGCTGGGTGCTGGCATACTGCCAACAGCGCGGCATACCGGTTGTGACGGTCATTGGAGGTGGCTATGACAAGGATCACCAGCGCCTGGCAGAACGCCATGCCAGTGTGGTGAAAACCGCTTCCATACTGTTTGCTGAACAATAAGCAAACCGGCAGGTGTGTACAGGTGTGATATTGATTGAACGCATAACAGATTAACAGATACAAAAACAGGCGCCATGGCGCCTGTTGCACATCATCTTCTGTCGTCAATCAGAACAGTATATGCGCCGCAAGATCGAAACCGCCCTGGGTAGATTGGGTTTCGTAGATGTGGTGGCCATCCTCCGCATCCTGCCAGCCAATCGACTTGAAGCCGTAACCCAGGTCAACATCCAGATGTTCATGGAACTGCCAGATTACGCCTGCGCCAAAATTGAATGCAACGCCGGACAAGTCCTCACCATCGGCATAGTACTCTCCTGAATCATCGTAGGTGTACAACCCAAAGCCAATCAGCAGATAGGGTCTGACGGCTTCGTAACGCCAAACAAACGAATAATCCACATCAAGGCCAGAGTATGATTCATCATCATAAAAATCGTTGTCATATTCTACATCAATGGTCGCCAAAGAGACTTCCAGGCGGTTGTCGTTATCAAACTGATAACCCAACCCGATCGATTGTTGCGAATACTCATAATCATAGGTAACAGAGTAACGACCTGATGTGTATTCCTCTTCTCCACTGCCGATAAAACCGGCTATTCCCACACCGGCATAAAACTGGCCAGCCATCACAGAGGATGAGGCAGCGACCATCAAGGGCAACAAGGCCCTGGAAAATACTTTGGACATAAGGACGCTCTCCTGAGCTTTGGGAACACGATATCGTATAAAATCGCACGAACAGGAGACAGAAAAATATTAACGGCCATCTGACATCCTGTCGGCAGAAAATAAAAAGCCCCCGAAGATTCGAGGGCTGCCGTCAAAAACAGGCGAAGCTTAGCGCTTGCCCAGTTTTTCACGGATTTGCTGAATGGTGCGCAGCTGGGCTGCGGCTTCAGCAAGCTGGGACAGAGCGCGGGAATAATCAAAGTCGGAACCTTGATTTGCCAGTGCTTGTTCAGCGTGTTTCTTGGCTTCCAGAGCGGCGGCTTCGTCAATATCGTGCGCACGAACTGCCGTATCAGCCAACACAGTCACCCGGTTTGGTTGAACTTCCAGATAACCACCAGAGACGTAAACAACCTCTTCGCTACCGCCTTGTCTGACGATACGAACCGGACCTGGTTTCAACGGGGTCAGCAAGGGCGCGTGGCCTGGTTCAATACCAAGCTCACCCATCAGGCCCGCAGCAATAACGCGCTCGACCAGACCGGAGAAGAGATTCTCTTCGGCACTGACAATATCGCAATGTACAGTGATCGCCATAAGGTATTCCTCAGGTTGAGGAGGTAAAGCCGGATGATTCCGGCCTTACCAGCCCGAATTACATGTTTTTGGCTTTTTCGACAGCTTCGTCGATCGTACCAACCATGTAGAAGGCTTGCTCTGGCAGGTCGTCGTAATCACCATTCAGGATACCCTGGAAACCACGGATGGTTTCTTTCAGTGATACATACTTGCCTGGCGCACCAGTAAACACTTCTGCCACATGGAATGGCTGGGACAGGAAGCGTTCGATTTTACGTGCACGAGCAACCAGCTGCTTGTCTTCGTCGGACAGTTCGTCCATACCCAGAATCGCAATGATGTCCTTCAGCTCTTTGTAGCGCTGCAGTACACCCTGAACACCACGAGCGATGTCGTAGTGTTCGTTACCGATAACCAGTGGATCCAGCTGACGGGAAGTAGAGTCCAGTGGATCGATCGCAGGGTAAATACCCTTGGATGCGATATCACGGCTCAGTACCACGGTGGAGTCCAAGTGGGCAAAGGTGGTTGCTGGCGATGGGTCAGTCAAGTCATCCGCAGGTACGTATACCGCCTGGATAGAAGTAATGGAACCGTTCTTGGTGGAGGTAATACGCTCCTGCAGAACACCCATTTCTTCAGCCAGAGTCGGCTGGTAACCTACTGCGGAAGGCATACGGCCCAGCAGTGCAGATACTTCGGTTCCCGCCAGGGTATAACGATAGATGTTGTCAACAAACAACAGTACGTCTTTACCTTCGTCACGGAATTTCTCTGCCATGGTCAGACCTGTCAGAGCCACACGCAGACGGTTGCCTGGGGGTTCGTTCATCTGGCCATAAACCATTGCTACTTTGGAAGCCGCTTTGTCATCCAGGTTTACAACCCCGGATTCCGCCATTTCGTAGTAGAAATCGTTACCTTCACGAGTCCGCTCACCAACACCTGCGAATACAGACAAACCGGAGTGAGCCTTTGCAATGTTGTTGATCAGTTCCATCATGTTTACGGTTTTACCAACACCGGCACCACCGAACAGTCCAACTTTACCACCCTTGGCGAACGGACAAACAAGGTCAATTACCTTGATGCCGGTTTCCAGCAGGTCAGTGGAGTTGGCTTGTTCGTCGAAGCCAGGTGCAGCACGGTGAATCGAATAACGTTCTTTCTCACCGATCTCGCCGCATTCATCAATAGGACGGCCAAGGACGTCCATGATGCGTCCCAATGTCTCAATACCAACGGGTACAGAGATTGGAGCGCCAGAGTTTGTTACCTGAAGGCCACGCTTGAGACCTTCTGTGGAGCCCATCGCAATAGTACGCACTACGCCATCACCCAGCTGTTGCTGAACTTCCAGAGTAGTTTCAGTACCATCAACGGTCAGGGCGTCGTAGACTTTGGGTACGCTGTCGCGTGGGAATTCCACGTCGATAACGGCACCGATAATCTGTACGATACGTCCGCTCATATTCGGTTCCTCTTAACCTTAAAACCTTCGTTCCCCGGCTTATACAGCCGCGGCGCCGCTAACGATTTCCGAAATTTCCTGGGTGATCGCTGCCTGACGAGCCTTGTTGTACAACAAATTCAGCTCGTTAATCATGTCGCCGGCGTTATCGGTGGCGTTCTTCATTGCCAACATACGCGCGGCCTGTTCACAGGCGTTGTTCTCAACCACACTCTGATACACTTGGGATTCGATGAAACGAACCAGCAAGCTGTCGATGATTTCCTCGGCAGCAGGTTCGTAGATATAATCCCATGAGTGATCCCGAGCGAATTCTTCATCTGCCTTCAGCGGCAATATTTGTTCCGCAACAGGTTGTTGGGTCATGGTGTTTACAAAACGATTGTGGACGATAAACAGACGATCAATCTTGCCTTCGTCAAATGCGTCCAGCATCACTTTTACCGAGCCGATCAGGCTGGCCAGTTCCGGCGCGTCACCCAAATGGGATTTTGCAGCCACAACATTGCCACCAAAACTGGAGAAAAACAGCGATGCCTTGGCACCGATAGAGCAGAAATCAACATCCACTCCTTCTCCTCTCCAGTTTTTTGTTTCCCGAGCAAGCAGCTTGAACAGATTATTGTTCAAACCACCACACAGGCCACGGTCGGAAGACACAACGATATAACCAACCCGTTTGACATCACGATCTTGCAGATAACGATGGCGGTATTCAGAAGTCGCGTTGGCCAGATGGCCAATTACGTTACGGATTTTTTCCGCGTAAGGGCGGCTTTTTTCCATACGCAGCTGAGCGCGACGCATTTTACTAACAGCCACTTTTTCCATGGCTGAAGTAATTTTCTGCGTGCTTTTTACACTCGTAATCTGCTCTTTAATTTCTTTACCGACTGCCATAACCAAGCTGCCTCACGTTGAAGGTTGAATCCTGCTGGCAACCATTACTGGTCGCCAGCGCCGGACTTACCAAGTCTGGGAGTTCTTGAAAGTTTCAATACACTCTTTCAGACTGGCCGCGATTTCGTTATTGAAGTCGCCCTTCACGTTGATCTTCGCCATCAGTTCAGCAAATTCGCTGTTGGCGTAGCTCAGCAGAGCAGCTTCAAAAGACTTGATCTTGGATACTTCAACGTCTTCCAGGAAGCCTTCGGTAGCAGCGTAAATCGACAATCCCATTTCTGCAGTGGACATCGGTGCATACTGACCTTGCTTCATCAGCTCGGTAACGGCTTTACCATGTTCCAGCTGTTTGCGAGTCGCTTCATCCAGGTCAGATGCGAACTGGGCGAATGCCGCCAATTCACGATACTGAGCCAAAGCCAGACGAATACCACCGCCCAGTTTCTTGATGATTTTGGTCTGCGCTGCACCACCAACACGAGAAACCGAAATACCGGCGTTCATCGCTGGACGTACGCCAGAGTTGAACAGGTTGGTTTCCAGGAAGATCTGACCATCGGTGATCGAAATCACGTTGGTTGGTACGAATGCCGAGACGTCACCGCCCTGGGTTTCAATGATTGGCAGAGCCGTCAGAGAACCGGTTTTGCCTTCAACACCGCTTACGCTTTTCACGTAATCAGGGTTAACGCGACAAGCACGTTCCAGCAAACGGGAGTGCAAATAGAAAACGTCACCAGGATATGCTTCACGACCCGGAGGACGCTTCAGCAACAATGAGATCTGACGGTAAGCCCAGGCTTGTTTGGTCAGGTCATCGTATACAATCAGGGCGTCTTCACCACGATCGAGGAAGTATTCTCCCATCGCACAGCCGGAATAGGGCGCCAGGAACTGCATTGCTGCAGGATCGGCAGCACCAGCAGCAACGATGATGGTATGTTCCATCGCGCCGTGCTCTTCCAGTTTACGAACGACGTTCGCAATGGAAGATTGCTTCTGGCCAATTGCAACGTAAACACATTTAACGCCGCTGCCTTTCTGGTTGATGATGGCATCGATCGCCATCGCTGACTTACCAGTCTGACGGTCACCAATGATCAGCTCACGCTGGCCACGGCCAACCGGCACCATGGAGTCAACCGCCTTGTAGCCTGTTGGCAGCGGCTGATCAACACCCTGACGAGCAATTACGCCAGGCGCAACACGTTCAACAGGTGCCGATGTGCTGGTCTCAATAGGACCTTTTCCGTCAATTGGGTGTCCCAGTGTGTTCACAACGCGACCCAGCATGGCTTCGCCGGTTGGAACTTCCAGGATACGGCCGGTACATTTCGCTTTCTGGCCTTCAGCCAGCGATTTGTATTCGCCCAGAATAACCGCGCCTACAGAGTCGCGTTCCAGGTTCATGGCCAGGCCGTATACACCGCCTTCAAATTCAATCATCTCACCGTACATTACGTCGGCAAGACCATGGATACGAACGATACCGTCGGATACGGATACAACGGTGCCCTCGTTCTGGGCTTGTGAAGTCACATCGAGACTTTCGATGCGCTTTTTGATGACTTCACTGATCTCGGATGGATTCAGTTGCTGCATGCATCGTCCCTCAAACTAGGATTTCATCGCTTCGGCCAACTTTGACAGCTTGCCTGTGAGTGAGCCGTCAATAACCAGGTCGCCTGCACGAATAATAGCGCCGCCGATGAGGGTCTCATCAACTTCGCTGGTCATGCGGACATCACGTTGCAGTTTGGCTTTAAGTGCCTGAGCGAGCTTGTTCGACTGTGCTTCGGTCAGTGCGTACGCAGAGGTCACTACGACATCTACTGCGTTTTGCAGCTGGGCCTTCAGCTCTTCATAAAGAGCTGTAATTTCAGTCAACAGCGTCAGGCGCTTGTTTTCTGCCAGAACGTTTACCAGGTTTTTGGCTGCGTCATTAAGCTTTTCGCCACATACGTCAATCAAGGCTTGTGCTTGCTGTGCCGCAGTCAGAGAAGGATGTACCAGCACTTTCGCCATCTCGGCGTCGGATGCATATAAAGACAGCAGGGCCAGATCTTCTGACCATGCGTCCAGGGTTTTCTTCTCTTTTGCTTCAGCAAACACGGCCTTGGCGTATGGCCGAGCGAGAGTGGTTAATTCAGCCATGGCAACCTCGCTTAGAGTTCTTCAGTCAGTTGATTAAGCAGATCAGCATGAGCTGACGCATCGACTGACTTGCTCAGGATCTTGGTAGCGCCGGCAACAGCCAGCTCAGATACCTGTTTGCGCAGAACTTCTTTGGCACGGTTAACCTCTTGCTCAACTTCTGCTTGAGCAGCGGCTACCAGACGGTCACCCTCAGCGCGAGCGGTTTCTTTCGCTTCGTCGATGATTTGGTTGGCACGTTTGTTAGCCTGTTCGATGATTTCAGCCGCTTTTTCTTTGCTTTCACGCAGCTCGGAAATGGCTTTTTCCTGCGCCAGTTCCAGGTCACGTTCTGCACGGTTTGCTGCGTCCAGACCATCGGCAATTTTCTTTACACGTTCCTGCATTGCACTGGTCAAAGGCGGCCAGACAAATTTCATGCAGAACCAGACGAAAATCGCGAAGGCAATCAATTGACCGAGCATGGTCAGATTCATGTTCACGACGATTTACCTCTTACGAATTCGTTGGACAGGTTTCTTTCAAGACGATCAGGGATCGCTTGGATGATTAACCTGCTACAACGAAGATCAGGTACATCGCGATACCAACACCAATCATTGGAACAGCGTCCAGCAAACCAGCCATCAGGAAGGTTTTGGTCTGTAACTGAGGGCCCAGCTCAGGCTGACGGGCAGTACCTTCGATCAATTTACCACCCAGCAGGGCGAAACCGATACCAGTGCCGAGGGCACCCATACCAATCATGATTGAAGCAGCAATGTATACGAGTTCCATTAAAGACTCCTAAAGTTTAGTTACGTAGTTTGTTAAGGGTTAAATTTAAAATTGTCGGTCGATTCGCACTAGTGATCTTCGTGTGCCTGACTCAGGTAAACAATCGTCAGAACCATGAAGATAAATGCCTGTAGCGGAATCACCAGGATATGGAAGATTGCCCATGGCACGTTCAATACCCACTGCATATAGAACGGTAACAAGGCGATCAGAATAAACACAACCTCACCAGCGTACATGTTACCGAACAGTCGCAATGCCAAAGACAGTGGTTTGGTCAGTAAGCCCAGTACTTCCAGGAACAGGTTGAACGGGATCGCAATCGGGTGGTTAAAAGGTTTCAGGGTCAGTTCTCTGGTGAAGCCACCAATGCCCTTGACCTTGATGCTGTAGTAAATAATCAGCAGGAATACACCCAGCGACAGCCCCAGCGTTCCATTCGGGTCTGCGGTCGGTACGATCTTGAAGAATTCCAGCCCCATGGCATGAGCAATGCCGGGCACCAGATCAACTGGCAGCCATTTGAGGGAGTTCATCAGGAAGACCCAGACAAAAATCGTCAATGCCAACGGCGCAATCAATGGGTTTTTCCCATGAAATGTTTCCTTAACGGTGCCATCAACAAACTCAACCACTGCCTCGACAGAGTTCTGGAGCTTGCCAGGTACATCCGATGTAGCGTTTTTCGCCACTTTCCGGAACACCCATGCGAACAGGATACCCATAGCCAGAGACCAGCCGAGGGAATCCACATGGATCGCCATGAAACCCATATCCTGAGCTTCCTGGCCGGTGTGCGCCATGGTCCAGGTATCGTGGGTCAGTACAGTTTCAGAACCATTCTTGTCGTGACGCACATACCCTTCGGGCAGTTTGCCAAATGTCAGATTGGTCAAATGATGAGCAATATACTCTTGGGAGTTTCCAGCCATCGTTCACTCTCAGTCCATAGTTTATAAATTGGCGACATGTGCTGAAGCGAGGTGCCCCAACTGCACTGTCATGAATCCTGCAAACAGTGCCAATGCATTCAGATGCTCAACCCGCTGGAAGATGACGATAAAACACAGCGCTGTCAGCAAAAACTTCCAGGATTCTCCCTGGTAGAGCGATTGTACAATCCTGCTGGCCGATCTGGCCCCGGTATAGCGGAATGCGCGCCAGACAAAGTAAGCGTTAGGCAGGGCACAGGCTAACCCGCCCAATAACGCCGACACGGCGGCTACATCACTATGTAACCAGGCAATCAAGGCAGAAATCAGCGTCAGGATCAGTTGTAAGATGACGATCCGATGCACAGGTGGACGCGGTACAGTAGACAACCTGATCTCACTAGTCGTTGAATTTCTGCTTTGGCCAGTGCGAAAGCGCGGTGATTATATGGGCAAGGTATCCGGCCTTCAACCAATTACCGGATCTATCTGTAATAAATTGGTCGTAGTGCTTTGGATGGTCTATGCACTATTGATACGTATCAATTCGGGCCATATGTCAAGCAAAACCCCTTGCTTGCACGGCTTTGTCTGGTCATTTGATCGCGTTGTTATTGTCCTTTCGCAGCAGAAATCATTTCCTTCAGATGTGACAGGCTTACTGCATATGGCTCAAAATGCCATCCAGCTCATCCAGGCTGGTGTAGTTGATCACCAGTTTTCCTTTCCCTTTGGCATTATGGCGAATGGACACGCTGGCACCGAGGCGCTCTCCCAGCAGCCGCTCCAAGCGCTCGACATCGGGATCTGCAGGTGCAGGAACTGCGGCACTGGCTGATTGTTTTTGCTCATGGGCACGCACCAACGCTTCGGTTTGTCGTACCGTCAGACCTTTGGCGACCACCTGGTCTGCTGCCTGGCTCTGCGCCTGATCACTCAGTCCCAGCAAGGCTCTGGCGTGGCCCATTTCCAGGTCGCCGTTTTCCAACAGGATTTTTACATCGGCGTTCAGGTTCATCAGCCGCAGCAAATTGGCCACGGTGGTACGGTTTTTTCCAACGGCCTGGGCAACTTCCTGCTGTGTCAGTTCAAATTCCTGCTGCAACCGGTGTAGTGCAATGGCTTCTTCCATCGGGTTGAGGTCTTCCCGCTGAATGTTTTCGATCAGCGCCATGGCAATGGCTGCGTCATCCGGCACATTCCGCACCAGCGCCGGAATTTGCGCCAGCCCGGCCATACGGCTGGCACGCCAGCGACGTTCTCCGGCGATGATTTCATAACGATCTTCCGAGCCCGTTAACAAACGTACCATGATTGGCTGCATCAGTCCTTGTGCCCGAATCGAGTCGGCCAGTTCTTCCAGGGCCTCTGGCTGAATATCCCGACGCGGCTGATACTGGCCTGGCTGAATCACATCCAGCGGCAAATAACTGAGGTCTTTATCGGCTGTGTCCCGCACCGGGCCGGCTGTTACCGACTCAGGGGTATCGTCATCCTGACCGGCATGCGACGCCGCCAACAGCGCATCAAGGCCACGCCCCAGGCCACGTTTACGTTTTATCATACCTTGATTCCGATCATGTCCGTTTTGAACATCTCTATTCAGGCCGTTACCACCCGGTGACGGCGATTCATTTCTCCGGCCAGGGCCAGGTAGGCCATGGCACCACGGGAATTACGGTCGTACAACAATGCCGGTATGCCGTAGCTGGGTGCTTCCGCCAGACGTACATTACGGGGGATGACGGTATCGTAAACCCGGTCACCGAAGTGGCTGATCAGTTGTGAGGAGACATCTTCGGTCAGGCTGTTGCGTGGGTCGTACATGGTACGCAGCAAACCTTCGATATACAGTTGTGGATTGTAGGCATCCTTGATCGAGTCGACGGTCTCCATCAGCGCACTCAGCCCTTCAAGGGCATAGTATTCACACTGCATCGGGATCAGTACCGCATCCGACGCAACCATTGCGTTAACGGTCAGCATGCTGAGTGAGGGCGGGCAATCGATCAGGATATAATCGTAATTTGCTTGCACACTGGCCAATGCCTTGCGCAGCCGCTGCTCCCGACCGATAACATTGATCAACTCAACTTCCGCTGCGGTCAGGTCGCCATTGGAAGGAATCAGGTCATAGCCAGCCTCACCGGCGGGCACGATGGCTTCTTCTACCGTGCAGCGTTGCACCAGCACTTCGTACAACGAGGTTTCCAGTGCGTATTTGTCAATGCCGCTACCGGTGGTGGCATTACCCTGGGGGTCAAGATCAATCAGTAACACCCGGCGTTTGGTTGCCGCCAGTGAGGCAGCCAGGTTCACTGCCGTCGTCGTCTTGCCTACGCCACCTTTCTGATTGGTAATCGCCAGAATCATTGTCTTCGCTCTACAGGGATATTATTGATCAGTCGGTACATGGTCGTCGCCCGGCGCAGCGACCAATCGCAGCAGATGACGCTGACCTTCGACACCTGGCACTTCAATAATGGCAGCAGATGCCAACGTCACATCGGCAGGCAGAGCTTCAAGCTCTTCCTGGGGGTACTGGCCTTTCATGGCCAGATAGCAACCTTGCGGTGCCAGTAAATGACGGCACCAGATCACCATATCAGACAGCGAGGCAAATGCTCGACTGGCAATCATATCGAATGGCACCTCGGGATGATATGCCTCAACCCGGTCATTCACGATAGTGACATTTTCCAGCCCTAGACTGGTACGAGCCTGGAACATAAAGCGCGTCTTTTTGCCGTTGCTATCGAGCAAGGTAAAGTGCCGTTGCGGATTCAGTATCGCCAGCACCATGCCTGGCAGACCAGGGCCGGTACCCACATCCAGAATATGTGTTGCATCGCCAAGATGTGGCTGCACAGCAAGACTGTCGAGCAAGTGCAGGTCAACCATGGCCGACGGCTCACGAATGGCGGTGAGGTTATACGCCTTGTTCCATTTGTGCAGCAGTTCCAGATAGCTCATCAACAGATCGCTGTGCTGATCACTCAGTTCGACATTCATCTGGGCAGCACCACGCACCAAGCGGGGGCGCAGTCCAGTTGGGAGAGAAGTTGCCATACTCATATATAAATGCCTTGAATCCTGCCAGGGGCGCGGATACTAGCACAAAGTCATCCGCGAATCGGAGCCAGCGACGTCAAAAGACCGAATGCACGGCAAGACTCCGGTACTTGTTGTTATTAAAGGCCAGTGTCAGGCCTCCATGCGATGCGCCATATTGCGTTTTTTCAGGTGAATCATGATCTGGCTGATCGCCGCTGGTGTCACCCCGGAAAGCCGTGAAGCAGCACCCAGGGTTTCCGGCTTGAGTTCAAACAGTTTCTGTTTCACTTCATTGGACAAGCCACCGATGGCATCGTAATTGAGGTCATCTGGCAGCAGCGTATTTTCATAACGCCGCAGTTGCTCGATATCTTCCAGCTGACGGGCTATATAGCCGTCGTACTTGGCCTGGATTTCCACTTGCTCGGCCACGCGCGGATCTTCACTGGATGGCTCGCCCTTGAGTCGGGCAATCATCGAATAGGTCAGGGCAGGGCGCTTGAGCAATTCGTGCAGATTGTATTCATGCGTAATCGCTGTTTCACCCAGTCCGGCCAAGGTTGCCGCTTCGGTGGAGCCGGGCTGTATCCAGGTGGTTTTCAAACGCTGTGCTTCGCGCTCAATCTGCTCTCGTTTTTCGCAAAAGGCCGCCCAGCGCTGATCACCAACAATACCAAGGTCACGACCAATCTCTGTCAGGCGCAGATCTGCGTTGTCTTCTCGCAGTATCAGGCGATACTCCGCCCGGCTGGTGAACATCCGGTACGGCTCTTTGGTGCCCATGGTGATCAGATCATCCACCAGCACGCCCATATAGGACTGATCACGACGTGGTACCCAGACGTCTTTTTCCAACGCCCGCAGCGCGGCATTCAAGCCTGCCAGCAAGCCCTGGGCACCGGCTTCTTCGTAACCTGTGGTGCCATTGATCTGACCGGCAAAAAACAGATTGTTGATACAGCGGGTCTCGAGGCTGTGTTTCAGTTGCTGCGGATCAAAATAATCGTATTCGATGGCATAACCCGGGCGCGTCACATGGGCCTGCTCAAAACCAGGGATGGAATGAATCAGATCCAGCTGAACATCAAACGGCAAACTGGTGGAAATACCGTTCGGGTACAGCTCATTGCTGTTTAACCCTTCTGGCTCAACAAAGACCTGATGGCTGCTTTTGTCTGCAAAGCGGGTGATCTTGTCTTCAATCGATGGGCAATAACGCGGGCCTATCCCTTCAATCACACCGGCGTACATGGGTGATCGATCAAGGTTGGCACGAATAATATCGTGGGTCCGTTCATTGGTATGGGTAATGTAACAACTGACCTGCTCCGGATGCTCAGACAGCGACCCCATAAAGGACATCACCGGCAACGGCGTATCCCCCGGTTGTTCCTGCATCACGGAAAAATCCACACTGCGGCGGTCAATACGCGCCGGGGTGCCGGTTTTTAGCCGCCCGACAGCAAAAGGCATTTCCCGCAACCGTCGAGACAAAGCAGTAGAAGGCGGATCACCCGCACGGCCACCGCTGTGGTTTTCCATACCGATATGAATCAGGCCACCGAGGAAGGTACCCGTCGTCAACACCACGGACGTGGCATAAATCTTCATATTGGTGTGTGTCACCACGCCGCAAACGGTGCTGCCAACCCCATCACCATCCAATATCAAATCATCACAAGAAGCCTGGAAAATATCCAGATTGGGCTGGTTTTCAACAACATGGCGAACAGCTGAACGATACAGAGCCCGATCAGCCTGGGCACGGGTAGCCCGTACCGCTGGCCCTTTGCGGCCGTTCAGGGTGCGGAATTGAATACCGCCGCGATCGGTTGCCCGTGCCATGGCACCATCCAGTGCATCAATTTCTTTCACCAGATGACTTTTGCCAATACCGCCAATGGCTGGATTGCAGGACATCACTCCGACGGTGTCCGTGCTATGGGTCAGCAGCAGGGTCTTGCTACCGGTACGGGCCGACGCCAACGCAGCCTCTGTACCAGCATGACCACCACCTACCACAATCACGTCATATCGAACGGGGTATTCCACAGCCACCTCACCAAATCACAGGAATTACAAAAACGGGCGCGGATTATAGCAACTCCCTCAGCCCCCAGATAGAGTCTGTACAATATATAACCAGAACAACTATCCACAACCTTAAACACCCCGAATCGGGCTGTTTACAATGTTATCCACAGCCACCTCAAAACATAAATTTATCTTTTAGAATCAATATACTAGGCTGTTTATAAGAATCTTATAAACGCTAAAAAGCTAAAACGAGGCAAAAACCGAATAACAGTTATCCAGGGATAACCACCCCCTTACACCATGGCTTTACCACATTTTCTAACAGGATTATCCACAAGCTGGAAACCTCAAACTCTCAAAACGATACTACCCACAGGGTGTCAACCAAACAGGCAGCCGCTCGCCGCCCACGGTCAATGAGATACAACACAAGGCAGGCTGACATTAATCAGCCCGAAAGAAAGGAGTGGCGATCACAACAACCGCCAACAACAAGAAATAACGACCAAGGGGAAAAACGGGACCTAGCGGCTGTATTCCAGACGCAGCAATTCACTGTCAGAAGTGAAATAAAATTCCAGCATTCCCTCAGAGGTAATGGCTGCGTAGCCATCTACCGGGGTTGATACGGTAAAGAAATTGCAGCCAGAGCGGCTGTAAATATGTGCTTTCAGCAGGGGATAGTCGGTATTCAGCAAAAAGAGTTCGCCATCAAAGCTGCAGCTGTCTGCGCCCTGACCAACAAACTTGGCCCTGCCGTCCACCTCGGTTATATAGAGGCTGGTCGTACCTGCTTGCCAAACACCCAGGGTATTCCACAAAGAAGAAGAGTTCTTCCAGCTGCCGTCGGCTTTCAGTGTTATGGCACCCGCATTCAGGCCGGTTGCATAAGTGCCCACAATCAGGCCGGTGCCATCGCTCTCATCAATCAGCAAGGCATCCACACCAACATTACTGGCTGTACCACTGGACATCATCTCGCCCTGCGCTTCATCGTTACCGGTGATCCAGCGGGATTCCAGACTCATGGAGACACTGCGCTCGGATGTGTCGTACTCAGCTGTACCGGTAAAACCACGGCTGTCATCAAAACCGTAGATATTGCCTTCGTATATCAAGAGCCGCACAGCGCCGCTTTGATCAAACTGACCGTCCCAAAAACCATTCAGCGCGATGGCACGATTATAAGAAGATTCATAGGCCTGATTATTACTTCCAGAAACACATCCGGAGCAACTCAATGCAGTCGTTATTATTGTTGTTATCGTGAAAACGCGCATGGCGATCCCTGGTAGATAAGCGGTTAGTTATCACAAGGAACAGCAACTTCCATCAGGAAAACTGTCCTGCAGCTAGCCTTTTCATCAAATATTCATAAAAATGTCAACAAAGATAGTGTTTTGCGTCACATTTAATGCCAAAAATGTGAACTTTTGCTAAATATGTCCTTTATCACCGGCTAATCACTGGTCTTCCCAAGAATGCCGGACATCCACCCCCCTATATCTGAAAGGGTCATATAAGCAACCGCCATGACTGCAGCATCTAACCGTTGCCAGGCTACCGGCAAGCTCGGGAACACAACCGGCTCAGAGAGTTGCCCAGGGCACAAAAGAGGCCATCAATACCGTTTTTTAGGCACCATTGCTCAAAAAACCGGCATATTTCTGATCCAGGCCATTCTATTGATTCCTAACACCCGATAGAATTTATCCAAGAGACATACAGGGAGAACGTGCCGTGAGCGATACCAGAGATCATCTCAAATCCATTGCGACTGATCAGATCTGCAAAAACAACCTGGCTGCAGCCAGTTTTCGAGAAATGGGCAAGGTAGCAGGGATCAAATCCAGCTCCGTGCATTATCACTTCAAAAGCCGGGACGCACTGTTACTGGAATTGGCTACCGACTACCAACAGGCTTTTTTTACGGAACTGCAACAGCGTACCGACGGCATCAGTAGCCCGCGGCAGCGACTGCAACATCTGTGCGACTTGTACATGGATCACTTCAGCAGCAATGGCCAGTGCCTTGCCCAGGCTTACAGCGCCGGTATGAACGAACTGACCGAAGACAGTCTGACGGCAATCCAGGCTTTTTATGATGCCTTGTACGAGTGGGTACTTGACTGCCTCAGCTCAGCCCGCTTCTTGCCGGTCTCTCGCGAAGCGCTGGCACGGGTCGTTGTATCTTCCTTGCAAGGTGCAATGGTTGCCGATCGTGTCCGGCCAGACACCCCTCATCTGGAGTCCGTCCGCGAATGGCTCGGGACATTGACCAGCCTTTGATAGACAAGGCTTTAAAAGTAAGCAACTGCTTACTTTTAAAGCTCTGGAATTCGCATAATATGCCCAACAATGAACTATCCAGCTTCTCAAAAATATTCCAAAAAATCTTCATACAAATAAACGCACTGATTCATTGATGATCTCTGTATCAGGCAATCCATCCGCCAGTAAACAACTCTGCTGCCAGGCGCCCTTGTTATCAGAAAGAAAGCACGGTATCGGCAACTGTTGCTGTTTCGCAATCAACAACAGTTTTTTGACAACGATAGTAAGAATGAGTCGCCATAAATATTTACATGCCCTTCGCGGCCAGTAACGCCAAAATATCGATCAGTTGCACAATGGCTGTTGGATGTAGCGCTGACTCGGGTTCATCAACAAAAACGACGGAAAAACGATTGCCTAACAGAGTATCCAGGATGGCTATTTTTTTGATGCCTTCGCTGTGCTGTGAATGGAGTATCTGGAGTTACCCTGCTTATCCCGATTAATCTCTGTACGTATTATATTACCGGAGTCAATGACGTTGGCTCCTGTTTTTGACCAGAACAAGACTCGCACCATCACTTGCCGATACAAAAAGATCCAAAAATCTTGCCCAGCAAGTCATCGGCACTGAATTCACCGGTAATCTCCCCCAGCGCTTTCTGAGCGTCGCGCAGGTCTTCGGCGAGGAGTTCCCCTGCTGCAAGCCCGGATAGCTGTTGTTGCCCCTGTTGCAGTGCGATACGGGCGCGTTCAAGGGCATCCAGATGGCGGCGTCGAGCCAAGAACCCGCCTTCGCCACCGGCATCAAACCCCATCACCTGTTTCAGATGCTGGCGCAAAGCGTCGATACCCAGTTGCTGACGGGCTGAAATCCGTAACACCGGAAAAGGGCCCTGGTTGTCCAGACCTGCAGTTTCGTTGGCAAGGTCGATCTTGTTGCGAATCACGGTCAGTCGGCCGCTGCGAATCAGGGCGTCGGTTTCGGTGGCCAGACCCTGTTCGTCATAGAGTGCGTGCAGCAGTTGTTCCGGGCTGTGCTGGTCGCTTGTGGCATCCATCATCAGCAGGATACGGTCGGCCTGGCGAATTTCGTCCCAGGCCCGCTGGATGCCGATACGTTCCACTTCGTCAGGGGCATCCCGCAGCCCTGCGGTATCCACTACGTGCAGAGGCATACCATCAATCTGGATATGTTCCTTCAGAACGTCGCGGGTGGTACCGGCAATGTCGGTCACGATCGCTCGCTCATGACCCGCCAGGGCGTTAAGCAGAGAGGACTTGCCAGCATTGGGACGTCCGGCAATCACGACGGTCATGCCTTCGCGCAGAATGGAGCCTCGGGTCGCTTCGGCCAGTACCTGTTCCAGCGCGGCCATAACCGTGACCAGTTTGGCGGCGACCTTGCCGTCGGAGAGAAAGTCGATTTCTTCTTCTGGAAAGTCCATCGCCGCTTCCACGTAGATACGCAGTTCGATCAGCTGATCGAGCAACTGTTGTATGCGGCGGGAAAACTCTCCTTGCAATGAACGCAGGGCACAACGGGCCGCTTGTTCGGAGGCGGAATCAATCAGGTCGGCAATGGCTTCTGCCTGGGCCAGGTCCAGCTTGTCGTTCAGAAAAGCCCGTTCGGAAAACTCCCCCGGACGGGCCAGACGACAGCCCTGTGACACCAGTTCATTCAGCAACAAATCCAGCACCACCGGGCCGCCATGACCCTGGAATTCCACCACATCTTCGCCAGTAAACGAGTGGGGGCCGGGGAAAAAGAGGGTAATCCCTTCATCCAGAACGTCTCCGGAGGCAGCTTTCAGCGCACCATAATGGGCATGCCGGGGCCGGGGCTGATAACCAATCACCCGCTCTGCAATGGTTTGCGCTGCCGCGCCGGAAACTCGCACAATGCCAACGCCTCCACGGCCGGGAGCAGTGGCAATGGCGGCAATAGTGTCCTGATGAATGGTGTTACTCATGACAGCCTCACAGAGAGAAAGGGGATCGTTGCAGGTCGTCTTGCAGATACAAAAACGGGAGCCAATGGCTCCCGTGATCGCTGAAAACCAGCTTCAGCTGTTTTCTATCTGCTTGGTGATCACGTACTGCTGAGCAATCGACAGCAGGTTGTTTACCACCCAGTACAGTACCAGACCAGCCGGGAACCAGAGGAAGAATACAGTCATCATCACTGGCATAAACTGCATCACCCGCGCCTGCATTGGATCTGGAGGGGTCGGGTTAAGACGCATCTGTACAAACATCGAAGCACCCATCAACAGCGGCAGAATGAAGTAAGGGTCCATCACCGACATGTCGGTAATCCAGAGTGCAAACGGTGCCTGACGCAGCTCAACCGATTCCATCAGTACCCAGTACAGAGAAATAAATACCGGCATCTGGATCAGCATTGGCAAGCAGCCACCAAGCGGATTGATCTTCTCTTTTTTGTACAGCGCCATCATTTCCTGGCCCAGTTTTTCACGGTTGTCGCCGTACTGTTCCTTGATCTGCTGCATTTTCGGGCCAACCTTGCGCATGTTGGCCATGGAGCGATAGCTCACTGCAGACGGGTAGAAAAACAGGATTTTCACACACAGGGTCAGCAGGATGATCGCCACACCCCAATTGCCAACAATACTGTGGAAAAAGGTCAGCAAGAAGAACAACGGTTGGGCAATCCACCACAACCAGCCGTAATCGACGGTCAGTTCCAGGTGCGGTGCAATCTGTTCCAGCGAGTCCTGATCCTTGGGTCCAACATAGAGACTGGCACCGGTTTCACCGACAGTACCCGGTGCGACCACCATGGCCTGATCATAAAAACCGAAGATGTAGTTACCCTTGACGAAGCGACCATTGTAGGTGTGGGTCGCATCTTGTGACGGTACCCAGGCAGAAAGGAAATAATGCTGCAACATCGCAGCCCAGCCGCCTTCTTGCGGGTTTTTGTATACTTCGTCTTCAAGGTCATCGAAGGTGATTTTTTCGTAGCGATTCTCTTTCGTCGTCAAAGCAGCACCCAGATAGGCCTGCATGCCCATACCGCTACCAGCAGAAGGATCCGGAGAGGCATCCCGTTTCAGCTGGGCGTAAAACACCCCTTCCCATGGCTCGGATGAGTTGTTGTGAATCCGGTATTGCATGTCGATCAGGTAATTTCCCCGGTGAAAGGTAAATACTTTTTCGACCATACCCTTGTCTGTCTCGGTTGACAGCACAACCACCAGTTCATCGTCACCTTCGGTCAGCGTGTAGTCATTCTTTTCTGCACTGAAGAGCGCGCCACCATTGGTATCGATACCATCACGACCAATCAGGCCGCTTTGTGCCACGTAGGTACGGCGCTGGTTGTTTTCCAGCAATACAAACGGGATGTCCTTGGTTTCGATAGACGCCGGAAACTCCGGTAGCAACACTTCCGTCACTTCACCGCCGCGAGGGTTGATGGTTACTTGCAACACATCGGTCTTGATGCGGATCAGCTCACCGGATGGTGTCGGGGCACTCCCTGTGGAGCTGATCTGAGGTGCTTCCAGCTGCGGATGTTCCGCATCGGCTGTTACATCAGCAACGCTGGGTACATCCGGGATTGCTGGTGTTTCTGCCTGGATCGGCGCATCGATACGGGTTTTTTGCCCGTAATCGTCGTTCCAGGTAATGAAGATAAAATAGCTCGAAATGGCCAGGCCAAGGTATATAACCGTACGGCGGATATCCATGTTCAGGGTTTCCGTTGACAACAGTTGGAAGAATGTTTGGGTAAATCAGGTACCAGATCAACGCCGTGATCCCCCCAGGGGTGGCATCTGACCAAACGACGGATGGCGAGATAACCGCCACGCAAGGCACCGTATCGTGTTACCGCTTCAGCAGCATAAGACGAGCAGGTAGGGTAAAAACGACAGCGGGAGGGCAATAACGGACTGATGGCGTAGCGATAGCCGGCAATCAGCAACAGCAGTATTCGAGCTGCAAAACTAACGTCGCCGTCTTTTTTGATTGTTGCCGGACTTGCCATGGTTTGGTCGCTTTAATCGGAACCAGAGGGAGTCAATCATCTCACGTATCTGACGGTTGTCCAGTTCGGTAATTCCTGACCTCGCCAATACGACATAATCGTATGAACCCAGTTCGGGCTGGTGATGACGGAATGATTCCCGAATCAACCGTTTGACACGATTTCGATCGACAGCATGTCGAATTTGCTTCTTGGCTAACACAAACCCCAGACGCGGACGCTGTTGTTGGTTGCCAGAAGCAAGGACCAGCAATTGGGGAGTACTCCCGCGCCGTTCAGTATCATCAAAAACTCGTTTGAACTCAGCTGGTTTCAGCAATCGTGCATCACGGCCAAAGGTCAAATCGATCATCAGTAAACTGCGGTCGGGAGCTATCTGCCCGATCAGGCGCTCAGATTCTGACGGCCTTTGGCACGACGGCGAGTCAGGATCTGACGACCGCTTTTGGTAGCCATACGTGCACGGAAGCCGTGGTTGCGCTTGCGCTTCAGGACGCTTGGTTGAAATGTACGTTTCATATTCGGATACCCGGTTAATGTTTAGGGGTCAGTTTTTAAAGGGCGGCAATTGTATGAGAAAGCCGGATAAATGGCAATGACTGTTTCCTGACCAATTTTGATGACCGAATCGGTCAGCATAATTCCCCACAGTCCCAATATTATTATTTTGTATGAATTAGTGTTTGAAAAGAGATGGAGGACTGATGAAGTTATTATTATTACATCACGGTTTTTCTGTGGATAACCGGTCTAAGCTTTTGATTCCAATGAATTTATAGAGTTAATAACCAGGTCTTGTTCCAGTGATGAAGGTGGTATTAAGCTGACCGTAACCCGTGTGTGAAAGAGCAAGATATACCGTCGCTGTCTGATCGCCATCATTTGCTGTGGAGTAAATGGGTGATTACGGTCAGGTTTTCCACAGGTTGTTGGTTGGCAGTTTCGATGGTACTGAATTCACCCGCTGCGAGTCAGACTATTCTGTGGATAACTTCTGCCACTTTGGATACACTAGCGGCCTTGACCAAAACGTAAATTGAGGTGGGTGTGGCTGTTTTTTGGGATGAATGTTTACGGCATCTGGAGCATGAATTGCCGACCCAGCAGTACAACACCTGGATTCGACCTCTGATGGCGTCTGAGCAAAATCAGCGGTTGGTATTAAGTGCGCCAAACCGCTTTGTTCGGGATTGGGTCAAAGACAAATACCTGCAACGAATCCAGGAAATTCTTTCCGAGTTGAATGGCGGACGGCTGACTCACGTGGATCTGACCGTGGGTGAATCGCAGCCGATGTTTCGTGCGCCACCGCCTGCGCCGCGCCAGGCTGAACCACAGCCACCGGTGGCGCGTAATCCGGCCTCCAGCTTTGCTGCCACTCGGGCACGAGCAGAAGATGATGAGCCAATGGTGGATGAATTCCAGCCGCCAGCGGTTACTGCCAAACCTCCGGTACAAATGCCTGTCAATACATCCGCGGCTTCCACTTCCCGCCGGGAAGTACAGGTTGAAGGAGGGGTAAAGCACCGTTCCTTCCTGAACCCGACATTTACCTTCCAGACTTTTGTTGAAGGTAAATCGAACCAGCTCGCCCACGCTGCAGCCCAGCAGGTTGCCGAAAACGCTGGCGGGTCGTACAACCCACTCTTTATATATGGTGGTGTTGGCCTGGGTAAAACCCACTTGATGCATGCGGTCGGCAATTATCTACAGTCAAAAAACCAGAACGCCAAGGTACTTTATGTACACTCCGAGCGTTTTGTGCAGGATATGGTCAAGGCCCTGCAGCTGAATGCCATTAACGAATTCAAGCGTTTCTATCGCGGTCTGGATGCCTTGCTGATTGATGACATCCAGTTTTTCGCCGGTAAAGAGCGCTCTCAGGAAGAGTTTTTCCATACCTTCAACGCCTTGTTGGAAGGTGGTCAGCAAATGATTCTGACTTGTGACCGTTACCCAAAAGAAATTCATGGCCTTGAAGAGCGGTTGAAGAGTCGTTTTGGCTGGGGACTGACGGTCGGTGTTGAACCTCCCGAGCTTGAAACCCGGGTCGCCATCTTGATGAAAAAAGCAGAGCAAAGTGGGGTGCACTTACCTGATGATGCTGCTTTTTTTGTTGCCCAGCGCATTCGCTCCAATGTCCGGGAGCTGGAAGGTGCCCTGAAGCGAGTGATTGCCAGTGCGCAATTCACCGGCAGTGAAATCAACCTGCCGTTTATCAAGGAATCGCTGAAAGACCTGCTTGCTCTGCAAGAACGGCAAGTCAGTATTGATAATATCCAGCGGACCGTCGCCGAGTATTACAAAATCAAGATCTCTGATTTATCATCTAAGCGCCGAACACGATCGATCGCCCGCCCACGACAAGTGGCGATGGCGTTAAGCAAAGAGCTCACTAATCATAGTCTTCCCGAGATTGGCGAAGCCTTTGGTGGCAGAGATCATACGACGGTGTTGCACGCTTGTAGAAAAGTGAAAGAACTGCAACAAACCAACGCTGACGTTCTTGAAGATTACAAGAACCTGCTGCGTTCACTGACAACCTAGACCTGAGTGGAGAAACATGAAATTCGTAATCTCTAGGGAAGCTTTGCTACGCCCCCTGCAACTGGTGGCGGGTGTTGTTGAAAAACGACAGACGTTACCGGTGCTCTCCAATGTATTGTTGGAAGTGCGTGGTCAGCAGTTATCCCTGACAGGGACCGATCTCGAGGTCGAACTGGTTGGCCGGGTAACGCTTGACGAAGCCGGTGTTGAAGGTGCTGTTACTGTGCCCGGCAAAAAACTGATGGATATTTGCCGCTCCTTGCAGGACGGTGCCCAGATAGAAATTGCCCTTGATGACCAGCGCGTGAATATCCGCTCTGGTCGTTCACGTTTTACCTTGTCCTCCTTGCCTGCCAGCGAATTTCCTAACGTTGAATCGGTGGGTGAAGAAAAAAGCTTTACCATGAGCCAACAGGTGTTACGCCGGGCGCTGGATCGCACCAGCTTTGCCATGGCGCAACAGGACGTACGGTATTATCTTAACGGCATGCTGTTTGAAGTCAGCACTGACTCACTGCGTACCGTTGCAACCGACGGCCATCGCCTGGCGACCTGCCGTGTTGATATATCCGGGCCGGATGAAGCCAGCCAGATTATCTTGCCACGCAAAGGCGTGCTGGAATTGGCAAAACTGCTGACAGACGCCGAGATGAGCGTGACCTTGTCTTTGAGTGGTAATCACTTACGCACCCAAACCGAGAATTTCACTTTTATCTCCAAGCTGGTTGATGGCAAGTTTCCGGATTACACCCGGGTAATTCCAAAAAACGGTACCAACGTCATGCTGGCCGATCGCCAGGAATTACGCCAGGTATTTGCCCGGACGGCGATTCTTTCCAACGAAAAGTATCGTGGTGTGCGTTTGGTGCTGGCTCCGGATTTATTGCAAGTGTTTGCCAATAACCCTGAACAAGAAGAAGCCGAAGAATCTGTAGCCGTTCATTACAGTGGCGACTCCCTTGAAATGGGCTTTAACGTTGCCTACCTGCTGGACGTTATGTCTGTTATCAGTAATGAAAACGTCAAACTGACGCTGTCCGACGCAAATAGCAGTGCACTTCTGGAAGAACCGGAAGGTGGCGACTCGCTTTACGTTGTGATGCCGATGCGCTTGTAGGTATTTATGCCGATTCGGCGTTTGTCCGTTCGCGGTGTCCGTAATCTGGCACCGCTGACGATTCAGCCTCATTCCCGTGTTAACTTTATTTATGGTGATAACGGCAGCGGTAAAAGCAGCTTGCTGGAATCCATCGCCTTGCTGTCTTCTGGCAAATCTTTCCGTTCCAATCAGATTAAACAGCTGATCCTGCACGATGCGGATCGGCTTGAGCTGGAATGCGAGATGGGCGAGCCTGATGAAGAAAAAACACAGAACCTGTACAGCCTCCGTTTACGTAATGGTGACGTACTGTTTCGCCTCGATGGATCGGTACTGACATCCCAGGCGCAGGTCGCCAGTTGCTTGCCGGTTCAAGTGATTGAGCCCAATACCTTCCGGTTACTGGTTGGATCTCCAGAAGACCGCCGCCAGTTTCTTGATTGGGGAGTGTTCCATGTGGAACCTGGCTTTATCGAAGAATGGCGGATCTTCCGTAAGGTACTAAAACAACGCAACAGCGTGCTGAAACAAAAAGAAACCAGCTGGCTGGATGTTTGGGATGATGGCTTTATGGAAGCCAGCGAAAAGATTCACCAGTATCGCCTAGCTTATCTGAAAGATTTTGTGCCTCGCTTTGAGACTACGCTGGCAGCACTCGATGAAAGCATCAAGGTAGGATTACATTATTATCCCGGCTGGGAAAAGGACAGCCAGCTCAAGGATATTCTGGCCCGACAGCAAGAGCGGGATTTACAGCTGGGCTATACTCAGTCTGGCCCACATCGGGCAGAGCTGCGTATTCGAGTGAATAAATTACCGGCAGCGGATGTACTGTCGCGAGGCCAGCAAAAAACAGTGGTGGCAGCACTGAAGCTTACCCAGGGAATTCTGTATAAGCAAAGCTGTGGTAATGCGCCTATTTACCTGGTCGATGACCTGGCCTCAGAGCTGGATTCCCGGCACCGTTTGGCTTTATGCCAGGTGCTGGAAGATTTAAAATGTCAGGTATTTATTACAAGTATAGAAAAGCAGCAACTGATGGACAGCTGGACCCCCTCCGACTTCAAGGTGTTTCATGTGGAACACGGCAAAATCGAAGAAGAAAGCCTTTCCTGATCACCTGATCCAACAAGCAGTTGTTGATGCTATTTCCGCCCAAGAGGAACACTGAATGAGTGAGCAGAGTTACGATTCGTCCAGTATTAAAGTACTGAAAGGCCTAGATGCCGTTCGCAAGCGCCCAGGCATGTATATCGGTGATACGGACGATGGCACCGGCCTGCATCATATGGTGTTTGAGGTGGTTGATAACTCCATTGATGAAGCCTTGGCGGGTTATTGTGACAGCGTTAATGTCGTTATTCACACGGACAATTCGGTATCGGTATCGGATAACGGCCGAGGTATCCCCACCGAGATTCACGAAGAAGAAGGTGTCTCTGCTGCGGAAGTGATTCTGACGGTACTGCATGCTGGCGGCAAGTTTGATGACAACAGCTATAAGGTTTCAGGTGGATTACACGGCGTGGGTGTTTCCGTCGTCAATGCGTTATCTGAAAGCCTGAAAATGACCATTCGCCGTGGTGGCAAACTGTTCGAACAGGAATACAGCCACGGTGTGCCAGATTACCCATTGCGGGAAGTGGGTGTCAGTGACACCACCGGCACCATGGTGACTTTTTTACCATCAAAAGAAACCTTCACCAAAACCGAATTCTCCTATGAGTACCTGGCCAAACGCCTGCGGGAATTATCCTTCCTGAACTCCGGTGTTCGCATTTATTTAAAAGATGAGCGAGTCGCCGATAAAGAAGACGTTTTTGAGTTTGAAGGTGGGTTAGCCTCCTTCGTAAAATATCTCAATGACGGCAAAACCGCCCTGAACGACGTTTTCCATTTTAATGCTGAGCGTGAAGACGGTATTGCTGTGGAAGTGGCGATGCAGTGGAACGACTCCTTCCAGGAAAATATCTTCTGCTACACCAACAACATTCCACAACGGGATGGTGGCAGTCACCTGGCCGGTTTCCGTGCGGCCCTGACGCGTACCCTGAATACCTATATTGAAAAAGAAGGTCTGGCGAAAAAAGCCAAAGTGGCCACCACTGGTGACGATGCCCGCGAAGGCCTGACCGCTATTATTTCGGTCAAGGTACCTGATCCAAAATTCAGCTCCCAGACCAAAGACAAGCTGGTATCTTCTGAAGTGAAACCTGCGGTGGAGCAGGAGATGGGACGCCTGTTCAGTGAATATCTGATGGAAAACCCGTCTCAGGCAAAAGACCTGGTTGGCAAAATGATCGATGCCGCCCGTGCTCGTGACGCCGCTCGTCGTGCTCGTGAAATGACACGCCGTAAAGGCGCATTGGATATTGCCGGTCTGCCTGGCAAGCTGGCGGATTGTCAGGAAAAAGATCCAGCCTTGTCAGAAGTCTACCTGGTGGAAGGGGACTCGGCCGGCGGCTCCGCCAAGCAAGGCCGGGATCGTCGTACCCAGGCAATTTTGCCGTTGAAAGGTAAAATCCTCAACGTTGAAAAAGCCCGCTTTGACAAAATGCTGTCGTCAGCAGAAGTCGGCACCCTGATTACTGCATTGGGTTGTGGCATTGGCCGGGAAGAATTTAACCCCGACAAATTGCGTTATCACAGCATTATTATCATGACCGATGCGGACGTGGATGGGGCGCACATCCGGACGCTGTTGCTGACCTTCTTCTTCCGCCAAATGCCAGAAATCATTGAACGTGGTCATGTGTATATTGCCCAGCCGCCGTTGTACAAAATCAAACGTGGCAAGCAAGAACAGTACATCAAGGATGAAGAAGCGATGGAGGAGTACCTGACTCATATCGCTTTGGAAAAAGCCGCACTTCACCCGTCAGCGGATGCGCCAGCCATAACGGACACGGCTTTTGCTGAACTGGTTGCCGACTATCGGGCAGCACAAGAGATCGTACAGCGCTTGTCTGGCCTGATTCCTCAAGCCGTATTGCATCAGCTACTGACGCTGCCTGTTGTGGAAGCCTCTGCTCTGGGTGATGAAGCCTTTGTGAAAAACTGGGCTTCGCAGCTGGACGCAGTACTGCCGGATGCTGGCCGCAGTGGCAACCATTTCCACGTGGAACATATCCAGGATACTGAGCGTAACGAGTTTAATGTACTGGTTAAGGTCATTACTCATGGTGTGCCACGTGATTATATTCTCGATCGTGAATTTTTTACCGGTTCCGGTTATCGCAGATTGTCGATGATCAGCCAACGCCTGAGCGATACATTGGAAAGTGATGCTTATATTCAACGAGGGGAGCGTGTTTATCCTATCGTTGATTTCTGGGATGCAATTCAATGGCTGCTGAATGAAGCTAAAAAAGGCTTCAATATCCAGCGCTATAAAGGTCTGGGAGAGATGAACCCGGATCAATTGTGGGAGACCACCATGGACCCGAATACCCGTCGTATGCTGCAGGTTGGTATCGAGGATGCCATTTCCGCCGACAAGATGTTCACAACCCTGATGGGTGATGAAGTGGAACCGCGTCGCGCCTTTATCGAAGCTAATGCATTAAACGTAGCGAACCTGGATTTCTGATTTCTCCAGTGTTTATCAGGCCCCGGCGGAGGTATCTCGGTCGGGGCTTTTTTATTTCAGGCTTTTGGGTGGCAAGATTCTGTCACTGAAAAAACGCATCAAAAAATTTCATCCACTGAGTTATCCACAGAAATGTCCGGTCAGCAGGGGATGATTGACTCAATAGTGCTTGTCCCAAAGAGAGCTGCTATATAGTGGGTGGCAAGCTACAATAACCCAGCATTGGCCGAAGCCTGCTTGTTGCTGCCAGACGAGTGCTTCGGGTATCCCGTAATCCAGATCGACAGGAATGATTCATGATTATCAAACCGAGAGTGCGCGGTTTTATGTGTGTAACAACCCACCCAAGTGGTTGTGAAGCAAACGTTAAAGAGCAAATTGACTTTATCAAGGCACAGGGCAAGATCGATATGCCCAAGCGTGTCCTGGTGATTGGTGCTTCGACCGGTTATGGCCTGGCTGCACGTATTGCGGCTGCCTTTGGTGCAGGTGCATCCACACTCGGTGTGTTTTTTGAAAAAGAAGGAACAGAGAAAAAAACAGGCAGTGCTGGTTGGTACAACTCGGCGGCGTTCCATCAATTTGCTGAAGCCGATGGCTTGTATGCAAAAAGTATCAACGGTGATGCCTTTACCAATGCGATCAAGCAAAAAACCATCGACGCCATCAAGGCCGATATGGGTCAAGTCGACCTGGTTATTTACAGTCTGGCTGCTCCTCGTCGCCAGCACCCGGTAACCGGAGTTGTCCATAACTCGACCCTGAAACCCATCGGTAAAGACGTTACCCTGCGAGGTATCAATACCGATAAGGAAATCATTCAGGACTTCACCTTGCCAGCCGCTTCTCAAGAAGATATCGACAATACGGTTGCCGTTATGGGTGGTGAAGACTGGCAGATGTGGATCGATGCGCTGGATGCCGCCGGGGTATTGGCGGATGGTGCCAAAACGTCTGCGTTTACCTACCTCGGCGACAAGGTAACCTGGGATCTGTACTGGGGCGGTACCATTGGCCAGGCGAAGCAAGATCTCGACAAACGAGTGATCGCTATCCGTGAAAAACTGGCGGCCAAAGGCGGCGATGCCCGGGTTGCTGTGTTAAAAGCCGTTGTGACACAAGCCAGCTCCGCCATTCCAATTATGCCGCTGTACCTGTCGCTGCTATTCAAAGTGATGAAAGAGCAGGGTACTCACGAAGGCTGTATTGAACAGCTGTATCGCCTGTACAGCGAGTGCCTGTATTCAGATACTCCACGTCTGGATGATGAAGGACGTGCCCGGGTTGATGAACTGGAGTTGATTCCGGAAGTACAAAAAGCCGTTGAAGATGCCTGGGATACCATCACCACGGACACCATTGCGACCGATACCGACTTTGCCGGTTACAAGGCAGAGTTCTTGCGCCTGTTTGGTTTTGGCCTGGAAGGCGTAGACTACGAAGCCGATGTTAATCCGCTGGTCACCATCAAAGGCATGGTCGAGTAAATCGGACCATGCCTGAATGTTCCGGGCTTTGGTGTTCCGGGTCTGAGTGGGCGATTGAAAGCGGGGTTGAAGCCGGGGTGTAGGGTGTGAGTAGATCAGTGCCAGAGAATCAGACTGGTACTGGCAGACGATAAAGAGAGTGAAACGGCGACGTGTTTCACGTGAAACAGACTCTTCAGCCAGCGATGATCAGCCAAGCCATCAAGACAAGAGCCACACAGGCGACAGGCACACTCAGAAGAACAGTAAAAAAGCCGATGATTCCCAAAGAATCATCGGCTTTTTTATGGCTCTCTTGTTATGCGCTAAGCGATAGATAGCGTGCAATATCCAAGTAAGGTCAGAATTCACGACAGGACGAGGACGACCGGTACCATAAGCCCGAATGTTCCACATGGAACAGGATGGCCTCACGATATGCAGAGCAATAAAAACGGCCCTCAGGTTAAACCAGAGAGCCGTTGTTAAAACCAATCTGCGTGGTGTTTGCTGTGTGCTGGCTAGAAGCGCTTGCCGCTGGTCACAGCTTCCACATACTCACCCTGGAATGGCAGATCAGAAATACGATCGACCTGCTCGTTGATCCAGGTTTCAGTCAGTTCATTCAAGTCGGCAGTACTCATACCTGCGGTTTCGATGGGAGCACTGATCACCATACGAATAACCCCCGGCGATTTTACCCAATGAGTGTTGGGCCAATGCTCGGAAGAGTTATGGGCAATGGTGATAACCGGAGCAGCTGTTTTGGTCGCCAGCATGGCCCCTCCCTTGGAAAACAGCTTGCGCTTGCCCGAAGGAATACGGCTGCCTTCTGGAAAGACCAGCACGTGAATACCTGCCTTCAGCCGCACCTCACCTTGCTGAATGACTTGCTTGAGAGCGTTGGTCTTTTTATTACGATTAATAAAAATGGGTTGAATCAACTGTAAACCCCAGCCAAAAAACGGCAGGTAAGACAGCTCTTTCTTGACTACCTGCACGTGCGGGTAGATCAGTGTTGGCAGCATAAAGGTCTCCCAGGTGCTCTGGTGTTTGCTGATCAGCACATAGCCACGGCCATCGCTGGGAATATTTTCCCGGCCTTCGACCTCACAGCGAATACCTGCAATCCAGCGCAAACCAAAAATAACCAGGCGGCAATGAATGCCCATTACCCAATAATTACGTGCCTTGAGCGGTAAAAAAGGGCCAATCAATAAACTGGGGATAAACCAGATAACGGTGACTACCGTCAGCCAAATGTAAAAAAGGATACTGCGTAGTTTATGGCTGAACGGTGAGTTTGGAACGTCGGCAGCGGCCGAATAACTGGAGCTGTTCATCATGCTGAAGAAGCCTTGTTGAAAATCAAACTGTCTGCGTGTTTATACCATTGCCATGAGGTTTTGATTGTTACGTCATTTCCTATGACTGTTTCCCTGTGGGCACGGGCACTGCACCGGACTCCAAGCAGATTGTGGGCTACAGGGCCTGCCAGCCAGACTACCTGACCCGGCTCCGACACACCAAGTATTCGTGAGGCTATTGAGCTATCAGTCAGGCCCGGTTATCGGGTTTTGATTTTCCGAATTGAGGAATTGATCTACCCAGGATGACAGATCATCAAACACGGCGGTATGGGCGAGTGTTGGGTGAGTGGCCAGCTTGTTTTCCGAGCCACGGCCCTTGCCGGTGCGCACCAGTATCGGTGTACATCCAGCTGCGGTACCGGCTTCGAGATCCCGGATAGAATCGCCGACCATGACAGCCCCTTGGGCGGAGACTCCCAGCGCCTGTTCAATCTGATGGATCAGGCCAGGTAATGGCTTGCGGCAATCACACTGATCCCCAGGGCCATGGGGACACCAGGCAATATGGGCAAGATGACCGCCCTCGGCTTCAATCAAGGCATTCATTTTGCTGTGCATGGCATCGAGATCATCCTGATGGAAATAACCCCGGGCCAACCCCGACTGATTGGTGGCGACGGCTACCTGATAACCCGCCTGGCACAGGCGGCCGACGGCTTTGGCACTGCCGGGAATAGCGATCCATTCCGCGGCAGATTTGACGTAAGCATCGGAGTCCTGATTAAGGACGCCATCACGATCGAGAATAATCAGTGACATGGGATTGATCTCCGAGGGCATGGCACAGGCCAGTGTATCCATCGTTCAGTGTGAGCGAACACACAAAAGCCCGGACCAGCCGGGCTTTTGTAGTCAGAGACAGACGATTGAGCCGCTTATATTGCTTGCCGTCGTCTGTGTGCCAGTTCAGCAGGTTTTAACCTTGCAGCAGGCTGATGTCAGCGATGGCAACAAACATCGCCCGTAGCTGCTTCAGTAGCGCCAGACGGTTGTTTTTGATCGCTTCGTCATCTGCCATCACCATGACATTATCAAAGAAGTTATCGACCACATCACGCAAGGTGGACAATACCGTCAAGGCACCTTCGTAATCGCCGCGTTTGATAACCGGGCCAACCAGATCGGCCAGCGCCGTGACTTCTTCAAACAGGGCTTTTTCCTGTACTTCCTGCAGCAGCTCGGCGTTGACTTCGGCAGTGATGGTATCGCCGCCGTTTTTGGCCAGAATATTGGAAACCCGTTTGTTGGCAGCGGCCAATGCGGCGGCTGATTCCAGCTGGCTGAAAGCGTGTACGGCTTTCACCCGACGGTCAATATCGAGCGGCTGGGTAATGCCGAGGGCACGGACCGAGAGGAACACATCCGCCGGAATATGCGCGTCCTGGTACCAGGCACTGAAGCGGTCGAGCAGATACTCTGTCAGGGCAGCCTTGGTGTCGGCTTGTAATTCAATCGGCCAGTCATTGTCGAGTGCCCAGTCGAGCAGATCCGACAGATCGATATTGATCTTCTTTTCCACCAGAATACGTAATACACCGAGAGAGGCACGACGCAGGGCAAACGGGTCTTTGGAGCCGGTGGGCAATTGGCCAATGCCAAACAGCCCGGCCAGTGAGTCCAGCCGGTCGGCCAACGCAATGGCAGTACCGGTTGCGGTATCGGGCAGTGCATCACCGGCAAAGGCGGGCATGTACTGCTCAATCATGGCGGCGGCGACATCGGCGTGTTCACCATCGTGCTCGGCGTAATATTTACCCGCCAGACCTTGCAGGTCGGTGAACTCGAATACCATGTTGGAGACCAGATCGTTTTTACACAATCGGGCGGCTCGCTCAACCAGAGCGGTATCGGCGTTCATGGCGCTGGCAATTTTCTGCCCCAGCGTTGAGATGCGGCGGGCCTTGTCGGCGATGGAGCCGAGGCTGTTGACCCAGACAACGTTCTCGAGCTTGTCGAAACGGCTCGCCAGCGGCTGCTTGCGGTCGGTATCCCAGAAGAATTTGGCATCGGCCAGACGTGGACGAATCACCCGCTCGTTGCCGGAAATCACCTGGGCCGGATCTTTTGATTCGATATTGGCGACGGTAATAAAGTTGTTCAGCAGCTGGCCATCTTTCATTACGTGGAAGTATTTCTGGTGCTCTTTCATGGAAGAGACCAGTGCTTCCGCCGGAACGGTCAGAAAGCTTTCATCAAATGAACCCGCCAGGGCGACAGGCCACTCATTAAGCGCGGTGACTTCTTCGAGCAAGTCGTCACTGATAACCGCTTCACCACCCAGTTTTTCACCGGCGGCTTTTACCTGTTTGGCAATCAGCTCCGAACGTTCGGCAAAACTGGCCATCACATAGGCAGCACGCAAGGTTTCTTCGTACTCGGCCGGTGAGTTGATACTTACTTCACCAGGTGCATGGAAGCGGTGACCCATGGAGGTGTTACCGGCTTGCAAGCCCAGTATTTCAGCGTCGACAACGGCGTTACCAAACAGCATCACTAACCATTGTACTGGCCGGACAAATTCAACCCGGGAGTCACCCCAGCGCATGCGCTTGGGAATCGGCAGCTTGTCGAGGCTGGTCTGTACGATGGCCGGCAGCAACTCAACCGTTTGTTTACCCTTGATCGTACGCTGGATCATCAGCTTGCCAGCGTTTTTACCGGCAGATTCGGGAGCGGTTTGTAACTCACTAGCATCGACACCGGCACGGGCGGCAAAACCTGCCGCCGCCTTGGTCAGATTGCCGTCGGCATCGTAGGCGATTTTGGCCGGTGGGCCATAGAGGGTTTCCTGCTGATCGGCTTGTTGCTCGGCGAGGCCGGTAATACGCACGGCCATACGTCGTGGTGCAGCAAAAATGGTGACCTTGTCAGTCGTCAGGCTGGCGTCGTTCAGGCCATTGACGATGCCGTCGGCAAAGGCTTCCGACAGGCTTTTTAATGCCATGGGTGGCAGTTCTTCGGTACCCAGCTCTACCAGAAAATCTTGAGTGGCCATTATTTGTTCTCCCCAGCCGCTTGGGCTGCTTCTTTCTCAGCCTTCTTGCGTGCTTTTTCAGCGTCCTTTTCTTTATCGGCTAACCACTTGGCCAGCACTTCCTCACGAATACCGTCTTCGGCCAGCGGGAAGCCACGTTCGGCACGACTGTCGTAATAACAGTGAGCGACGGCACGGGCGAGGGTGCGAACACGCAGAATATAGCCCTGACGCTCGGTGACAGAAATTGCCCCGCGTGCATCCAGCAGGTTAAAGGTGTGCGAGGCTTTCAGGGTTTGTTCGTAGGCTGGCAGTGGCAGGTTGGCAGCGACCAGCTTGGTGCAGTCTTTTTCGTATTGATCGAAGGCCTGGAATAAAAAGTCGACATCGGCGAATTCAAAATTGTAGGTGGATTGCTCCACTTCGTTTTGATGGAAGACGTCGCCGTAGGTGACTGGCTCTCCGTCGGGGCCATAGGTCCAGACGAGGTCGTAGACCGAGTCGACTTCCTGCAGGTACATGGCGATCCGTTCGAGACCGTAGGTGATTTCACCCATGACCGGGAAACATTCCAACCCACCGGCTTGCTGGAAGTAGGTGAACTGGGTGACTTCCATACCGTTGAGCCAGACTTCCCAGCCCAGACCCCAGGCGCCCAGTGTTGGCGATTCCCAGTTGTCTTCTACAAAACGGATGTCGTGGATCAGGGTATCAACCCCAAGCACATTCAGAGAGCCAAGGTACAGCTCCTGGAAGTTGGCTGGGGAAGGCTTCATGACCACCTGGAACTGATAATAGTGCTGCAGGCGATTGGGGTTTTCACCGTAACGGCCATCGGTGGGACGACGGCTGGGCTGAACGTAGGCCGAGTTCCATTTTTCCGGGCCAATGGCGCGTAAAAAAGTGTGTACATGGAAAGTACCGGCCCCGACTTCGAGGTCCAGTGGCTGGTTGATAACACAGCCCTGATCGGACCAGTACTCTTGCAGGGCGGCAATCATGCCCTGAAAGGTTTTGACGTTATGGCGACTCTGACTCACAGCTTCTACCCCTGGGGAGATGTTCCTGAAAAACAAAGGCCGGGATTATAGCAGCGCTGGAGGTTGAAGACAGAGGCAATCCGTCATGAGGGTCTTGCAGGCCCTGGCAGAGGAACAAGGGATAGCCAGCCTGTACGGCGATCAACGGAACAGGCGCAGTGGATGCCGGCCAATCATCACTCTACCGGTCGGCGAAATCGAGCCGCTGTTAATGCTGTATATGAGGCAGAACAATACAGACTTCTGCGCCCCCTTTGGGCAGGTTGCCACAACTGACACGGCCTTGCTGCTCGCCTTGCTTGTGATGGCGGGCAATTTCACCGATCAGGTAAAGGCCGAGGCCACTGCCACCGTTTTTGGTGGTGATACGCTCGCCGTTCAGGATGCTTTGATCAAAACCGTGGCCGTTGTCTTCGACCCGGAAAACCAGCGTGTTGTTGCCGCTCTCGATGGCGGCACTGAGACGGATGCGCGTGGCACCGGCCTGGGCGCTGTTGGTGATCAGCGTCACCAGTGCCATATGCACCAGATCTTCGCTGTAAAAACCCTGAATGGCTTCGTCGATGTTGTTTTCAAAACGAATATTGGGAAACTGCAACTGGGTTGAATCGATGGCATCGAGGACGGTGTCGTGGGGCCAGGCATCATCGAGGGGGAAATCACGCTCTTTTTCCATCCGGAACAGCGTCATCATCTGGATGGCGTCGTTTTGCAGGCGGCTGGTGTTCTGCAAAATCGGCTTGAGATAGGCATGGTAGCGTTCAGGAATATGCGTCAGCGCTTCCTGTTCGCACGCCAGCAGCGTTTGCAGCTGGTTTTTCAGGTCGTGGATGACCGCACCGATCATGTAATCAAATTTCATGAAGCAAGCTCCTGGAGCAAGCGAGTAAAGTGGTTCATCGAGCGCCGGGAGCGCACAAACGGTTCAGGGACAAGCGTTACACCATCTCGTCCGCGACCACTATGGATATCCGGGACAGATATCTGTGGCGTTAGCGATTTTGCCGTTTGCCGCCAGGGCAGTGCTCAGAGGCACTTTAGCGTTGAGGCGTGTCTCTGTCACCTCGTGCGGCCAGGATTCGTGATGGTGTCCCTCCGTGGATTGGCTGTCCAGCTTCTCAGTATAGACGATGCCGCTGTCTGGACAGGATTGAACCTTTATCGTCAACGTCATGCCAGTGTCATTTTGAGCCAGCTGCTATAACACTTGCCTGAATAAACACAGGTCGTACACTGCGCTTTTCAAGTCAGAACAGTGAGAAGCGGTGAAACAGATTACCGGATATTGGATGATTGGCCTTGTTCGCTTGCTGGGACTGCTGCCCTTGGGGCTGACCCAGCGTATTGGACGTGGCCTGGGCTGGCTGCTGTGGTTACGCCGCACCCGGTCACGGGAAGTGGCACGGGTGAACCTGGCGTTGACGGCGCCGGATATGGACACCGCAGAGCGCGATCAGTTACTGAAAAAAACCTTGCTGCACAACGGCATGACCGGTGCAGAGATGGGTGTTTTCTGGGGCAAGAATACGATCGATGTACTGAGCCTGATACGACGGGTGCATAACGCCAAACTGTTGGATGATGCCTTGGCCGACAGCCAGGGTGTCTTGATTCTGGCCCCGCATATTGGCAACTGGGAGCAGCTGAATACCTACCTCAGTAACCGCTGCCAGATCACCATCATGTTCAAGCCGGCAAAGAATCCGCTGTTTGATAGCTGGATGCGACAGCGTCGCCAGAACACCGGTGCGACACTGGTGCCGACCACGGCCGGAGGCGTACGGGCGTTGTTCAAAACGCTGCAGCAAGGGAGCGTGGCGGGCTTTTTGCCGGATCAGGAACCTGAGCGTCGCAGTGGCGTGATCGTCCCTTTTATGGGCGTTCCAACACTGACGCCGCGCATGCCCCACGAGCTGTTACAGCGGACCGGGGCACGGGCGTTAATGGCGTTTGCCTTGCGTCGCCCTGATGCCGAGGGGTTTGATGTGCACTTTCTGGAACCGGATGCCGATATCTACAGCAAGGATGCCGACGTTGCCTGCACCGCACTGAACCGCAGTGTCGAGCAAGTGGTCGCCATGGCACCGGAGCAATACCAGTGGACGTACAAACGCTTCAAGCGTCAGCCCGATGGCACCCCCAGCCCGTATAAAGCAGCCGGGGTACCCTGAGACAAGCGCCCGTGTTGCGGGCGCACTCAGCCGCGCCAGAACGATGGGCTGATCAGCACCAGCAAGGTAAAGATTTCCAGCCGCCCCAGCAGCATGGTGAGAGCGCAAATCCACTTGGCAGCATCACTGATATCACCGTAGTGAGTGGCCACTTCGCCAAGGCCCGGACCGAGGTTGTTGAGGCAGGCACCGACGGCGGAAAAGGCCGTTACGTGGTCGAGCCCGGTGGCCAGCAGTAACAGCATCATCACCATGTAGGTGAGAACATACAGGGCAAAAAATCCCCACACGGCTTCCAGTACCCGTTCGGATACCGGCTGACGGCCGATTTTCACAGGAATCACGGCATTGGGGTGCACCAGCCGATTAATCTCACGATTTCCCTGTTTGAAAATCAGCAGCACCCGAATCACCTTCATACCGCCGCCGGTTGAACCGGCACAGCCCCCGATAAAGGCCATCATAAACAGCAATACGGGCAGGAAAATCGGCCAGGCAGAAAAGTCAGCGGTACTGAACCCCGTCGTGGTGGCCACGGTAACGGTTTCAAAAATACCGTAACGTACTGCCTCGGGCAGCTCGTAGGTGTTGGTCAGCCACAAGGCCGGAATGGTCAGGGCGATGCCTCCGGCCATCACGGCAAAGAAGAACTTGAGCTCGGAGTCGCGAATAAAATGCGACAGGGAGTGGTAGCGCCAGGCGTAAAAGTGCAGCGCAAAATTGAGTGATGAGGTCAGCATGAAAAAGACCGCAATCATCTCAATGGTGGCGCTGTCGAAGTAACCCATGGAGGCATCGTGGGTTGAAAATCCGCCAATCGCCACGGTGGAAAAACTGTGGCTGACGGCATCAAACGGCGTCATCCCCGCCAGCCAATAACCCAGCGCACAGGCAATGGTCAGGCTCAGATAAATATACCAGAGCGCCTTGGCGGTCTCGGTAATACGGGGTGTCAGTTTGGAGTCTTTCAGTGGCCCGGGTGTTTCGGCCCGGAACAGCTGCATGCCACCAATGCCCAGCATCGGCAGTACCGCAACGGCAAGCACAATAATCCCCATACCGCCGAGCCATTGCAGCTGCTGGCGATACCAGAGAATACTCTCAGGCAGCTGGTCGAGGCCGGTCATAATGGTCGCCCCGGTAGTGGTCCAGCCAGACAGCGATTCAAAAAAGGCGTCGGTAAAACTCAGCCCCGGGTTGTCCGATAGCATAAAGGGAAACGACCCCGACAACGCCAGCACAATCCAGAACAGCACGGTGATCACAAAACCGTCCCGGGTGCGCAGGTCGTGATGTTCATGGCGCACCGGCAGCCAGCATAAAAAGCCGAGGCCAAAGGTAATCGCCAGCGCACTGACAAACGCAGGCAGGGCATCATCGTTAAACCACAAAGAGACCAGAATAGGGGGCAGCATGGTCAAGCTGAACAACATCAGGAAGATACCCAATACCCGTGCAATCACGGAGATATGCATAATCCGGTTCGCCTTACGTCTGTATTTGTATTAGAAGAAACCAAGCCCAACCTGGAACAGCCGTTCCACATCAGCAATATGACGTTTATCCATCACAAACAGGATGACGTGATCATCCGATTCCACCACCACTTCCGAGGTCGCCATGATGACCTCTTCACCGCGAACGATGGCACCAATGGTCGTGCCGGGTGGCAGCTGGATTTCACGGATGGCCTTGCCGACCACCTTGGAAGAGTGGCTGTCACCATGGGCGATGGCCTCAATGGCTTCTGCGGCACCACGTCGCAACGAGTGCACATTCACTACGTCGCCGCGGCGTACGTGGGTAAGCAGGCTGCCAATGGTGGCCTGCTGGGGAGAGATGGCAACATCGATGGAGCCACCCTGCACCAGGTCGACATAGGCGGCCTTGTTGATCAGCGTCATGACCTTGCGGGCGCCGGAGCGTTTGGCCAATAACGACGACATGATATTGACCTCGTCATCGTTGGTCAGGGCGCAGAACACATCGGTATTCTCGATATTTTCTTCTTCCAGCAGCGCCTTGTCGGTGGCGGTGCCCAGCAGTACCACGGCGTGATTGAGGTTCTCGCTGAGGAAGCGGGCGCGGTCGCGGTTACGCTCCATGATCTTGATGTGATAGGTGGCTTCCAGCTCTTTGGCGAGGCGATAACCAATATTACCGCCCCCGGCAATGATAATGCGTTTGTAAGAGTCTTCGGTGCGGCGTAACTCGGACATCACCTTTTTGATGTGCGCGTTGGCAGCAACAAAAAACACCTCGTCATCGGCTTCGATAATGGTGTCACCCGTTGGCTCTATCGCCTTGCCGCGACGGAAGACCGCTGCCACCCGGGTGTCGACATCGGGCAAGTGGCTCTTTAATTGCTGGATTGCCTGACCCACCAGCGGGCCGCCGTAATAGGCGGTAACAGCCACCAGCTGCACGCGTTTGTCGGCAAAATCGAGCACTTGCAGCGCACCAGGATACTCCAGCAAGCGGCGTACGTAGTTGGTAACTACTTGCTCAGGGGAGATCAGTACATCGATCGGGAAGGCATCGACCCGGAACAAATCCGGTTGCTTCAGATAGGCATTGGAGCGAATCCGGCTGATTTTGGTTGGCGTCCGGAATAACGAATAAGCCACCTGACAGGCCACCATATTGGTTTCATCCGAATTGGTGACAGCCACCAGCATATCGGCGTCATCGGCTCCGGCTTCGCGCAAGACATGAGGGTAAGAGCCATGACCGGAGACCGTCTTGATATCGATACGGTCCTGCAGCTCTCGCAGCCGTACCTGATCGGTATCCACCACCGTAATGTCATTGTGTTCGACGGCCAGGTTTTCAGCCAGGGTGCCGCCGACCTGGCCAGCGCCGAGAATAATAATTTTCATGGCTACACGGAGTCCCCATGGTCAGTGGCAGATGAAGTGGCAATGTCTTTGCGTAACAAGGCCATATAAAAGCCGTCGGTACTGTCGGCCGCAGGGAACAGCTGACGCCCGGCATTACAGGCGCTTCCCCACGGCTTGTCCAGTGACAAAAGCGTGACGTTAGAGTGACCAGCGGCAGTGGTGCGCTGGACAAAGGTTTCGATTTGCTGGCTGTTTTCCTGCGGCAATACCGAGCAGGTGGCATACAACAAGCGGCCACCGGGCTTGAGCATCGCCCAGCAGGCATCCAGCAAGAGAGCCTGAATTTCGGCCAACCGGGCGATATCTTCACGCCGCCGCAACAGCTTGATATCCGGGTGACGGCGGATAACGCCGGTGGCAGAGCAGGGAGCATCGAGCAAAATGGCATCAAACAACTGGCCATCCCACCATTGATCGGTCTCGGCAACATCAGCGCTGTGCAGCGTGGCTGACAGCTGCAGGCGGGCGAGGTTTTCTTCTACCCGGGCCATTCGGCCGGGTTCGAGGTCGACCGCCGTCAGATCGATATCGGCCAGCTCCAGCAAATGACAGCTTTTGCCACCGGGAGCGGCGCACGCATCAAGAATCCGTTCTCCTGCCTGGGGCGCGAGCAAGTCAGCGGTCAGCTGAGCGGCTTCGTCCTGGACACTGACCGCACCTTCCATAAACCCGGGCAGTGTGGTGACATCACAGCGCTCACTGAGGTAAATACCCTGGGGCGCAAACGGCGCCGGACGGGCTTCGATTCCGAGTGCTTGCAGCTGCTGTAAATACGCATCACGCTCACCCTGACGGCGATTGACCCGCAAGCACAACGGCGGCAGCTGATTATTGTTGTGCAGTATATCGGGCCATTGCTCCGGCCAGGCTTTGGTCAGCATCTTGACCAGCCATTTGGGGTGGCTGGTGGCGGTGACCGGGTTGTCCGCCAGTTGGGCCGCCAGAGCGGTTTGCTCGCGCTGATAACGGCGCAAGCAGGCATTGATTACCCCTCGGGCCTGACCATGACCCAGCTCATCGCAGGCCTCTACCGTCGCGTGTACGGCGGCATGGGCGGCCTTGTGCTGGATTTCGAGCTGGTAGAGACCCACAATCAGCAAACAGTGCAGCACTTCCTGCTCGTCGTTGAACGCATTGCTGAGCAAGATCTTGGCAATGGCATTGAGGCGGAAATAATAACGACAACTGCCCAGCAGCAAGTCGCGCAGGAACCCCCGGTCGACGTCTTCCACCTGGCCCTCCAGCGCCGGCATCAGTGTGTTCAGTGACTGGCCGCCCTCGACCAGATACAAACCAATGGCGGCGAGGGCGCGCGGGTCATGGGTGGATGTCGACAATAGCGGATGTGTTCGGCTCAAAGGGAGGATGCCAGTACGTAGTGGGGTTGAAACAGATGTGGTTGACCATTGATCAGATCGGCCACGTTCATGGGTTTTTTACCGGCCAGCTGCACCCGAGTCAGGCGTAACAGGCCGCTGCCGCAGGCGATATCCAGCCCCTGGCTGCCGACGGCAACAATTGTTCCCGGTGTCAGGCTCTCCTGTATGGCACTCGGTGCGGCACTATCGGATGTCTCCAGTGCCTCTGCCGCCAGTACCCGGACACGATCCTGGTTTAACAGGGTGTAGGCCATCGGAAAGGGATTAAAGGCCCGTATGCGTAACGCCAGCTCAGTGGCAGGCTGCTGCCAGTCGATCAGGGCTTCTTGCTTGGTCAGCTTGTGGGCGTAGTTGGCCAGGGCATCGTCTTGCGCTTCAGGCGTCAGCGTACCGGCTTCCACCTGTTGCAGAGTGGCGAGCAAGGCCGGTGGCCCGAGTTCGGCCAGTCGATCGTGCAGGCTGCCACCGGTGTCATCGGGCAGAATAGCGGTGCTGATGATATTGAGCATGGCGCCGGTATCCAGACCGACGTCCATCTGCATGATGGTAATACCGGTGAGCGTGTCGCCCGCTTCAATACAACGCTGGATCGGTGCTGCGCCGCGCCAGCGAGGCAACAGCGAGGCATGCACATTGAGGCAACCATAACGGGGAGTGTTCAGCACGACCTCTGGCAGAATCAGGCCATAGGCAACCACAACCATCAGATCGGCATTCAGGCTGGCGAGTTGCTCGACGCTGTCTGGCGTCTTGAAATTCAGCGGCTGGAATACCGGTATCTCGTGTTGCAGCGCCAACTGCTTGACCGGGCTGGGTTGCGGTTTTTTACCCCGTCCCGCTGGCCGGTCCGGTTGGCTATAAACCCCGACGATATCGTGTTCGCTTGCGAGCAACCCCTGCAAGTGGCTGGCGGCAAAGTCTGGTGTACCGGCAAAAACAATACGCAGGGCCATCAGCGTTTCCCTTGACGGGCTTCCGCCTTGTGTTTTTTCTCCAGCTTGTCCTTGATCCGATTACGCTTCAGCAAGGAAAGGTAATCGACCATCAGCTTGCCTTCGAGGTGATCGACTTCATGCTGGATGCAAACCGCCAGCAGGCCGGTGCATTCCAGTTCGAATGGCTGGCCGTCCTTGTCGAGGGCTTTCACCAGACAGTGCTCGATGCGGGTCACGTCTTCATAAAAGCCGGGCACCGACAAACAGCCTTCCTGCATGGTTTCCAGCTCACCTTCGAGGACCTGGATCTCAGGATTGATAAACACCAGCGGTTCGGTCTTGTCTTCGCTCACATCAATCGTAATGATGCGTTCATGGACGTTGACCTGTGTCGCCGCCAGACCAATACCCGGGGCGTCATACATGGTGTCAAACATATCGTTGAGGATCGTGCGGATACGATCGTCAACCTGTGTGACCGGCGCGGCAACAGTGCGCAAACGCGGGTCGGGATACTCAAGTATTTCCAGAATGGCCATAGATCAACTGTGCTTATAGAACTTGGGGGTAGTGGCTTGTTAAACTTGCCCGGCTTGCAATTGCCGAGCGCGGGCTGGTGTTAACCTGTCCAGCTTAGCCTGCCACCACCCCGGTGAATACGATTAACGTTAGTATCGGAATGATAAAGGGAATAGAGGATGAGCAAAACCATCAAGCGCCTGCTGTTTGCCGCGCTGATTTGTATAACCGCGAATGTCTCGGCGTTGCAGTTGTTACCAGACGCCCCTCGTGAGTACGTGGTTGTTAAGGGCGATACCCTGTGGGATATCTCTGCCCGCTATACCAATGACCCTTGGATGTGGCCGGAAATCTGGTACCAGAATTCGCAAATCAGCAATCCACACCTGATTTTTCCTGGCGATGTGATTGGCCTGATGACAATCAACGGCGAAACCCGAGTGGGCATTGTCAGCCGTGGTGATGCCAGCCGCACCGTCAAACTCAGCCCGGGAACGGTTAAATTGCAGCCAACGGCGCGGATCGAATCAATTGAGTCGGCGATTCCGGCGATTCCGGTTGGTGCCATCCGGGGTTTCCTGCGTGAACACCGGGTAGTCGACGGTGATACTCTGACCAATGCACCACGCATTCTGTCAGGGGTGGATGACCACCTGCTGATGGGAGCCGGCAGCCGGGTGTATGCCCGCGGTGATTTCAAACTCCACAGCGCCGATGCCTTTGGCATCTTCCGTCAGGGTCAGTTGTATACCGACCCGGAAACCGAAGAGATTCTGGGTCTGGAAGCGATTGATATCGGCCTTGCCCGCGTCATTGCCCGTAATGGCGAGATTGGCACAGTAGAACTGGATCGTACCAACCAGCAAGTCGCTGTAGGTGACGTCTTGTTGCCCACAGAAGACCGCGAACTGATCACCCAGTATTTCCCCAAAAGCCCTAACGGCAAGGTCGCTGGTCAGATCCTGGCGGTTTCGGACGGCGTTTCCCAGGTCGGACAGTATGATGTTGTGGTCTTGAACCGGGGCGAACGGGATTACCTGGAACCCGGCGATGTGCTGATATTGAAAAAAGCCGGTGCGGTGGTGTTTGACCGGGCTGCCGACGAAAAAGTCGTGCTGCCAGAAGAGCGCGCAGGCAGCATGATGGTCTTCCGTACCTTCGAAAAACTGTCCTATGCCTTGATCATGCGGGCAACACGGCCATTAAAAGTTGGCGATAAATTCACCAGCCCTGAATAACAGCGCTGCAGGCCAGACCGTCAGACAGGCGTGTTAACGAACAGAAAACAGTAGGAGCCATGCTCATGGATGAGCGGTTAGCAGCCTGGTGGCGTCTGCGCCAGGTACGTGGGGTGGGCGTTACCACTCTCTATCAACTGCGCGAACAGCTGGGCAGCCTCGATGCGCTGCTTGCCTGCACCCCTGATGAGTTGTTGGCACTGGGGTTGCAACCGGCCGCGGTACAGCAATATCAGCAACAACCCCTCACCGATGTATTTTATGCCTTACTGGATTGGCAAGCAGAGCCGGGCCAGGGCGTACTGACCTGCGACGATTCCCGCTACCCAACAGCCCTGGCAAGCCTCAGTGATGCCCCATTGTGGCTTTACTGGCGTGGTAATCCGGCGCTGCTGCAACAACCGCTGGTGGCCATGGTCGGCAGTCGTAATCCCACCCCTTATGCCCGTGACTGGGCCAGACAGTGTGCTGCTGACCTGGCCCGGGCCGGTGTGTGCGTCGTGAGTGGTATGGCACTGGGCATTGACGCGGCGGCGCATCAGGGGGCGCTGGATAGTGGAGGCAGCACGGTAGCGGTGCTGGGCTGTGGTGCCGATGTGGTTTATCCCAAACGTCATCGGCAACTGTACAACCGGATACGCCAGCAAGGCCTGGTCTTGTCGGAACTGCCAGCAGGTACCCAGCCCCAGGCATCCTTCTTTCCTGGCCGTAATCGGATCGTGAGTGGCTTGTGTCAGGCGGTTGTCGTGGTTGAAGCCGCGATCAAGAGCGGTTCGCTGATTACCGCCCGGCTGGCGGCCCAGCAAGGGCGGGAAGTCATGGCCTTGCCCGGTGCAGTCACCAACCCACTGGCCGCCGGTTGTCATCAGCTGATTCGTGATGGTGCACTGCTGGTGCGGGATGCCGAAGACATTCTGCAAGAGCTGGCGTTATTTGACCTGACGGCACCGTCAGCCCCGGTATCTGTATCGTCAACAGCCACAGCGACTCCGACCACAGCCAGCCCGGCGGCCCCCGCATTGGTAACGGAACTGGATTTTGCCTCGACCACCAGCCTTGATGTACTGGCCATTCGTACTGGCGAATCGGTCTCCTCCTTGATGGCGAATCTGCTGGAGCTGGAACTCGAAGGCTGGCTGGTACAGGAGCCGGGCGGCTATCGGCGTTTGCGCTGAGGGCTGGCCTGATTGGAGTCTAAGATACAGAGGGTTACCAGAGCCTGCTGCCCAGTCATCATGACCTCTCTGTTCTGAGGCTGATCCATTCAGCCGCATGAATCTGGAGATGTGATTGATAAAATGGCTTTTGCTCATGCTTCTGCCTCTCTCGATAAGGCTGTGTATATAAACAGTATTATTGAGTCGGAGAGAAAATCCATGCGCGTATTTCCGGTCGGTGTGAGTGTAATCTCATGAAGTTCAATGGTTTTGCGTTTTTAACTCAAAATTAATGCGCACGTTAAAACAGAAAAACGAGCATGCGCATGAATAAACTGTTATGCATTAAGGAGTACTTTAATTGAAACGGAGTGAGGTGGTTGGGGCAATCTGGTTTGTTTTCTCTTGGGAAAAATGTTCTGGTTGAATATCCCGGACACCTCAAGAAGAGATAAACTCTTCACCAACAGAGGTGCCAACCATGAGCCAGAAACGTAGTTACAAGCAATATCCGCCAGAATTTAAGGAAGAAGCCGTCTCTCTCGTGACCGAGCAAGGTTATTCAGTTCCGGAGGCCGCGAAGTCTCTGGGTATCGCCACCAACTTGCTCTATCGGTGGAAGGAAAAACAGGCGCAGTCAACCAGTGAATCAAAGCCTGCAGAAACGGAACTGGAAGAGCTGAAGCGGCTTCGTCAGGAAGTCAAAACCCTGCGCATGGAGAAAGAGATTTTAAAAAAGGCCAGTGCTTTCTTCGCGAAAGAAATGAAGTGAAATACCACTTTATTGAAAATCACAGACAGAGTTATCCGGTGCGATTGCTCTGTCATGTGATGAACGTCAGCAAGTCGGCGTTCTACGCGTGGAAAGCTCGTCCAGCCAAGGTGATCACTGCGGAAGAATTGCACCTGTATCGACGTGCCAAAGCACTGTTCAAAGCCTCCAGAAACAGCTTGGGGAGTCGCGAATTGGTCAAAAAGTTGAGTGAAGAAGGCATTCAGGTGAGTCGACATCGAGTACGAACAGTGATGCAGCAACTGGATCTTAAAGTCACGCAGCGCGTGGCTTACAAGGCGACAACCAAACGAAAACACAGTGACCGAGTAGCCGATAACCTGCTCAATCAACAATTTAATCCGGTGGGTAAAAATCAGGTTTGGGCAGGAGACATCACCTACCTGAAAACCGGTGAAGGCTGGATGTATCTGGCGATCGTTATGGATCTTTACTCGCGCAGGATAGTTGGATGGGCCATCGACAAACGCATGACCACAAGTCTGATCAGTCGAGCCTTGATCAAAGCTTATAACCTCAGGCAACCACCGAAAGGCCTGGTGTTCCACAGTGATCGAGGATCACAGTACACCAGTGAATCCTTCGCCAAACTGCTGAAAGGGTATGACATGAGAGCTTCAATGGGAGACGTTGGTGCATGCTGGGACAACGCCGTGGTTGAACGCTTCTTTGGGAGCCTAAAACATGACTGGCTGTTCAAAGTACACCAGCCGACGCGGGCTCATATGAAACAGGATGTTGCGGCCTATATGAAATATTACAACCTGGATCGACTGCACTCCTCGAACGGTGACTTGTCACCGGCGGAGCATGAGAAATTAGCCAATTAATGTGTCCGGTTTTGTTGACCAGAACACACCTGTATCGACGTGCCAAAGCACTGTTCAAAGCCTCCAGAAACAGCTTGGGGAGTCGCGAATTGGTCAAAAAGTTGAGTGAAGAAGGCATTCAGGTGAGTCGACATCGAGTACGAACAGTGATGCAGCAACTGGATCTTAAAGTCACGCAGCGCGTGGCTTACAAGGCGACAACCAAACGAAAACACAGTGACCGAGTAGCCGATAACCTGCTCAATCAACAATTTAATCCGGTGGGTAAAAATCAGGTTTGGGCAGGAGACATCACCTACCTGAAAACCGGTGAAGGCTGGATGTATCTGGCGATCGTTATGGATCTTTACTCGCGCAGGATAGTTGGATGGGCCATCGACAAACGCATGACCACAAGTCTGATCAGTCGAGCCTTGATCAAAGCTTATAACCTCAGGCAACCACCGAAAGGCCTGGTGTTCCACAGTGATCGAGGATCACAGTACACCAGTGAATCCTTCGCCAAACTGCTGAAAGGGTATGACATGAGAGCTTCAATGGGAGACGTTGGTGCATGCTGGGACAACGCCGTGGTTGAACGCTTCTTTGGGAGCCTAAAACATGACTGGCTGTTCAAAGTACACCAGCCGACGCGGGCTCATATGAAACAGGATGTTGCGGCCTATATGAAATATTACAACCTGGATCGACTGCACTCCTCGAACGGTGACTTGTCACCGGCGGAGCATGAGAAATTAGCCAATTAATGTGTCCGGTTTTGTTGACCAGAACAGTCCATACCGACGAAAGCGCAAGGATACCCAACAGCCAAACAATCTGCTCTCAATCAGCCAGCCAGCACGTTGCGCTGGCGGATGCTTGTCGAGCTTCCGGTGATGGGGTAGGGTTCGGCCAATTATCTTGCAGGAACAGCACCTTGTCTTTTTACCTTAATGCCTGGCATTTGCAGCAGGCGTGCCGTGCCGTGAACAGCGGTGGCGTGATTGCCTATCCGACCGAAGCCGTCTGGGGGCTGGGTTGTCACCCGGCGGATGAACGTGCGATCGAGCGGATACTGGCGTTAAAACAGCGGCCGTGGCAAAAAGGTCTGGTGGTGGTGGCTGCCTCGTTATCACAGCTGGATGACTGGCTCTTGCCGTTGAGCAGCAGTGATGAAGCTCAGGTGCGTGCCAGCTGGCCAGGGCCGGTGTCCTGGGTGTTGCCTTGCAGGGATGACGTCAGTCCGTTGTTACGGGGCGAACATGCATCGCTGGCGGTGCGTATTGCCGATCATCCACTGGTGTCGGCCTTGTGCCAACAGGTCGGGCCACTGGTCTCGACCTCTGCCAATCCGGCCGGAGCCGAGCCTGCCCGCACGGCGCTGAAGGTGCGGCAGTATTTTGCCGACGATCTGGATTATTTACTGCCTGGTGTACTGGGCGGCCGTCGTCAACCTTCCGAAATTCGAACTCTGGACGGCACGCGCTTGCGCTGATGCCCGTCGACCCTCAGGAGCCTCTTTTAATGACCGATCACAGCCACTGCGACGTCGACGCAGTCAAAGCTTTTTTACTTGATTTACAGGATCGTATCTGCGCTGCACTGGAGCAGCAGGATGGCCAGGCCCGCTTCAGTGAAGACACCTGGGAGCGGGACGAAGCCGAGGGCAGCCTGCAGTTGCTTGGTGGTGGCCGTACCCGTGTGATTGCCAACGGGGCGGTGATTGAAAAAGGTGGGGTGAATTTCTCTCATGTGCGTGGGCAAACCTTGCCCGCATCGGCGACGGCCAACCGGCCGGAGTTGGCTGGACGCAGTTTTCAGGCATTGGGCGTCTCGCTGGTGATACACCCGGAAAACCCCTACGTGCCGACATCACACGCCAATGTGCGGCTGTTTGTGGCCGAAAAACCCGGCGAAGCGCCGGTGTGGTGGTTTGGTGGTGGTCTGGATCTGACGCCGTTTTATCCATACGAAGAGGATGTGGTGCACTGGCACCAGACCGCCAAGGACGCCTGTGCCCCCTTTGGTGATGAAGTCTTCCCGAGATACAAACAGTGGTGTGACGAGTACTTTTTCCTCAAGCACCGCAACGAAACCCGAGGCGTTGGCGGCCTGTTTTTTGATGACCTCAACGAATGGGGTGGCGAGCGTAATTTCGACAAAAGCTTTGCCTTTATGCAAGCGGTGGGTAATGCCTATATTGATGCCTATGTCCCGATTGTGGCGCGTCGCAAAGACCAGCCCTGGGGTGAGCGTGAGCGCAAGTTCCAGTGTTATCGCCGTGGCCGCTATGTCGAGTTTAATCTGGTATTTGATCGTGGAACGATTTTTGGTTTGCAAACCGGTGGCCGTACTGAATCCATCCTGATGTCCTTGCCGCCGGTGGTGCACTGGGATTACGACTGGCAGCCAGAACCGGGATCGGCCGAAGCGCGTTTATACACCGACTTTTTGCCTCATAAAGACTGGGTCTGAGCACCGGGTTGACACACCATCGCCAGGATACGCAGGAGTTTCTGTATGACCGATCGTTACGCCGTTGTGGGCAATCCCATTGGGCACAGCAAGTCACCGCTGATACACACCGAGTTTGCGGCGCAAACCGGCGAAGACATTCTCTACACCGCGCTGTTATTCCCGCGCGATGGTTTTGAGCGCGACGCCCGGCTGTTTTTTGAACATGGTGGCGGTTGTGGCATGAATATCACCGTACCGTTCAAGGAAGAGGCCTATCAGCTCGCCGATGCCTATACCGACCGGGCCCGGCGAGCCGGTGCCGTCAACACCCTGAAAAAACAGCCGGATGGCTCGTTGCTGGGAGATAACACCGACGGTGCCGGACTGGTGCTGGATCTGAAACGACACCAGGTGCCATTGGCCGGGCAACGTATCTTGCTGTTGGGAGCCGGTGGTGCCGTTAAAGGTGTGCTGCAGCCCCTGCTGGAAGAACACCCGGCAGAGCTGGTGATCGCCAACCGCACGGTGAGCAAGGCGGAACAACTGGCGGCAGATTTCAGTGATCTGGGCAATATCTGCGCCAGCGGTTTTGCTGGGTTGAGTGGGCCATTTGATCTGATTATCAACGGCACCTCTGCCAGCCTGGGAGGCGACTTGCCACCGCTGGCCGATGAGCTGGTGGCACATCACACCATCACCTACGACATGATGTACGGAGATCAGGCCACGGTATTCAACGCCTGGGCCGATGCCCTCGGGGCAGCACAGACGATCGACGGTTTGGGGATGCTGGTCGGGCAGGCCGCAGAAGCGTTTTACGTCTGGCGTGGCAAGCGCCCGGATGTGGCTCCGGTGTTGTCGATGTTGCGGAACGACCGCCGTCGCTAGCGGCATGGTTCTTCTTTAGCGTGGATTCTGCTACTCAAGAGAGTACTGGCATAGCTGGTACTCAGACGTTTTTTTATGTCTTTGTATTGGCCATCTCATGCTGACCATCAGAAGTGCTTGCGCACATCAATGCAGGTTTTTGCAGAGGGCTTTGTGCAATTTGGGTGAGTACATAAATCAGAGGTCGCTCCAGGCTGCCGTTGATACGAAAAACTTCTCCGGATATGTTTGCTCCTTGAGAAAGCATGCGATGGAACATATCAAGATGCCCTCTGGGGACATAGCCAAGTTTGTGGCCTGCGTGCTCAATGAGTATTGCATCGTTGTCCACTGAATTATCTGGCTCGATCACAAAGCGGATTGAATCACCCGCTTTTAATGTTTCTGCTTTAACTTCTGTCTCGTGCCGAAAACCGGCAATTTCAATCAGTATTTCAAATACTTCCGGAGGTTCGTCAAAAGGATGAACCAGCTCAAAACCATCATCTGGCAATTTGGCACCGCTATAACCGAGTAAAGCAAAATCACTTAGTTGTGCATCTTCCGGAATGGCCCGAAGGGCCATGTAGCGAGTAAAATCACGCCGACTACGTGGTGGCAGACGCCGGGTAAATGCCTCCATTACCTGATGTTCATGCCTTTCTTGTTGTAGCGGAAAAGCAGGATGACCCTGAAACCCCATTTGTTTGGCTTGTGTCATGTCGTGTTCAGCACTGTACTGCAACACTACCTTTTCACCTTGTTTTACTATTTGGCCCACACGAAATCGCGAGCGTTGTTGGCTCTCGCGCGCCTGCCAGTACAGCAGTAATCGTTGTGGCTCAACCAAGTGTTCGATGAAACGGTTCATGTCAGTTCTCCAGTGCCTGTAGCAGGCCATCTCTCCTTGTCAGGGTCAGCAAGGTAATAAAATCAGCCCGTTGCTGAGTCAATGGATGTGGCATATCAAAAAGAGTCATATCATGCAACGGCTGTCTGATTTCATCTTCGCACAGCCCTGTCAGGCGCTCTATCAGTATTGGTTTGATTCTGGGGAAATACTCACAATAGCGGACAACACCTTCGGTTAATGATAGGCGCTGGGTATCCTCGGAGTGCCAACGCATTTGGTGTCGGCCTCTGCGAATGTAACAGTCTAGCTGATGATGGTCGCGCATCATGTTCTGCATTTTGTCCCGCTGCAACTCGTGCCCGAGACTGGTGCCGTTATCAAAATAAGGAGCAAACCGTACAGGGGGATCTGTTTCTGACCAAATCAATCCCCAATTCTCTTGATGACGATCGGTATTGCCGATCAAGGCATCAAAACACAGGCACAATCCCCAATAATATTGCCAGTCGGATGCGAGGTATTTCTTGCGCTCCAATACCTTGCTCAGTTTGATTATAGTCGTCAGGTTGTGCTGTCGGCCCTTTTCCCGGTCATAGCCAGGAATAAGGCGCTGCATATATTCCCCGCCGGCAAAGAAGCGTTCTTCAGGGGAGTTGGGATAACCCAGAAACCACTCATTTAGCGTTCCTGGCTCGTTACGGGTTGAATCGATCGCTACAAACACAGGGGGAAGCCTGAGTTTCATCAGGCACCCGATACGAAAAGCGATCACTTCGGCCCAGTACTGATCTGGATAACGTGATTGTTCCGGATTTCTGGCACTTTTGATGGATTCTTTAAACAGGTAGCGATGACCAGGAAGACAGAAATCAAATGGAGCTTTCATCGGGCACACGCGCAATGATTTCTCGCGCGCCCCAACGGGAAAGACTTCGTAGTCCTGATGGATATTCCAGTTTGCAATATCGATGATCTGATCAGGCTTCTGATAAACCTCTTGCCGATCAATCATGGCGTTGTTACGCCATTAAAAGACAAAATTCCTAACTGGTGTAATACGGCATACGATCGACAGACGATCTCTGTATGGCAAAGAAATAGTATCCATGAATCGAGGCTCTAACAACTTGTCGGTTTGCCCAGCAGATAGCCAGGGGGACTACAGACGGTTATGGGAGACAGGCATAAAAAAACCGGCTATTCAGCCGGTTTTTTTCGAGCGTGGTGCGACTTACTTGAATTCGTACACGGTAGTAGTACCGGACACTTCGTTACCCACAATAACCAGGGCGTTACCGCTTGGGCTGTTGTCGGCAGAGACAAAGGCCAGACCTTCTGGAGCCAGATCGCCAGCTGCGCCAGCGGCCAGGTTGCCATCGTCGATTTCGTCGATATCAACAGAGAAGTCACGGTTCAGTTCGTAGGTTACAAACTGTGGTGCGAACGGGTTGCTGACGTTAAACACCATGATGCCACCCTGACGTTCGAGACCAATAAACGCGTAGGTTTCGCCGTTCACTTCACCCAGAGTCAGGCCTTCTGGCTCTGGCCCTTTGTTGTCGGAACGGTTGTCGATCTTGTTGTTGTCGTTGGAGGCGTTGAAGTAATAAGGCGTGGTATCGGCAACGGTTTGCTCGAACTGATCGCCAGAATCAAACACCAGGTCGCCTTCTGCATTCCAGATAGAGAACGAGCGCGCGCCGTAGACGTAGATTTCATCGATATCGCCGTCGTTGTCGGTATCGCCATCAACGCCGGATACGGTCAGGCCACCCAGGCCAGCGTCGGCGTCTTGCAGTACGGCAATCTGGTCGGAAGTGAAGGCTGTGGTATCCAGGTCCAGGTCTTCCAGATCGGATTCTTCAGAGAAGCCATCGTAGTCCCGAGCATCACCTTCGTTGGCGGTAACGATATAGGTGTTGCCGTTAAACGAGTAAGAAGCGATGGAGTCTGGCATGTACATGCCAAGCAGTGGTTGCTGTTCGATATTGGCAACCTCGTCTTCCTTGTTGGCATCCAGGCCGTTGCCTTGAACACTGTGGTCCTTGAAGCCCAGCGCTACTACGTCTGTTACCGTAGCGGTAGCGATGTCGACGATTGCCATGGCGTTGTTTTCTTGCAGCGATACAAAGGCCGTGCTGTTGTCGGCAGACACTGCAATATATTCTGGCTCCAGATCCTGGGCGACGGTGGCACCAGGGCCAAAGATACGGACGTCGTCATCAATCGGGGTGGCGCCATCAGTATTGAACGCAGAGAAGCCCGCGGTGCTGACGGTTGGTACGCCGTTGACGAGGCGGATGATGGAGACTGAACCCTCTGGGTCAACGGTGTAATCATCGTTGGGCTCGCCTTCGTTGGCGACCAGTACGGTGTTACCGTCGGGTGAGAAGGTGATCATATCTGGCAAGGCACCCACTTCAACAGAAGCAAGGAACGTCAGCGAGTCGCTGTTGTAGAAGTAAGCACGACCGTTGTCCTGTTTGGTATCTGCTTCGACGGCGAGGGCCAGAATGCCATTACTGACGGCAACGCTGTTAACACCACCGACTTCGAAGCCGGCTACACCGGCGTCTTCGGCAGAAATAGTGCCCAGCAGCGTTGGGGCGGATGGATCATTCAGGTCGAGCACGTCAACCGCGGCATTCCCTGAGTTGATCACAAACAGTTTGTTGGTGGTGCTGTCGAAGGCAACGATTTCAGCACCGCCATCGTCATAAATACCCGACTCATAACGGCCGACCTGAACCAGCTGACCACTGAAGCCATCAACACCATCGGTACCATCAACACCATCGGTACCGTCAACACCATCGGTGCCGTCAACGCCATCGGTGCCGTCAACGCCATCGGTGCCGTCAACGCCATCGGTGCCGTCAACACCATTGGTGCCGTCAACGCCATTGGTGCCATCAACACCATTGGTGCCGTCATCGCCATCAGAGCCACACGCAGCCAGCAGTGATGCCATTGCTACAGCCAGTGCCGTCTTCTTCATCATCTCAAGAGTCATTGCGATATCCTTTGTAAGCCAATGTTTTTTAAGGTCATATATGGTGCGTTAGCGTATGACTGTTTAATGACAGTGCTTTGACTCGGGTATGACAGTTGGATGACACTCAAATGGCAGAATGCTGACGCCATTAAAGAGTTTCAGAGAGGCTAGGGAGCGGGTGTTGGAGTGGGTGTTACTGATCCATTAAAGAATCAATACAAGCGAGAAGTGGATCATAACCGGGCAAGAAAACGGTAGCCGGTGTGGTGCGGCCAACAGCGGAACAACCGCCAGAGCTGGCGGCTGTTCAAGACCTGCAATCGCTGGGAATCAGCTTTCAAATTCACCGTTATGGTAGATTTCCTGCACATCTTCCAGATCGTTCATCAGATTGGCAAAACGCTCAAAGTGCTCGACATCGTCGGCGGCAATCGGGTGCGGCATCTGCGGCAGATAGGTGATTTCTTCCATTTCGAAATCAATATCAGGACGCCAGCTGGTCAGAGCGGTTTTGGTTTTGAAAAACTCAGTAGGTGGCACCAGCACCGTTACCATGCCGTCTTCGCAGTCGATATCCGAGACATCGATATCCGCTTCCATCAGCATCTCCAGCGCGTCATCTTCGCTGTCATCGGCAAATACAAACATGGCGCGATGATCGAACATGTGTGAGACCGAGCCCTGGCTGCCCAGTTTGGCCTTGCATTTGGAGAACACACCGCGGATTTCACCGAAAGTACGGTTGGGGTTATCGGTCAGGGCGCTGATCAACACCATGGCCCCACCCGGAGCAATGCCTTCGTACAACGCGGGCTGGAAATCTTCGCCCGTGCCACCGTTGGCTTTGTCGATGGCCTTCTCGATCACGTGGGTCGGTACCTGGTCTTTCTTGGCCCGATCGATCAGGGAACGCAACGACAGGTTTGCCGATGGGTCGGTACCGCCCGCCTTGGCGGCTACATAAATTTCACGGCCATACTTGGAGTAGACCTTGGTTTTTGCCGCGGCCGTTTTGGCCATGGATTCTTTCCGGTTTTGATACGCTCTGCCCATGGGAATCAGTCTTTTCTTGGGTGAATAAGTCAAAAAACGCCCGAATTGTACCCATTGCAGCGGAAGCTGTCTTGTCGATCCGGCCGCAGGCCATGGATTTCCACCGCAAAGCCGACGTCTGTCAGTCGTTGCTGAATCATTCTGAGCGCCAGAAAACAGCCTTCTGACCGCTGATTAAATCCGCGGCTGGCCACATTGCCGCTCAGTGACTGGGCTTGCCGGCCAGATAACGTTCACGGAACAGGTTGAAATATACCGCCAGACGGGCGCTGGCAACCGGTGCCTGCAACTGCTGCAGGATCTCGATCGTCACCTCAGCAGTACCCAATTGATAATCGTGCGCCGCTTCCCGTAACTGATAGTTGCCCGGAGCCTGTGGCTGAATACCCAACACCGGCAGATTAGCCAGACTGGGGCTACGGAACATCTTGCGCGCTTCGCGCCAGCTGCCATCCAGCAATACCAGCAGCGGTTTGCGCCGGGACTCAGCGGCCTGTGTACGGTATTGCTGCAACGCCGCAGGAGTATCGAGGCGACGGTGACTGTCGGCGTACTGGAACGGAAACACCAGTACAGGGGCATAAGCCGGATTGGTCAGCAACGCCAGCAGGGCCGGATCCGGCTCGGTGCGATTCCACAGAAAAGCGTGATTATCGCTTAATACATCCGCCACCAGACGGCCGCTGTTACTGGGTTTGTAGACCTCACCCTTATAAAAAATCAGACAAACGGCCGCTTCATCCGACGGCGCTGGCCGTTCTGAACACAAACACAAGGGCACCGACAGCAAACAATGCGGACAACGAACCATCCGCCCGCCACGGGCAATAAATGCCCGCCGGGACTGCGCCAACTCGCGCTGACGCAGACGAGTAACCGCATTTTCGAGCACAGGAGGAACATCAGACATGATCAGTACACGGGGAGAAAAGGGAGCGCATAGTGAGGCAAAGTGACCGCAGCGGCAAATTGTGGTTGCCTTATCGGGTAGAAGCGGGCCAGACCGTCGTCAGAAAACCGGGACAGAACAATGGTTAAACAGCGGTGTTTGGGTGGTTGAACAGCGATACCGGGCGATAGGGGATAGGGGATAGGGGATAGGGGATAGGTTCGGAGTATGAACCGGTATTGAACAGGCCTGGCGCGGTTAAACAATAGCCCCGAGAGACAGAATAACGACAAAAACCACCACTACTCCTGATTTTATGACCAAACCAGGACACTCCAGCAAATACCTGCACCCAAATGGATGACAGCCAAGTACACTCCACCTTGGTACATCCACACCAGATTCAGGCACATCGCAGCAAACCAGCGGAGATCAGCATGCGCACCATCACCACCCAGGAATTTTTTGAAGAATATCGCCCCATACGTAACCCCCATAACGAACAGGCCGGACTGGATGGCTGCCTGATGGGGCGTAGCGGACTGGAGTACGCCCGAGTGCTCGAAATCATGCAAGAGTCCCCCGAAAACGTTTGGACCTATGCCGATAGCGGCAGTGAAACACCGGTATTAAGCAGCGGCTTTACCTCCCTTAAAAGCCTGGGCTACGTGATTACCCGCGAGCCAGCGGACGTCTTTATCGAGGTTGTGGGGTAGTATAATTACTGAAATTTCTAAAAAATATTTGTTAGATTTGTCCTTAATGATGAGGTTTTTCTGATGGAACAGGGTATTTACGAACAACTAATCACTGAGTCACTTAAGCTGCAGTTGAATAGTGATAAATACTATATAGCAGAACGAAAAATTGAGCCGGATGAGGCCGCATTATGGTTGGCAAATTTTTTAGCAAAGATTTTATCAATAGCATTAGAAAACCTACCAAGATCAGGTAATTCATTAAAAGATAAACTAGAATTCACTAACCAATTGATGCAATGGGTTGATGATAATTTACTGGAAAAAAATTTATTAAGTGAGAATTTACTCGACACTAAAGGCCGAATTCTTACAGCCTTGCTGCAGAAAGAAAACCCCATTGCCGCAGACTTAGAAGCCTACGCAGAGAGAATAATGCCGCTGACAGGACTGTCTGAAAGTGAATTGTTCTGCGGTAATAATTCTGGATTGTCACTTGAGAGTGAGATTAAGCGAGAGATTTTATCGGCAGACGAAATTTATTTATTAGTATCGTTTATAAAGTGGACTGGTATTCGTATTTTCAAAGATGAATTAGAAAGTTTTACTAAATCTGGTCGAAAATTAAAAGTCATTACAACTTCTTATATGGGAGCAACAGATTTTAAAGCGGTACAGTTTCTGGCTGGTCTGCCGAATACGGAAGTAAAGCTCAGTTACAATACCAGCTCTGAGAGGCTGCATGCTAAATCATATTTGTTTAAACGTAAAACTGGTTTTGATACCGGATATATTGGCTCATCGAATCTATCTCATTCGGCATTGACAAACGGGCTCGAATGGAATCTAAAGGTTACATCGCAAGAGATTCCACATATTTTGAAAAAATCTTTGGATATGTTTGAAGTATATTGGAATTCGAGTGACTTTGAAGTATACGATGGATCTGAATGTAGTGAGAAAAAACTACGAATATCTTTAAGTAATGAAGGTGGTTCGAAATATGAATTCTCAGGTGTGGATTTTGATATAAACCCTTATCCTCATCAGAAAGAAGTGTTGGAGCGATTAACTGTAGAAAGGCAACTACATGGTCGTTTCCGTAATCTTATCGTCGCTGCAACAGGTACTGGAAAAACTTTAATATCAGCATTTGATTTTTCACGCTATTATCGTGCACATCCACAGGCGAAATTTTTATTTGTTGCTCATCGACAGGAGATTTTACAACAAGCGCTGTCCAGTTATCGATCAATTTTGCGTGATAAAAATTGGGGGGCATTATGGTTTAGTGGCGAAAGTCCAACAAGTTATGATTCTCTCTTTGCTTCAGTTCAAAGCTTGAAAAATAATTTGTCAAATGGAAAGTTGTCGCTGACAGGTGACTTCTATGACTTTATTGTTGTTGATGAGGTCCACCACATAGCAGCCAATTCATATCGTGAAATATTGTCTTATTTTAAACCAAAAATATTACTTGGTTTGACAGCCACTCCTGAGCGTCACGATGGCTTAGATATACTTGATGATTTTCATGGTGTTATTGCTGCAGAAATTCGATTGCCAGAGGCTATTAACCAGCGAATTTTGACACCATTCCATTATTTTATGATTTATGATGATACCAATTTAGCATCAGTTAATTGGAATAATGGGCGATATGACCAGGCAGAATTGAGCCGTCTTTATAGACAAGATCCTGTGAGAACCAAACACATCTTACAGGCAATGACAGATATCTTAACAGATGTCTCTGAATGTAGAGCATTAGCTTTTTGCGTCGATCGAGAGCATGCTGAATTTATGGTGAATGAGTTTTTAAAGGTAGGATTAAAGGCGGGGTGTTTGACCTCAAATAATAGTCATGAGAGAGATTTGTTACGTCGACAGATTAGAATGGCAGAAATTAATATATTATGTGTTGTTGATATGTTTAATGAAGGTGTCGATATTCCAGAGATCGATACATTATTGTTTTTGAGGCCTACAGAATCATTAACTGTTTTTTTGCAGCAACTCGGACGTGGATTACGACTTACAATGGATAAGGATAGTTGTACGGTTCTGGATTTTGTTGGAAATTCACGCTCGGAGTATGATTTTTCTTCGCGCTTGCGGGCATTGATTGGAAAAACTAAAAAATCAATTAAGGAAGAAGTTGAAAATGGCTTTCCTCATCTTCCATCTGGCTGTAACTTAGTGGTAGAAGAAAAAGCAAAAGCTCAAATTTTAAATAATATACGAGCAGCAGTTTTTAACTTAACACGACTAAAGAGGATGCTAGTTAATTTCAAACACCAGACTGATTTACCGCTTACTTTGTCAAATTTTTTGAAAATAAATCCTCAAGTCACTATTGAAGATATCTATAAAGTTCAAACTAACAACAAGCGAGGGTGGAATCAATTGGTTGATTCTGTACTTTCTGGAGAAATACAAGAACCTGAAGTAGGAATGGATTTGACAAACCCTTATGGACGGGCCATATATCGACATATTATGTCTTGTAATAGCATGGACTATCTTAAATTTCTTAAAACGTTATGTTGCAGTAATTTCGATATGCCATTGATTTCCAAAAAAGAAAAGATATATGGAATTATGACGCATTACGCATTTTGGGGTAAGCCTGGTCTTAGTCTCGGATTTTCCTGTCTAGAGGAAAGCCTTAGGGCTTTGAAGAATGAAAAATTACAAGCAGAGCTTGTAGATGTTATTGATATTTCTATTGGCCGGATTGAACATGTAGAGATTGCTCCTGATAATATTTTTGATGTCCCACTGTTTTTGCATAGTAGATATTCAAGAGAGCAAATATTCACGGCTTATGGATTAAATGATTTTGAAAGTGAGACGGTTGCCTTTGAGGGCGTTATTTCTGTTAAGAATACAAATACCGAACTATTATTCGTAACATTAGATAAGACAGAAAAACATTTCTCTCCTACCGTGATGTATCATGATTATGCAGTAACAGAAACTCTTTTTCATTGGCAAACACAAAATAGTGCTAGGCCTGATCGTGGCAGGGGAAAAGATTATATTCAACAAGCTATAAATGGTCGAAAAATAATATTATTTGTACGCGAAAAAACCAAAGATTTGGATGGTAGAACTATGGCCTTTGTTAACTTGGGATGTGTTAATTACGTAAGCCATTCTGGCTCTAAACCCATGAATATTACTTGGGAGCTTGAAAAGCCAATGCCTGCATTTATTTGGCATGCTGCTGCGAAGCTTTCCTTAGGTTGATATCATTTTTTTACAGGGCTGCTGTAATTATTTTAAATGATGATCTGATACCAGTAAGCTTGTTATTAAATTATGCCTGTCGGCACTAATTTAGTGTGGGCTCTGTCTTTCCCCGGTGTCAGCAGCAACTCTCCCCAATCTGCATAATCGCTGGAATTGATCCGCTCTTCTCTCTCCTCTCACTCCCTGAATGGTTGTATTAATAACTGATCAATCCTTGAATCCTGAGGCTGTCGATATTGTTTCAGGCCAATGGTCATATTGAGGTGGCCATCCTTGGGTTGGGGGACGTAGGTGCCAAACAGCTGATCCCATACACTCAGGAAGAAGCCGAAGTTGGAGTGGGTTTCAGCTGGGTGCCAGGAATGATGCACGCGGTGCATATCGGGGGTAACGATGATCCGTCGCAGGTGGCGGTCGAGGCGGTCGGGCAACCTGATGTTGGCGTGGTTAAACATGGCAGAGGCGTTCAGCAGGATTTCAAACAGCAGGACGGCCAGTGCCGGTAAGCCAAGCAGGGTGATAACGGCGGTTTTGATCAGCATCGACAGCAGTATTTCCAGCGGATGAAAACGCAGGGCGGTGGTGACGTCGATATCAAGATCGGTGTGGTGCATGCGGTGTAATCGCCATAATAACGGCACGGCGTGAAAAACCCGGTGTTGCGCCCAAATCAGGTAGTCCAATAGCAGGATGGTCGCAACCAGCAGCAGGGGGCTGGGCAGCTGTTCAAGCAGTGGGGTATGCAGTAGTCCCCAATGGTGTTGTTCGGCCAGCAGGGCGATGCCGACGGCAGCGGCAGGAAACAGCAGTCGCAGTATCAGGCTGTTGAGAACGACGAGGCCGAGGTTGTTGAGCCAGCGTTGTGGTTTGCTGGCGTGGAGCGGTCGGCGTGGCTGGAGCATTTCCAGTAACGCCATCAACAACAAGACCCCAAAAAAGACGCTGGTACGGATGATCGGTTCATATGTCTGCCAGTCGGTCATGGTCTGTCCTGTGGGTCCTTGAGGTCTGTGTTGGTAGCCTGTCAGCAGCAGGCCTGGGTATTGGTGTCGGTTTCCGGTAGCGCATTGCCACAGCCTTCAAATAACCCGAAGTGCTGGCTGAAGTCACCGATAAAACGGAAATGTTCTGCAAAGCGGGTATCGTGCAGCATTTTCCAGGTGTTGCCGCATACCGGGAACAGGCGTCCGGCTTCGATGCGGTGATGGCTGTCCAGTTCAAAACAGTGAGGCGACAGGGTCTGGGTGCCGTTATAGATAACAGCCTGGCCATAGTCTTCGCATTCACTTTCCAGCCCTTCGAGTTTGAACAGTCGATAGGTGGCGGAAGAGAAGCGTAAATTGCCGGTCGACAAGGCCAGGGCATCGTCGGTGATTTCCAGCGGGTGAGCCTCGACTAAACGCGGGTCAGCAAAGCCATTGGCTTTTGAGAGCCGCAGGAAATCTTGGGTATACAGGGCGCCGCCCAGGCATTCGCCATATAACACCGGGTCGTTACGTACGGCAGCGGGGACGCGGCGGTCGGAATACACATCGGAGAAGAAAAATTCACCACCGGGTTTCAGCAGTTGATGGACGCCTTTCAGTACGGCGGCTTTGTCGGGGGAGAGGTTGATCACGCAGTTGGAAACAATGACGTCGAATGACTCAGGTTCCAGACCGAGTTCGTCGAGTTTTTCGATAAAGCCTTGAATAAAACGAACGTTGGAAAAACCAAATGCATCGGCGTGCCAGTCTTGATGTTGGCGTGCAACGGCCAGTTGTTCGTCGGTCATATCGACACCAATCACTTCACCTTCAGGCCCGGCCAGCTGAGCCAGGGCGTAAACATCACGACCGGCACCACAACCGAGGTCGAGAATCCGGCAACCGCGTAATTGGGTTGGGCATACCAGTCCGCAGCCGTAGTAGCGGGTTAATACTTCCGGGTGAATGGCGGCCAGCAGGGGTTTGAGCCAGCCCGGCATGGCGGTTGGGTCGCAGCAGGCGGTGGTTTTCAGGTCGGCGGAGCTATGTAGCTGTTTGCCGTAGTAGTCTTGAACGATGTCATGCATATCAGTGGCTCCGGAGCGGGGCTGGTTGTGAGGTCGATGGGTAATCAGCAGGCGTTGAGCGCTTCTGTCACCAGCCAGTGGCTGGGCAGATGGCGCAGGTCGTCGGGTTCGTCGATATCGTGCAGCATGGGTTGTTCGGCCAGGGTGCGCTGGTCAGCCAGAATGCGTTCACGGCTGAGTTGTGCCACGGCGGCGGTACTCCAGGGCATATTGGTAAACAGGCTGTCCAGCGGTTGCCGTAATCCGAGCAAGGTATAGCCGCCATCGCTAACGGGCGTGAGGCAGGTGTCATGGCTATCGAGAGCATGTGCGGCTGCCTGTAAATGGTCACGGTTCAGGCCGGGGCAATCGGTGCCTATCAACAGTATGGCTTCACCGGCGGCGGTCGCACGGTGTACGACCCGGTTGAGGCGCTGGCCAAGATCGCCACCGCCTTGTTCACTGAGGGTGACGAGAGCTGGCAGTGCCAGAGTCGACCAGATCGGATGGTGTACCGAAGGGCTGACACACAGTTCAACCGGGCCAATTCCGGCGGCCAGTGCTTCGGTGAGAGTGTGTTGCAGCAGGCGCTGGGCCAGTTGGGCAGACCCCTGTTCTCCCAGGGCCGGAATCAGCCGGGTTTTGGCGTAACCCGGCAGTGGCGCTTTGGCCATGATTACCAGTCGTGTACGGGTGTTAGGTTTGCTCATGTTTTGTTGTATTCCTTTGCCAGTTGTTCTGCCGGCGCGCCGCGCCAGTAAGCCCAGCGTAACCGCCACATCAGGAAAATGGTGCGCCACACGCCATGTTGCAGCCAGCGGCGGCCTGAGGTGTGTACCTGGGCGCGCAGGCAGTGTGGGCGTTGTTGGCGCTTCAGACGCTTGGACAGCTCGATATCTTCCATCAGTGGCTGGTCGGGAAACTGGCCAACGTGGTCGAACAAGGTACGGCTGACGAACATGGCCTGATCTCCGGTGGCAATACCACTCAGGCGAGAGCGCAGGTTGATCAGGGTGGCAATCACCGTCAGCATCAGGGCGTCACCGCTGATCGTTACATCAAAACGTCCCCAAAGTGGTGATAAATGATGTTGAAGCAGTGGCTCGATCACCTGGTGTGGCTGTTCCGGTAGCCGGGTATCGGCATGCAGGAACAGCAGCAAGTGCCCTTGGGTATGCTGAGCGCCGGTGTTCATTTGTCTGGCCCGGCCACGGGCTGACGGTACTACCCGGAACCCGGCTTGGGTGGCAATGGCGACCGAATCGTCCCGGCTGCCGCCATCGACCAGCAAAACGTCGCAGCGGTGGCTGCCTATCTGTTCTCTAACGCGAGTCAGATGGGCCAGCAAGTCGGGCAGGGAGCCGGCTTCGTTCAGCATCGGGACGATGATGGACAGCACCGGGCTGTGCTCCGGTATCCGGTGCTCAGGGCAGGGTGCGGTTAAGTCGCCAGTCATAGTCCAGATACTCGATGTCTTGTTGGCCTGCTTGCAAGCGTTGAATGGCGTCGTCTGGTAATGCTAGGGCGGCATGATAGTGAAGGAAGAAATCTTCCAGCCGTTGGTAGCCTTTCCAGCCCTGTTCAAAATCCTCGCGATACCATTTGAAAATCGAGGAGACTGCCAGAACGTCGCCATCGAGGCGGTTTTGCTGACGGTTGCTGAGGAACTGGCGCGTCTGCTCATTCAGCTGAATGTCGAGCTGGGCGCCGCTGTAGGCTTCTGCCCGTAAGGGCGGACAGCCTATGCTGGCGCAGTTCACGGCAAAGTGAATCAACGGGTTGTTGTAGCGTCCGGGCTGTCGAATCAGCGTGTGTTCAATATCATCCAGCGAGCGGGTTTGGCCCAATAAAGGGATAATTTCCTTGCTCCAGGGTGAGCTGAAAAAATTACCCAGGTCTTTGATGGAGTCCAGGTTGGGCCAGGAGGTCAGAATGCGTTCGACCGTCCAGGCGTTATAGGCATTGATCAGGAAGGCCAGTTGTTCGTCTTTGTGCCATTGCTGGAAATCGGCTTCTGATACGGTCGCGAGCGCTTCCAGATACTGCGTCAGTAACGGTCGTTCGGCATTGATGCCTTGATAATCCACCTGGGTGGATTGGCCATCGGCAGTGGTGTGTACATAACGGCTGAGCAGCTGATTCCATTGGGTATGGTCGAAGGCTGGTCCAGCTTCACTGTTGTCCATTGCTTGTTCGGTATGTACGGCTTGTCCGGCATTAACCGTTTGCCCTGCGTCGATAACCTGATCGCTGGCGCCAGGCTGGTCAGGTGCCGCGGTGTCAGCCTGGACAGGCAGTGAACCCAGCAGCGAAAACAGTAGGGCCAGGCCACTGGCCATAACCCGTTTGGGCCGGCGTTGACGAGCGCCTCGCACTCCTGGTTCTGCCATTGGAGGATGAACTTGACGGTGAATCTCGTGAGTATCAGGCATTGCCGCGTCTCCAGTTATGGTAGCGTTCCAGCCAGGCCAGTACGCGCTCTGGTGCATGTGCCCGCTTCCATTCGCCAGCGACGTATTTATTGGCTTCGGCCCAGGTTGGGTAAGCGTGGATGGTGCCAAGCACCTTGTTGAGTCCCAGGTTGTGTTTCATGGCCAGTACAAATTCGGCCAGTAGATCGCCGCCATGTTCACCAACAATGGTGACGCCGAGAATGCGATCTTTACCTGGCACGGTCAGTACTTTGACAAAGCCATGGGCGGCACCGTCGGTGATGGCCCGATCGAGGTCGTCGAGGTTGTATTGGCTGATTTCATAATCGATGCCTTGGGCTTTGGCTTCTTGCTCGTTGAGGCCAACCCGGGCAATTTCAGGGTCAAGAAAGGTCGTGGCCGGGATGACGCGATAATCGACGCGGAATTTCTTGAATGAGCCAAACAGTGCATTCACCGCAGCGTACCAGGCCTGGTGGGCGGCAACGTGGGTAAACTGATACGGCCCAACCACATCCCCGGCAGCAAAGATATTGGGGTAGAGCGTTTCCAGATATTCGTTGGTGACCAGGGTGCGGTTGGTTTCGATATTAAGATTTTCGAGGCCATAGCCGTTCAGCCGGGCACTGCGGCCGATGGCACACAGTAGCTGGTCAAATTCCAGGGTGATTTCTGTCGTCTCCTGAGACGGCTTGGCCGGGTCATGGGCGACCAGAACAATACGCTTGCTAACGCCTGTTTCAGTCTCGACCTGTTCGCAACGCACGACGCGATGATGGGTCAGCAGCGTGACGCCATCTTGTTGTAATGAATCGGCAGCCAGGGTGGACACGTCTTCGTCTTCCCGTGCCAGAATGCGTGGGCCACGTTCAATTTGCGTAACCTGAGAGCCGAGACGGGCAAAGCTTTGGGCCAGCTCGCAGCCGATCGGGCCGCCTCCCAGTACCACCAAGCGTTTTGGGGCTTGATCCAGCTGGGCAAAGGTGTCCCATAATGTATCGCTGGTGACGTAACCAACTTCATTCAGGCCAGGAATATCCGGGATCGTCGGGCGAGCGCCAGTGGCAATAATGACTGAACGGCTGGTCAGATGCTGAACCTCGTCTTCCCCACCGGTGGACGACGGGCGACGAATTTCAACGGTCCAGGGGTCAATCAGTTTGGCGTAACCCTGCATGACCTCAACACCGAGTTTGGTGTAACGCTCGACGCTGTCGTGGGGTTCGATGGCCTGAATCACCTGATGCACCCGCGCCATGATAGTACGGAACGAGAAGCGGGGGACGTCGGTTGCTGGTGTCTCTGCTGTCAGGCCATAGTGTTCGGCATGGCGAATCTGATGCGCGACCTTGGCGCTTTTGATCAGGGCCTTGCTGGGGACACAGCCATAGTTGAGGCAGTCACCCCCCATCTTGTTGGCTTCAATCAGGGTCACTTTGGCTTTGACGGCGGCGGCGATATACGCCGATACCAAACCACCGGCACCGGCTCCAATCACTATCAGGTTACGGTCAAAATGACGGGGTTTTTTGTAGCCATCGTAGACACGTCTGGCTTTGATGACGGCCAGCAGTTTTTTGGCTAGCAACGGGAACAAGCCCAGCAGGGCAAAGGATAAAATCAGCGATGGTGACAAGATGCCAGACAGGCTTTGCAGCTGCGATAACTGGGTGCCTGCGTTAACGTATACTGCAGTGCCGGCCAGCATGCCGAGCTGACTGACGCCGTAAAATGTGGCGGCCCGGACAGGGGTTAGTCCCATCAACAGGTTGATCAGAAAGAAGGGAAAGACCGGTACCAGACGCAAGGTAAACAGATAAAAAGCGCCGTCTTGGCGGACACCATCGTTAATGGCTTGCAGGCGCTCGCCAAAACGTTTTTGTACGGTGTCTTGCAATAGATAGCGTGAGGCGAGGAATGCCAGCGTGGCACCGATGGAGCTGGCGAACGATGCAATCAGCGTCCCCCAGCCTAATCCGAACAGGGCTCCTGCGGCAAGGGTCATGATCGCCGCGCCGGGTAGCGACAGGGCTGCCATCACGATATAGGCCAGCAGGAACAAACCGCCGCTGAGCAGAGGCTCCGCCTGACGTTGCTGTTCAAAATCGCTCAAGCCGTTTTTCAGGCCGTCGAGTGTCAGTAGCTGGTTCAGGTCGAAGTAAAAAAAACTGCCAACCAGTGCCAGCGCCAACAGTATCAGGGAAAGCTTCTTCATCGGGTTCTCCAGGTTGGGCTAAAGTGCGCCGCCACAGCTGCTGCCTTGGCCTGCGGTACAACCGTAACAATGGTCGGCCACGGCGACCGGCTGGTTGTTCAGGTCGTGGGTCAACAAATCACGCAGGTGTCGGGTGGCATGGTCGGCTAACGGCATTTCAAGTTGTTGGTTAAAGTCGCAGTCGAACAGATTGCCCTGCCAGTCGACGCTGACGGTCGTGCGGCACATCACGCCAGCGAGGTTGTCGTCCTGATGGTGGCTTTTCAGCAGCTGCATATAGTCGGCAAACTGACCCTTGGAAATCAGCGTGGAACCAAAGCGTTTGATGGGCATATTGGCGAGCACAAACAGTTGGTTGAATTCGATATCAAAGTGTTGTTTCAGCTCGCGGCGATAGTCGGCTTCGAGGGCTTGTTGATTGGGCGGCAATACTGGGCCCTGAGGGTTAAATACCAGGTTCAGGGTCAGGCCACTGTTGGCTTTGCCGTAGCCCAGTTCGTTCAACAGTCGTAGTCCGGTGATGCTTTTGTCGAAGACGCCATTCCCCCGTTGCTGGTCGACATTTTTCACCGAGTAGCAGGGCATGGAGGCGACAATCTCGACGCGGTGTTCGGCGAGAAATTGAGCCAGTTGTTCTTGCCCGGGTTCGCATAATACGGTGAGGTTGCAGCGGTCGATGACCTTGACGCCAGCGGCAGTGGCCTGGCTGACCAGATAACGGAAATCATCGTGTAATTCCGGTGCGCCACCAGTCAGGTCGAGGGTGTGAATCTGACGGGCTTTTAGTATCGGTACGATCAGGTCGATGGTCTCTCTGTCCATCATTTCGGTGCGGTTTGGCCCGGCGTTAACGTGACAGTGCAGGCAGCTGAGATTGCAGCGATAGCCCAGATTGACCTGCAATATTTCCAGTGGTTGGCGTTGCAGGGCAGGGAAGTCAGTCACTTCCAGCAAGGGGAGTGTCGCGTGCATAAAGGCTCCGGTTTTGGGTAATCAAGCGGCGTTAATCGGTTGTTATTTATAAGTGTGGTCGCTGCTCGGCGCGATTGCTTACAAATAAAGAGGTTTTTTTGCGACTGTTTATTATGCGCAACCAAACGACGGACAAGCCCCGGGAGCAGAATATCGGCCTGCAGCCTGGGGGTGTCACAGGGGGTTACGGTTCAGGTTGGCGCCTTTGTGGGGTAAGAGGGATGAGTGTGGTGCAAGTCGGCTTCGTGATTCGAAATCATCCGGTGGCCCAGAGTGAGCACCGGATTAAATAGATGTCCTCAGGACACTGCCCAGCCAAATAACCGCTTTATGGACAAGGCAATGACTCAGGTGATGTGAACGGGCGGTGTAAACAGTCTGTGTGGATAGAGGGGTGGGAGCAGAAAATAATTCCCTGGCGGCCCAATCGCCAAATCAGTCAATGCCTAGCAGCAGTTCCAATGCACGCTCGAGCCGGTCGGTAATGGTATCCATTGCCAGCAGTTGTTGCTGGGTGTCCGCATCAAAAGCAATCAGTCCAAACAGTTGGAAACTGAACTCGTTGACCGGTTTGGTTTGCCAGTCGTGGGCCTGGTACATCGCCTGGAATTCCGGTTGGCGGAAAGCCAGGATATCCAGCCGTTTGAGAATCCGCTGCTTGAGTTCCTTGTGGTAGTCGTGATCGTCCGGGTCAGCCTCGCGGTCCAGGAAGGGTTCGCAGTCGTAGACCATATAAGGCAGCGTCTGTTTTTCCGCGATAGCCCGGTAGCGTTGGCGAATATGAATATTAAGCAGCAAACGGCCATCGTCGAGGGCCTTGAGCAACTCTGGCTGACCTGCCGAAAATATCGGGTAAGGCTTGTAAGTCGCCTGGTTGGAATGCAGCGCAGTGTGCGGATCCTGATTGGGCTTGGCCGGGCTGAGCAGCTTTTGGGTATGGCAGATAGCAACCGGTGTCTGGGTATCAAGACAATGCTGGATCATCTTGCGATAACGGGGTTCGAACACATGTAAGGGGAAGACGGTGCCAGGGAAGGTCACGCAGTCCGGGATGGGGAAGATACAGATATCGGTCATAAATGGTCTCCGGAACGGACGGGCGTGTGCCCGTATAACGCTGGTCAGATTGGTCTGTTATACCCTGATGACTGCGGTTGGACGATGAAAGATTGTTACGGCGGGCAGCAGGCACCCGCCGCGAGGTTCAAGGCTGGTCGTACCCTTCAGTCAGGTGTTTGTCTTTCAGTTTGACGTAGTTACCGGCACCGTAGGTAAAGAAGCTGCGTTCCTTGGCGGTGATTTCCCGTACCGGTTTGGCCGGTGTTCCCATATAAACCCAGCCGCTTTTGAGGACCTTGCCCGGAGTGACGGTCGCGCCAGCGCCGACAATCACGTCGTCTTCGACAATAGCGCCGTCCATGATCATGGCTTTCATACCGACCAGCACGCGATTGCCGATGGTACAGCCGTGCAGCATGGCCTGGTGGCCGATGGTGACGTCGTCACCAATGATCAGCGGGTAGCCGCCGGGGTTGTAATCGCTGGCGTGGGTGATGTGGAGCACTGAGCCATCCTGCACACTGGTGCGGGCGCCGATGCGAATATGGTGCATATCGCCACGAATCACCGCCAGTGGCCAGACCGAGCTGTCGTCGCCCAGTTGCACGTCGCCAATAACGACGGCGCTGCGGTCAACAAAAACCCGTTGGCCCAAGTCTGGGGTTTGGCCCTGAAAACGGCGGACGCTGTTCATCGTGGTGTACTCCTGTGTGGTGGCTTGTCTGTTATGCATGCGGTGTTGCCAGGCAGAAACAATAATAGCTTTGTAGTGGCCTGTTGGTCTTCTGGTGCAACAATGTGTCTCGGGTCGGGTGGGTGAAACACGTCTTTACTGTACTTATATTAGCGCTTCCCCACCATTCTCTAGAGGTCTTGTTTATGTCGAATCTGGATGTGTTGTTTACGCCAGTGTCACTGGGTGACATTGAGTTGGCTAACCGTTTTGTGATGGCACCACTGACCCGTTGCCGGGCTGTAGGTCATCTGCCGAATGCATTAATGGCGGAATATTATGGACAACGGGCCAGTGCTGGTCTGGTGATTACAGAATGCACGATGGTCACGGAAGGAACGTCGGCGTTTGGGAATGACCCCGGCGTGTATGCTGCCGAGCAAGTGGATGCCTGGAAGCAAACGGCTGATGCCGTACATGCCCGTGGCGGCAAGGTGTTTATGCAGATCTGGCACGCGGGTCGTGCTGCTCATCCTTTGCTCAATCATGGTAAAGAAGCCGTGTCGGCGAGTGCCATTGCAATCGAAGATGAGGTGTATACCCCGGAAGGAAAACAACCCTATACCGTGCCCCGAGCATTAACCACCACTGAGATTGCCGATATTGTGCAAGACTTCCGGCGGGCGGCAGCCAATGCCATTCGTGCGGGTTTTGATGGTGTGGAGGTACACGGTGCCAATGGCTATCTGATAGATCAGTTTCTGCGGGACAGTTCGAACCAGAGAACGGATGCGTATGGCGGCTCATTGGCAAACCGGGCTCGGCTGTTGTTCGACGTTCTGGATGCTGTCACCGCAGAAATCGGCAGTGGTCGAGTGGGGTTGCGCTTGTCGCCACTAAACAGTTTTAACAGCATGCGTGACAGTGACCCGCTGGGCTGGATGCAATATCTGGCGACTGGGCTGAACCGCTACCAGCTGGCGTATTTACACGTTATGCGGGCGGATTTTTTTGGTATTCAAAGCGCCGACGTCGTGCCCGTGGCTCGTGAGTATTACAACGGCTCCTTGATCGTCAATATGGGCTACAGCCCGGAAGAAGCGGCGGCAGCCCTCAGTGCCCGTCACGCCGATGCCGTGGCCTTTGGTACCGGTTTGCTGGCCAACCCGGATTTACCAGCTCGGGTCAAAGCCGGTGCGGCACTGAATACACCGAATCCGGACACTTTTTACACCTCGGGGGCAGAGGGTTATACCGACTATCCATCAATGGATGCCTGAGCGGTCATTGCCCTGCGGCCAGCGTCGCTTGACGTGGTTGCGGGGCGATTGTCTTCATAGTCAAAATATATCGTTACAGGATTCTGCTTGAATTGTGGCTACTTGCCCCAAATACTCTGTGTATTGCCCTCTCGATTACGGATGACTATTCATGACCAATCCTTTGCTTGAAGATTCGCTGTTGCCTGCGTTTTCGGCGATTCAGCCTGAGCATGTACAGCCTGCTATTGAATTCCTGCTGAACCGCAATCGTGAGCGCATGGCGCAATTGCTGGCCGACCTCAAGACATCGGGTGAAACCCCCGGTTGGGACACCCTGGTGGCACCACTGGAGCAGTGGGATGACGAACTGAGCAAGGCCTGGTCGCCGGTGGGTCATTTGAATGGCGTGAATAACTCGGATGAACTGCGGGAAGCCTATAACGCCTGCCTGCCATTATTGAGTCAGTACAGCACCGAAGTCGGCCAGAATGCAGAACTGTGTAATGCCTACAAAGCGTTGCAAGCGTCGGACGAATTTGCCACCTTGAGTGTCCAGCAGCAAACCACCATCAATAACGAATTGCGGGATTTTCACCTGGCGGGTGTCGATTTGCCCGCCGAGAAAAAACAGCGTTTTGGTGCTATCAGCCAGCGCTTGTCGGAAATCACCAGCAAGTTCAGCGAGAACGTTCTGGATGCCACCCACGCCTGGCATAAACAGATTACGGATGAGGCTGAGCTGGCCGGGCTGCCGGATAGTGCCAAGTCATTGCTGGCGCAACTGGCGCAGCAGAAAGAACTGGAAGGTTATCTGATCACACTGGATTTTCCTTCGTTTTACCCGGTGTTGACCTACGCCGACAATCGTGAGTTGCGCCGTGAGGTGTACACCGCCAACGTCACGCGGGCGTCCGATGTGGGCCCAAATGCGGGTGAGTTTGATAACTCCGCCCTGATGCTGGAAATCCTGCAACTGCGTTATGAGCAGGCCCAATTATTGGGTTATGAAAGCTACGCGGCGTTGTCGCTGGCCAGCAAAATGGCTGACACTCCGGATCAGGTGCTGGAATTCCTGAACGATCTGGCGCAAAAAGCCAAGCCTCAGGCGGAGCGTGAAATTGCCGAGCTGAAGCAGTTTGCGCTGGAAGAATACGGCGCCGATGACTTGCAACCCTGGGATGTTGGCTACTACGCCGAGAAACTGCGGCAGCAGCGTTATGCCTTGTCGCAGGAAGATATTCGTCCTTATCTGCCGGTTGATACCGTCATCAAAGGCATGTTTGAAACCGTCTCCCGGCTGTTCGAGCTGGAGTTTGTGGAACAGCAGACGTTTGACCGTTACCACCCGGATGTCCGCTTTTTTGAGATTCACAAAGACGGCCAGCATCTGGCGTCTTTTTATCTGGATCTGTACGCCCGGGCGAAAAAACGCGGCGGTGCCTGGATGGATGTCTGCCGTACCCGGCGTCATACCAGTACCGGGCTGCAATTGCCGGTGGCGTATCTGGTGTGTAACTTCACTCCGCCAGTGGGCGAGCAACCGGCGTTGTTGACCCATGATGAACTGACCACGCTGTTCCACGAATTTGGTCATGGCTTGCACCATATGCTGACGCGTATGGATGTGGCGGCGGTGAGTGGTATTTCCGGGGTTGCCTGGGATGCCGTGGAGCTGCCGAGCCAGTTTCTGGAGAACTGGTGTTACGAGCCAGAGGCGCTGGCGTTTATTTCCGGACACTATCAAACCGGTGAGCCGTTGCCAAAAGCATTGCTCGATAAATTATTGGCTGCCAAAAACTTCCAGAGCGCCATGGGCACCATGCGGCAAATTGAATTTGCCTTGTTTGATTTCCGTTTGCACCACGAATTTCGTGAGCAGGGTGCCGATGTCCAGGCGTTACTGGACGATGTGCGTCGCCAGGTTACCGTGGTACCAACCGTGCCGTTCAGTCGTTTCCAGCATGGCTTTACCCATATTTTTGCCGGTGGTTATGCTGCCGGGTATTACTCCTACAAATGGGCGGAAGTATTAAGTGCCGACGCCTTTTCCCGCTTCGAAGAAGAAGGGATCTTTAATAAACACACCGGCTTGAGTTTTCTTGATGAAATTCTCAGCCAGGGCGGCAGCCGCACAGCGGCGCAGTTGTTCGAGAACTTCCGGGGCCGGGCGCCATCGGTTGAACCCTTGCTGCGTCACTGTGGTATCGACCTGTCACAATCCGCTACTGAAGAAGAGATTGCCTGATGACTGCAATTCGACGTCCACGCCGCTTTATTGCCGGGGCGGTATGCCCCAAATGTGCTGAAATGGACCGGCTGGTGATGTTCACCAATGAAGCCGGCGAAGAAGTCCGCGAATGTGTCAGCTGTGGCTATACCCAAACCACTTCGGAACAGGTGCTGGAAGATGAACAGAACAACCTGGCGACCGAGCTGACCACCCGGGTCTCGCCGCTGGATGGCAAGGCACTGCTGGATGATGAAGAGCAGCCGCTCAAAATTATCGGTCTGACCCCTGACCCCTGACCCCTGAGTTCTGTACCCGGGAGCTGGTAATGAGCCTCGGGTCTGTGTGTATACGTAAGGAAACGCATTTTAAACTTGGTCACGGCGATCGGGATGGTTAGACTGGCCATCTTCCAACACGGAGTCGTTTGTTGTGATCAAGTGGCAGGTGCGCAATATATTGCCGATATTATTCTTGCTGTTGCTGCAAGGCTGCGCCACGTATGGGGCCGGTCTGGGCGCAGTATTGGAAGACGTCAAGCAAGGCAATTTTGCTGCGTCAGAAGCGCAGCTCAAGCAGGCGCTTTCTCCTGGCGGCAGTGACCGCTTGCTCTATTACCTCGAACTTGGCGTGATCCGCCACCTGAATGCCGATTATCGCGGCAGCAATCAGGCCTTCGAACAGGCTGAACGTATCAGTGAACAGCTGGAAACCACCAGTCTGGTAAACAGCACACTGGCAATGTTCAGTAATGCCCGGCAGGCGGACTACGCTGGCCAACCCCACGAAAAACTGTTGATCAATTATTTCAAGGCACTGAACTATCTGGCGTTGGCCGCTGGGCAGGAAGGTCGTAATGAACGCCTGGATGCCCTGGATGGTGCCCGGGTTGAAGCGCGGCGCTTGATTCTCAAACTGAATGATATGCGAGACCAGCAGGGCAGTTACGCCGAGCAAGCCGAACAGGACAGCGGTACGCTCGCGCTGCTGAACGACGTATTCAGTGCGTTATCCGGCAGTGTGATCAACGAAGATAACCTCACGTATCGAGATGATGCGTTGGCGCATTACCTCACCGGCCTCAGTTTTGAAATGAATCGCGAGTACGATGACGCCCGTATCAGCTACCAGCGTGCCGCGGAAACCTATGAGCAGGGCTACGCCAAACAATATCGGCTGGGTAACGGCATGGCTCAGCAAGCCTGGCTGGATAGTGCCCGGATGATGGCCCTGGCTGGTGGCTACGATTCCGAACTGGCGCGCCTGAAACAGGACAAGCTGACCTCGGCCCAGCGTCAGCAGCTGGAGCAGTTTGATCCGCAGCAGGCGCAGGTGGTTGTGATTGAACACAAAGGGCTGGCCCCGGAGCTGGAAGAACTCAACGTCAATATGTGGGCCGACCCGTATACCCGTTCACTCAAGCTGCAGCCCTATTTGTTGGCCAATGACTCGGATGCCTGGGCCTGGTTCTATTTGCTCTACTCCGACAAGGGTGTTTACAACATCCTGACGGCGTATCTGGATGGCACGCAGTATGGTTTCAGCTTTAGCCCGTTTACCAAGACCATATTGCTCGGGCCGGCCTGGCAACAGCTGGAAAGCCTCGGTCTCGACAAGGCGATTGGTTCTTCGTTACGGGTAACTGTGCCTTACTATCGACGTATCACGCCATTGGGAGGCTCTACCTTGACGGTGAACACTTCCGGTCAGGAGCAGTCGTTGGTGATGGACAAGGCGGCCAGTCCAGCCCAGCTGGCACTGCAGCAACGCTTGCTGCACTCTTCGGCAGACATCCAGCAAGCACTGGCGCGCTCAGCCTTGAAAGCCGTCTCGGCCCAGGCGGTGGGTGACAGTGTGGATTCACAGGGGCTGGTGTCGTTTATTGGCAAAATGGCCGCGCAATTAACCGAAGCCGCGGAAACCCGCAGCTGGTTGCTGTTGCCCAACGATATTCGTATCCGCCGGGTGATGCTGCCCGCTGGCGATAATGAACTGACACTGACGTCGACACTGGAACCTGGAGTGGTCGACCGTCATCAAACCCGGATGACATTACAGGCGGGCGAGATTGCCTTGTGGCAGGTACGGTCGCTGGGGAATATATCAACAAGCAAATAATCGGCGCCTGTTATGATTGGCAGTGCGCCGATGATCAATTCAGACCGGCAAATAGTTGTCGAAAAGGGAGAGGATGACCATGTTTAGTAGATTTCGCACGTCCCCGTTGATCACATCACCACGGACGGTGTTACTCGGTTGTGTGGTACTTGCCACGGCTGCAGTGAGTGGTTGTGGTAGTACCGAAGTCAAGCGGGTCGACAGCAACGAAGAGATCGCCTTGAGTGATCGCTGGAATGCGACCGACTCTCGCCTGGTGGCCGAAGAAATGGTGACCGACATGGTGTCGTTCCCCTGGGCGACCGAATTTGAAATGGATCATGGTCGCAACCCGACGGTGATTATCCAGCGTATCAGCAATAAATCCCACGAGCATATTGCCGTCGATACCTTTATCAACGACATCAAGCGCAGCATTATCCGCTCCGGTAAAGCCAGTTTTGTGGCGAGTGGCGAAGAGCGTGAATCGGTACGGGATGAACGTTCGGATCAGGAGCTGAATGCCAAGGACGCCAAGTCGCAAGGGCAAGAAAAAGCCGCGGATTATGCGCTGTCCGGGACGCTGAATTCGATCGTGGACCAGGCCGATAAAGAGCGTGTCACTTTTTATCAGGTGGATCTGAAACTGATCGATATGGAGTCCAATATCGAGGTCTGGAATGGTCAGAAGAAGATTCAGAAATATCAGAAAAAGTCGTCATTCGGGCTGTAATTCATGACTAATCAAACACGCCTCTCGATGTTCAAAAACCTGGCGGCGGCAAGCTGTTGTCTGCTGCTGGTGGCGTGTGCCTCCACGCCCAGGCAAACAACAGACAGCCTGGCGGAGACCAGCACCGGCCAGCGGCCAGACGGCATGCCGGACTGGGCACTGACGCCACCTTCTGCTGCCGGGATGGCGTACGGGGTTGGCAGTATCGAGGTGTATGGCGACCCGGTCAGTGCCATCAAGCGTGCCAGCGAGCTGGCGCGGGTTGATCTGGTCAGCCAGTTACGGGTGACAATCAGCGGTGATTTTTCGTCGACGGTGACAGAAACATCAGGCAGCGACAAGGAAACCCGGGTGCAGCGTAATGTCAGTCAATACGCCCGCAGTCAGGTGGCTGAGGTACAGCTGGACGAGGTAACGATTACCGATGCCTCCGTCGCGGGCGGTTATGCTTACGCGTTGGCAGAACTGGATCGCACCGCGGCAGCAGCCCGCTTGCGCCAGCAGATGTCGGAAATAGAACAGCAGCTGGACCAGTACACCGATGTTGCGCCGCAAGGCGATACCTTGCAGCAGCTGCGTGTGATGTTGCCGGTATTGGGGCTGATAGCCGAGCGCCAGGCCTTTGCTGACAAACTCGGGCTGGTCAGTGTCCAGCATCAGATCCCGGCACTGTCTGCAGAGCATCAAGCCTTGCAGCAACGGGTTTATAGCTTGCTGGATCAGTTGACGGTACGGATATCCTTTGACAATGACGATGCCCGCCTGATGCAGGGTGAACTGATCGAAACGCTGGCATCACAGGGCTTGCGGGTACAGACCCAGGGTAATACCGATCTGGTTTTTGCGGTCAGTGCTGAACGCAGTTCGCGACAGCAGGGCGGCCGTTTTTATGCCTTTGTGCAGGCGCGTATCACCATTGCGGATAGTCAGAGCCGGGTGTTGTCGTCATTCAGTGACACAGCGCGAGGTGTATCCGGGCTGGAAACCAAGGCCTGGCAGGGGGCTGCGAGTGCTGTGGCCGACCAGTTGCAACAGGAATTGGCCAAAACCCTGGCGGAGCGGTTGCGCTAAAACAGATACCGGCTCCTGCAACAGGAGCCGGTATCCCGTTGCCTTACTGACGAATACCTTCGATATACAGCTCCAGATCGACGGGCAGATTCCCCAGCGGGCCATCCATTTTGTAGTCCTTCAGCATGATCGTGGTTGAGCCACTGAAGCCGGCACGGTAGCCACCCCATGGATCATCACCTTCACCAACCTGGCTGACTGGAAAGGTAATGCTTTTGGTGACGCCATGGAAATTAAAATCACCGCTCAGTTCGCCAGTGCCAGCCCCTGTTGGTTTATAACCGGTGCTTTTGAACGACGCCGTGGGGTACTGGTCGGTAGACAGGAAGTCTTTGCTGCGCAGGTGTTTGTCACGCTCGGCATGGTTGGAGTCGATTGAGGCGGTATCAATCTTGATTTCGATCTCGGTATTCGCCGGTTTGGTTTTGTCCCAGTCGAAGTTGCCTTCAAAGGTATTAAAGCGGCCGGTCAGCCAGCTGTAACCCAGGTGTTTGACCTTGAACTGGATGGAGGCATGGGCACCCTTGGTATCCACAATGTACTCCGCCGCGTTGGCGACGGTAGCGGTCATGGCCGCGGCAGATACGGACAGAGCAATAAGCAGTTTTTTCATAGTGGGGTCCTTGATCCGGGGATCGTCAGTCGTTCATTAAATGGTGTATTCAATCGCGTGTATGGATGCTGTCGGTCTTATGGCCGCAGCATGCGTTTCAGGGTGTTGTCCTTGTTGATGACATGATGTTTCAGGGCTGCAAGGGCATGCAGCGCCACCATGCCGGCCAGTGACCACGCCAGCAGCTCATGAATCTGTCCGGCAATTTCTTCCTGGCTGCCGCGGTCTGTGAGGGTGGCGGGCACAGAAAACAGACCAAAAACGTCCACCGCCCGGCCATCGGCGGTCGAAATCAGGTAGCCGCTGACAAACAGCGCCGCCATCACCAGATACAAACCCAAGTGCATCCAATGGGCGGCTTTGTTTGCAATGGCCTTGTCCGCCAGACCGGTGGGGACGGTGTTGAACTGACGCCAGATCAGGCGGGCAAGAAAGACCAGCGCCAACAGCACGCCCACGGCTTTATGGAATTCCAGTGAGCCGTGATACCAGTTGTCGTAATAGGTCAGCTCAACCATATAAAGGCCAAGCCCGAACATGCCAATCACTCCCAGCGCCATCAGCCAGTGCAGGACAATGGCAACCAGTCCGTAGCGATTCGGGGTATTTAGGATCATGGCAGGTTCTCTGTTCAGCTCGGGTTGATTCGGCACTGCATCAGGGAGTGCTGATGTCGCCATTTTCAAGGTAAATGATAACGCTATACATTACGTACAATTGAATACGCCAAACAGAGCGATTACTCGACAACTATTGTGCAAAAATGCACAGAACTAAAGGGATGGGAGTAATAAGCTGTGCAAAAAGATAGCTTCAGTTGGGACGATTTATACGTTGCGTATCGAGTGGCGGAAGTCGGGACGTTGAGTCAAACCGCGGAGCAACTGGGGGTGAATCACTCGACCGTGCTGCGCCGCCTCTCACGCCTGGAACAGCAGTTAGGGGTAAAGCTGTTTATCCGCCATCAGCGAGGTTATCGACTCACCGATGCAGGGCAACTGATGCGGGAACGTATGCAACCGGTTGCTGATGAAATGCTGCGACTGCAGACGAGTCTGACGGCGTTTGATGCATCGCCACCAGGGACGTTGCGGATTTCAACGGTGTCGGATTTTTCGTTGTTTTTTGCCCCCTTGTTGCATGACTTTCGCGAGCAGTATCCACAAACCCGGGTTCAGCTGGTGGCAACGGACGATAAGATGTCGCTGGCCAGTGGTGATGTGCATGTGGCGATCCGGATGGGGCAGCAGCCACAAGAGCCGGATTTGATTGCACGGAAACTGTTACCGGTTGAGATGGAATTCTACGCCGCCGACCGTTATATCCAGCGTTATGGCATGCCGGCCTCGCTGGTTGATGTGAATCGTCATCAATGGGTGTTGCCATCGGGTAACAAGCGGCATATTCCCGGTATTCGGCAATTGTTGGCAGCCCTGGATAGCCGGCAAATTGTGTTTGAGAGCAACAGCTTTACCGATATTCACTCTGCGGTGTCGGCAGGGATGGGCATTGGCCCGGTAGGGGCTTTGCAACGGATAGGCAGCCGTGATGCGTCACTGCAGCAGGTCGACTTTGGCGTTGTAATGGAGCCGTCGTATATGTGGTTCGTGTACCACAAGGATATGCGTGGGAGTGGCAGAATTCAGGCGTTACAGAAATTTATTGTTGAGCGATTGCAGCTCATGGCAGCCCGTGCGATAAGCCACCCGCGCTAGAGTAACTGGCTCGGGGTACCTAGTTTGGCCGACAGACAAGGCCAGGGTTGGCAGATGCGGGTGATGGTTGAGCGGGTTGTGGCGATCGCGGGATATTGGCGCACCAACTGATCCGGGCAGTAGGTCAATGCATCGACTTGTGCGTCAATCCGGAGCGCATCGTCCCCCAGTAGCGTATGAATCACAATATTGGCGGTTGACGGGTCATGATCCAGCAAGGGCCGGCCATGGTGATGAATAAACGCATCGCTGCAGGCTTCCAGCATCCTCAGGGTAAAATAGGCGTGGCATAGTGAGACCATATTGGCAGAGGTGTTTGCCGGGAGCGAGCGATCCAGGTAGGGCAAGTTGTGTTCGATACGCTGATACAGACGTGGCGCCCGTTGCTCAAGCTGGTCCTGAATCAGGCGCTGGTAAACACAGTAAGCCATACTGTATTGGGATAGTTGGCTGACAGCGGCCTCGCTGGCGAGGTGGACAATACGGCTCAGATTATTGAGGTTGGCAGTAATACGCATTTCCAGTTCCGATGCAGGCAGGTGGTTGTGCTGTTCTCGCAGGCGGTGGGCCATGGGTGTCATTTTCACCTCTGATTCTTTTTATATCAATAAAATCAATTACTTACTGATTTCAAATTGAGCTGATAAAAAAAGTATAGCCAAGATTGGCAAACTGGCCAGTCGATTAGTGGGCCGGTGCGAAAGAGACAGGTTGGCGATAGAGCTGAATTGCGAACCGGGTCACAAATACCGCCCGGGCCAACAGAAAGGCGTAAAAACTTAGCCACAAGCCGGTATTACCCAGATCCGTGGTCAGCCACCAGAGCGGCATAAAGACCAGCAAGGCTGCAGCCAACATGGCATTACGCATGGTATGAGTGGCCCCGGCACCGATACACAAACCATCCAGCCAGTAACTCCAGAAGCCTGCCAGGGGTAATCCGACCAGCCAGATTTGATACTCGTCCAGCAGAGGCAGCAGTGCCGTATTATCAGTGAGCAGTGGCCATAACCAGCTGCCTGCTGCGGCAAAAAGCAGGCTCAGCAATACGGCGAGTAATACGGAATTGACGCCAGTAATCAGAATGATACGACGAACATTGGCAGACTGATCCTGCTGCGTCTGAGTGGGTGGGGGCGACTTGTGTGTGGTTTGGCTGGCAGACGCTTGTGCCAGGGTTTGCCCGGTCAGGCTTTCCGCGGCGTGAGCGATGCCATCGAGGGCATTGGAAATCAGCATCAGTAAGGTGATGATCAGGCTGTTGGCCGCCAGAATCAGCTCTCCCTGACGTGCCCCCTGGGCGTTAAAAAATGCAAACAGCAATAATAGGGTCAAGGTACGGACAAACAGCTGGTGGTTGATGCGGATCATGGGTTGCAGTTGCTGCCAGGAAGGGCGCTGGAGCCAATACTGTTTGGCCCGGAGGAGCAGGGGTTGATCGGCACTGTTTGTTTGTCGCAAAACAAACCAGAGACCAGTGGCAAGACCGATATAATCAGCCATCACGCTACCGAAAGCCACGCCGTCGGTGGTCATATCCATACCATAGACAAACAGGGCGTCGAGACCGCCGTTGGCCAGATTGGTGATGGTCATGATGATCAGTGGTACGCGGGTCTGGCCTCGACCAATAAACCAGCCCAGCAGAGCGTATTGAGCAAAAACAGCCGGTACCGAGATCACCCGAATACTGAGGTACAGCTGGGCGCCATCTGATACGGCAGGAGTGGCTCCCATCCAGGGAATCACCAGAGGTAACAGCAACCAGCCACACAGGCCAATAATGGCACTCAGGGGGATGGCCAGCCAGAATGCATGCCCCAACACATCAACCTGCTCTGTGGCCGAGCGACTGCGAGCTGTCAGGGCTGTTGTGCCCATGCGCAGAAAACCGAAGCTCCAGCACAGCAGTGTAAAAAGTTGAGCGCCAATCGACACCGCACCAAGATACGCTGCATCAGGTAGATGCCCCAGAATGGCACTGTCGACCAGTCCCAGTAACGGGACGGTGATATTGCTTAACATAACTGGCCAGGCAATGGTCAGAATGCGACCTTGTGTCGCGGCCCAGCCAGTCGCAGGGGCAGCAGGTGTCAATGACATGACTGATATACTCAATACTCAGAAACAGGAGAATGACAATGAACAACCGGGTGTCTTCAGCGTCTCGTCTCGGCGCTATCTTACTCTTCGTGGTGTTGGCTGTATCGGCTGTAGTGGGCACATTGGCAGCTCGTCTGACCGACCCTGCTACTCGATTGGGTTCTACCAGTGGCATGATGTTATTCCAGAGCGGCAGTCCAGTTTCAGACTTCGAATTTATTGACCAGCATGGTGAGCGGCGTGATCAACGCAGTTTCTCTTCTGGCTGGAAGCTGGTGTTTTTTGGCTATACGTTCTGTCCGGATATTTGCCCGACCACATTGGCGGACCTGAATCGGGTGTGGAAGGCATTGCCTGACGAGACGCTTCAGCATCTGGAAGTGGTCTTCGTGTCGGTAGATCCTCAGCGCGACCGGCCGGCCAGTCTGGCACCTTACCTGCAATATTTTAATCCAGCGTTTGTAGGGCTGACGGGTAATCCCCAGGCCTTGTCATTGCTGGCGCAGGAAATCAACGGATTTTATGCCAGGGTTGATCGTGGTGATGCGCCGTATCTGATGGATCATTCGGCCAACCTGATGCTGGTCGATGCGGATTGGCAGTTTCGTGGTTATATCGAACCGCCATTCCGGCCTGACCGCTTAATCCCGATTTTGACGGCTATTGTTGATAGATAACAAAATGGCGGATATTGGCCCGGTACAGTACGTTACAGTACGATACGAAAAGAACCTCACCGCCGGTTAACGGCGGTGCTGGCAACAAACAGCAGGGTGGCCGCGACGACAACACTGGGGCCAGCGGGGGTGTCCCACCAGAACGAGGCCGACATGCCCATCAGTACCGATACCAACCCGATCAGACTGGCGAACAGGGCCATCTGCTCAGGGGTGCGGGATAAACTGCGAGCTGCTGCTGGCGGGATAATCAGCATGGCGCTGACCAGCAGAATGCCAACAATTTTCATGGCCAGGGCAATCACCAGCGCCAGCATCAGAATCAGTAATAATTGCAGTCGAGCCACCGGGTAGCCATCAATAGCGGCCAGCTCCGGGCTGACAGTCGTTGCCAGCAAGCCGCGCCATTGCCAGATAATCAGGCCGATACAGATTACAGCCGCTATCGCTACCATCAGTGTATCGGTGCTGGTGACAGCCAGTAGATCACCAAACAAATAACCCATCAGATCCACTCGCACATCATGGGCCAGACTCAGAACGACGAGTCCAACGGCCAGCATGCTGTGCGAAATAATCCCCAGTAACGTATCCGAAGACAGAGAGGCAATACGTTGCATCGGATACAGTAACAAGGCCAGTATCACCGAGCTGAGCAGCAAGGCCAGGGTCGGGTTGATATCGGAAATCACACCCAGGGTAATGCCTAGCAGCGCGCCATGGGCCAGGGTGTCGCCGAAAAACGCCATGCGTCGCCATACAACAAAGCTGCCCAGAGGCCCGGTGACGCAGGAGAGCAACAAGCCGCTGAGTAATGGCATTAACCACCAGTAAGATATCATCAGTGCATTCATGGCTGGCGGGTTTCCGCTGTTGGGTCGTCATCGGTATGGCCAACGAGGCAATGCTGGTGGTCATGGTGATGGGTGTAGTGAGCGATTGGCGCCGTACGTTGGCCAAACAGTTGTTGGTAAGCATCACTGACGGAGACCAGGTCGGGATGGCCGGAACAACAAATATGGCCATTCATACAGATCACTTCATCCGTCGCTGCCATGACCAGATGCAAATCGTGGGAAATCATCAGCACCCCACAGCCGAGTTCGTCACGCAATGTTGGGATCAGCCGGTAGAGCTCATGCTGCCCCTGGACGTCGACCCCTTGCACAGGCTCATCCAGTACCAACAGGTCGGGTTTCAGCAGCAGGGCCCGGGCCAGCAAGACGCGCTGCCATTCGCCACCGGACAAGTCCTGGATATCCTGATTGACTAGGAGCTGAATACCCAGGCGATTGAGCCAGCCATGAATGGCACTGTCCTGTGCACTGCGAGCCAGACGCAGAAAACCGAGTACGGTGAGAGGCAACCTTGGTTCCAGTTGCAGATGCTGTGGCATATAACCAATCGTCAGCGGCTTGCGACGCCAAACGGAGCCGGAGTCGACCTTCTCCAGCCCCAGTAAAATACGGATCAGGGTCGATTTACCACAGCCATTAGGGCCGATCAGGGTCAGAATCTCGCCGGCGTGCAGCTCCAGGGAAATATCCGTCAGCACCTGTTTATGACGACGCTTGAGATTCAAACCAGTCGCTTTTAATAGCAGAGGACGATCAGGCATGATCATTGGCCGTGGTTTCCCCAGATGCTGGCTGACAGCTCGGGCATAAGCCGGTCAGTTCGGTCAACTGGTGGTGCACCTGCACTCCCAGCACCTGTTCGACTTGTCGGGTTAATGCATTCAGCTTGTCGTTGGGCAGCTCCTGGGCCTGGCCACAGTGTTCACAGATAAAAAAGCACACTGGGTGATTGGCTCCCGGATGATTACAGCCTACATAGGCATTTAATGAATGCAGCCGGTGTACCAGTCCCAGATCGAGCAAGAAATCCAGCGCCCGGTACACCGTCGGAGGTGCAGAGTTGAAGCCATCATTGGCTAGGGCTGGCAGCAGTTCATAGGCACCAACCGGCTTATGGCTTTGCCAGATCAGTTCCAGCACCCGTTGGCGGACTTTGGTCAGGCGTGCTCCCTTGTCATGGCACAAGGATTGGGCCTGGCTCAGCGCATTGGCGACACAATGCGAATGATTGTGGGGTTGGTACACATTCTGACTCATGGAAGGTCAACCTTAGGTTATAATGTTGCAATATTACGAAAGACTGAACGAGACACAATGAACAAAGTGATATTTTTACTGTTATTGGTACTTCTTGGCGCCTCCACACCAGCGTTTGCCGCTGCAGATATGGACGATGCCCTTACATCCGAAAGCCGGATGCCATCCGTGTTGGCCAGTGTGCACCCGCTGGCGCTGGTCGCGGCTTCTGTCGTTCCGGCAGAGCGGCTGAATGTGCTGGTGCCTCCGGGGATGACACCCCATGATTTTGCCCTGCGCCCTTCGGATATCGACCTGATCCAGAATGCTGACATTATTCTGTGGGCCGGGCCGGTGACTGAGCCGTACCTGAAAGGCTTTGCCAACCGCTGGCCCGACAAAATATGGATCAACGTGGCGGAACTGGGGCAAGACAGCCCGATCCAGGACCCTCACTGGTGGCTGTCGCCCAGCGTTATGAAGTTGGCGCAGCAGCAGCTGGCAGAGCAGGTCGGGCGAGATTCGGCAACCTTTGCCGCAGCCGTCGATCTGGCGGTGGACGAAAGCCGAACCCTGTTGGCCCCTGTGCGGCAGCGTGGCTTTTTTGTTTTTCACCGCGCCTACGACCATTGGGTCGCGGCACTGGGCTTGAACCAGGTGGGTTATTTCACCCTTAGCCCGGAACAGAAGCCGGGTATCCGCACCTTGCAGACCATGCGTTCACAGTTAATGAGTGGTGAGGTGGTCTGCGTCTTCAGTGAACCGGAATTCTCACCGGCCTTGGTGGATCGTATTGTTGAAGGCATTACGGTCGGTCGTGGTGAACTGGATCCGATGGGGCTGCAAGTCGAGATTGCCAGCGATGCCTATCCTGCACTCTTGATGGATATGGCACACCGCGCCAGGACTTGTCTGGAAGCGGTTGCAATGGATAAGGCCGGTGTTCTGGAGTGGGAAACCGAGATCGACAAGGCGTCGCCGGGCCCGGATGATCCGGAAGACGAAGCGAGTGATCACCACCATCATCATGAACCCGATCACCACCATGAATAATCATGGCTGATCGTTGTTTTACCCCGGGTTTGGGCTTATGGCGCAGACCCGGCAATTCCCTGCGTGGATGACCCTTGCTTGAGGCGGCGGGTTTGATATTCAGCCAACTGCGTTTTGGAAGCGCGCTGCAACAACCTGCTAGAATGATGCTTAATTCAGGTAGCCACCCGGTAAGCGAGCACTCATCATGTCTCAGCCCTCTTCTTCGATCGATCTCCCGCTAGCAATTGTTACCCTGGCCGCAGGCAAGGGTTCTCGGATGAAATCCGATTTACCCAAAGTGTTACACCCGCTGGCTGGCAAGCCGATGTTGCAGCATGTGCTCGACAGTGCCAGTCAACTGGCCGGTGCGCGTCAGTATGTGGTGATTGGTCATGGGGCAGAACAGGTACAGGCCGCGATGACACAAGATGTTTGCTGGGTCATGCAATCACAGCAGCAAGGTACCGGCCATGCGGTTGCCCAGGCGATGCCTGAAGTGCCGGATGACGCTATCGTACTGGTGCTGTATGGCGATGTGCCGCTGATTAGCACATCAACCTTGTCTGCTCTGTTGGCGGAGACTCATGCATCGGCCGAACAAACCGGCGGGTTGGCATTGCTGACGATCGAGCTGGCGGATGCGACGGGTTATGGCCGTATCGTACGGGATGACAGTGGCAATATTCAGGCGATTGTCGAACACAAGGATGCGACGCAAGAGCAACGGACTATCCGGGAAGTGAATACCGGTATTCTGGCGGTGGCAGCCAGTCATCTGAAGCGTTGGTTGCCGCTCTTGTCAGATAGCAATGTGCAGGGTGAGTATTATCTAACGGATATTGTTGCGCTGGCGGTGGCGGAAGGTACGGCGGTACGGGCGATTCATCCCCAGTATGAGCACGAGGTGCAGGGGGTGAATGATCGCTTGCAGCTGGCCGGTCTCGAACGGGTGTTTCAGCGACAGCAAGCGGATGAGCTGATGCGGCTCGGGGTGGCGCTGGCCGACCCGGCACGGTTGGATATTCGGGGTTCACTGACGGTGGGCCAGGATGTGTCGATTGATGTGGGGTGTATTTTTGAAGGTGATGTCGTGCTGGGAGACGGCGTCAGTATTGGTCCTTATTGTGTGATACGAAACAGCCAGTTGGCGGCCTCAACCCAGGTTGAGGCCTATTGTCATCTCGATGACGCGGCCGTGGCGCAGACATGTGCCATTGGTCCTTATGCCCGGTTACGGCCGGGGGCGGAGCTGGCCGACGGTGCCAAGGTTGGCAATTTTTGCGAAGTAAAAAAATCACGTATCGGAGCCGGCTCCAAGGTCAACCATCTCAGTTATATCGGTAATGCCGATGTTGGCGTCGGTGTGAATATCGGTGCTGGTACCATTACCTGTAATTACGATGGGGTGAACAAGGCAACGACGCGTATCGGGGATAATGCCTTTATCGGTTCCAATTCAGCCCTGGTGGCACCGGTCGAGATCGGTGCCAACACCACGATTGGTGCCGGGTCTGTGATTGTCAGGGAAGTGACTGATCAGCAATTGGCGATTGCACGGGGCAAGCAGCGCAATATCGATGGTTGGCAGCGGCCGCAGAAAAAGTCCTGATTACTGTGCGACGATAAAAAAGACAGACAATAAAAAGCCGGAAAGTTGTTCCGGCTTTTTATTGTCTGTCTGCTATGGATATGGATGACAGGAACCGGTATGACCCGTTTGCCCTGTCAGAGCTAGCTCTCCAGCCAGCTGTTTAATACATCGATATCCTGTTCGCTCAGAGTACCGGCATAAAATTTCAGGTTAAGCAGGTTGATAATGTAGTCGTAGCGGGCATTGGCGTAGTCGCGTTGGGCGCTGAACAGGTTCTTTTGGGCATCCAGCACTTCAACGATATTACGGGTTCCTACCTGGTAGCCAGTTTCTGTGGCTTTCAGAGCACTTTCAGCCGAGGTAATGGATTGTTTGCGGGCATCGATATTTTGCACGCTGGTCTGCAGCTGACGAAACAGGCTGCGGATATTCTGTTTTACACCGCGACGTTGCTGCTCGAGCTGATAATCAGCGGTTGCCAGATTGCTGGCCGACTGTTTGCTTTGTGCGTACAGAGAACCACCGGTAAACAGCGGCATGGATACGGTCAGGCCAATGGTGCCAACGGTTGAGTCGGTTGGATCGGTGGTGTAAGTGGGTGCCACGTCCGAGATGGTGTAACTGGCACTGAGGTCGACGGTTGGCAAACGGTTGGAGCGGGTTGCGTTACGTTGCAGGCGAACCCCTTCTTTTTGCGCAATCGCCATACGGATGCCCGCGTATTTTTCCAGGCCGGATTCAACCCAGCTGGAAACATCTGCCGGGGCTGGCATTTGCATGCTGATGTCATCCTGCAGGCTGGCAACCTGATCGTAGCGTTGGCCGGTCAGGACTTCCAATGCCTCATAACTGATATCCAGGGCGGCTTGCAGGCTCAGCAAGTTGACATAGGTGAGGTCATAAATCGCCTGTGCTTCATGGACATCGGTAATGGCAATCAGGCCAACATCAAAGCGTTGCTGGGTTTGTTCCAGTGAGCGTTTGACGGCACGTTCTTCTGCTTTGGCTGTTTCGAGATTATCTGCTGCCCGCAATATATTGAAATAGGCCTGTGCCGTACGGAGCAGCAACTGTTGTTCCGCCAGTTGCAGTTGGGATTCGTAGCTACTGTCTATGGTTTTGGCAGCTTGATAGGTGTACCAGCTGTTGAGATTGAACAGGGTTTGGGAGGCGGATAGCTGCAGCGCGCCCAGTTCATAATCGGCGGTGCTGGTTGATACCGAGTAGTCATTGTTATTAATGATACTGATGATGCTGGCACTCTCAGCTTCGACATCATAATGGGTATAGCTATAGCTGGCCTGGGCTTGTGGCAAAATGGCACCACGAGCAATCGTCACATTGTAGCCATTTGCTTCCCGCTCTGTTCTGGCAGCGGCGATTTCAGCGTCGTTGCTGGCCGCTTGGCGGTAAATGGTGCTAAGGTCACTCGCGGTAGCGATACTGGATACAAGTACCAGGGTTGAGATGGAAAGCAGTTTTTTCATGACAAAACCTTTGCTGAATCCTGGAAAATAGACTGCCATTGAGTCTATCAGAAAAAAACTGATGGGCTGTCTTGGCATTGTGCATGCGTTCAGAACAGTGCGTGCCTCCCGCGAAGCTTAAGTATTCTTGTTGAGTAATATAGTCAGGTCAAGCATGGATAATAACAAATCGACTCCTGGCCATAAGGACTGGGAATTAACGCATAAAGAAGTGGCGTATCAGGGCTTTTTCCGTATTGAGCGGTTATGGTTGCGGCACAAAACATTCGCCGGTGGCTGGACCGACACTTTCAGTCGGGAGTTGTTTGAACGCGGCGAAGTGGTGTGCGTGCTGTTATATGACCCGCAACGGGATGTGTTGGTTTTCACGGAGCAGTTTCGCGTAGGGGCCATCGGTGCGGATAATACGCCCTGGCTGACCGAGTTAGTGGCGGGCATGGTAGAAGCCGGTGAGTCGGTGGAAGATGTCGCTGCCCGTGAGACGATGGAAGAGGCCGGCTGTCGGTTTGAGCGATTGTTGCCTATCTGCAGCTACTGGTCTTCTCCTGGTGGTACCAGTGAGCGGGTGCATCTCTTTTGCGGATTACTGGACAGTCGGGGTGTTGAAGGGATTCATGGACTGCCAGAAGAACATGAAGATATCCGGCTGCGGCCCATGAGTTTTGAGGACGCATGGCAGGCGTTCGAAGCTGGAGAAATTGACAACGCGGCCACTATTATCGCGCTGCAATGGATGAAAATTCATCACAGTGAGCTAAGTCAGTACTAACCGGGTATTGGCTTTATCGACTGTATCACCTTGATTGTGATTATGAACAACCGTATACGACAGCGTTATATTCCTGACCTCACGGTCTTGTCTTCTTTGGGGCAAGCGAACTATGCCCGGCTGCAAAAATTAGTGACAGATCACACTGTAGGAGTGGAACATGCGTACAGCATGAGTAATGGCTCGCAGCCTGCCAGCAGAATATCCGTTAAAATCGAGGAAAATCACCGCTACACCACGATGTTGAAAGTGTCTCAGATGGATGAGGCCAAGCGCTGGGTTGCTCCGCCAGTCATGACGGTTCGTATGTATCATGATGTGTGCATGGCGGAAGTGATTGGTTATCAGAACGAGCGGGTTGGTGAGGGGCGATATGATTATCCGAATGACCAGATGCGGCTGCCTGATGAAAAAACGCAGTTAAACCGCTTTCTGGCTGACTGGCTGGAACATTGTATGAAATTCGGACATATTGACCAGTCAGTGGCTTTGAGTTCTGGAAGTCATTCTCCAGCTGACGGCGTGTAGGGAATCTCGGTTGTTGGATCGCCTGTTATTTGATGGGAGTGGCGTTTGGTCTTTTTTGATAGAGCATCAACTTTCCGGTTGATCCAGATTACAGATACCCATTTGTGTGCTCTGAGAAGCGGCCACTTGTTGGGCATGAATACGCTGGACAGCTTGCGCTGTGTTCTGGACATTATTCGTGCTGGACACCTGAACGCTGATGCCATGCTAGTCACAGGGGATATTTCCCAGGATGGCAGCATTGAATCCTATCGCTGCTTACAGGCTGAACTCGCGCCTTTGGCAATACCCAGTTTCTGGATTCCCGGCAATCATGACGACCTCACGGCAATGGCGACTGTCACAGCTGGTACAACACTGCAAGATCGCATACTGCGCACACCGCACTGGCAAGTGATTATGCTCGACAGCAGCGTATCCGGGCAGGTGTATGGTGAGCTGGCTGACAGCGAGTTGGCCCGGCTGGAAGCGATCCTGACGCAATCCCCTGATTTGCATACGCTGGTGTGCTTTCACCATCACCCTGTCTTTATGGATTGTCGCTGGATTGACAGCATCGGTCTGCGTAACGCAGGGGATCTGATGGCGATTGTCTCGCGTTTCTCCAATGTACGGGGATTGCTCTGGGGGCATGTGCATCAGGAAAGTGATCAGATAGAGGGTGATTTACGCTTGTTATCGACACCCTCGACGTGTGTCCAGTTTGCCCCCGGGACGGATGAATTTACCATCGATCGATTGAGTCCGGGGTTTCGCTGGCTGGATCTGTTGCCTGATGGCCGTATCGAGAGCGATATCAAGCGGGTTGAGCATATAGAGTTTGAAGTCGATTATTCGGTTAAGGGATACTGACGCCCCTTCTTGTTCAGGAACGTTCTTGACCGTGATTACCCTCGATAGCATTGGATGCTTGTACTTACATGGTTTTCTTAGTTCACCACAGTCGCTGAAGGCGCAAGAAACTCTGGCCTATTTTCGGCAGCAAGGCCTGGAAGCATCATTACGATTACCTGAATTGCACTTTGCCCCGGCAGAAGCCATCGCACAGGCCGCCGATCAACTGCAGCAACTGCAGCAGCGCCATGAACATGTGTTTGTTATTGGCAGTTCTCTGGGTGGATTCTATGCGACCTGGTTGGCACAGAACTATCAAATTCCAGCCATTCTGGTTAACCCTGCGGTTAGGCCTCATCAGTTGTTCCGACATTATCTTGGCCCTCATCAGCACTACCATAGTGGTGAGACGTTTGAAGTGACAGAGTCATATCTCCAGCAGCTGGTTGCATTGGAAGTAACTGAGATTGCCTATCCTGAGGATATGTTGCTGCTGTTGCAAACGGCCGATGAGACGCTGGATTATCGCTACGCGGCTGATTTGTATCGGGCTTGTCCGGGATGGAACCAGGCCGGTGGTTCTCATGGTTTTGATAGTTATCAACAGTTCTTGCCGCGCATTATGGCATTTGTCAGCCACCGTTTCCGGTTGCGTTGAGCGGCGGGTGAATGATACCCGATGGCTGGGTATACTCCGTGCCTGCCGTACCGTTAACAGAGGTCAACATGTCTGACACCCGCAAAACATCTGGTCAATACACCGCCGCATCCATTGAAGTTCTGAGTGGACTGGATCCGGTGCGCAAACGTCCGGGCATGTATACGGATACCACGCGTCCTAATCATCTGGCTCAGGAAGTGATTGATAATTCGGTGGATGAGGCTCTGGCTGGCCATGCCTCGCGTATTGATGTCACATTGCATGCTGATGGCTCCATGACAGTACAGGATGACGGCCGTGGTATGCCAACAGATATCCATCCGGAACATGGCGTTTCTGGTGTTGAGTTAATCCTTGGCCAGCTGCATGCCGGAGGGAAGTTCTCTAACGACAGTTACCAGTTTTCTGGTGGGTTGCACGGTGTTGGGGTTTCGGTTGTCAATGCCTTGTCCAAGGCATTGGAGGTGACAATCTGGCGAGATGGCCAGGTGCACCGCATCGGCTTCAAGGATGGTTATAAGGTAACCGACTTGCAGGTGGTTGACCGTTGTGGCAAGAAAAAAACCGGTACCAGCGTGCGCTTTATGCCGGATGAATCGTATTTTGATAGCCCTCGCTTTTCTATTGTACGGCTGAAGCATGTATTACGGGCGAAAGCGGTGTTATGCCCGGGCTTGCGTATTGTCTTTGTGGCTCCTGACAGTGCTGATAATGCGGAATGGTATTACGAAGATGGCCTCAAGGATTATCTGGTAAGTGCCGCCAGTGGTTATGAGGTGTTACCCACTACCCCTTTTACTGGTGTTATGTCAGGCCCCAGCGAAGGAGTTGATTGGGCGGTACACTGGTTGCCGGAGGGAGGTGAGTTATTGCAAGAGAGCTACGTCAATCTGATTCCTACAGCTCAGGGTGGCACACACGTCAACGGCTTCCGTTCGGGATTGTTGGATGCCTTGCGGGAATTTTGTGAGTACCGCAATCTGCTGCCAAGAGGCATCAAACTGACGCCGGATGATTTGTGGGAACGCTGCTCCTATGTTGTCTCTGCCAAGTTGACCGATCCCCAGTTTGCTGGACAGACCAAGGAGCGACTGTCTTCACGGGAAGCCTCGGCCTTTATTTCTGGTGTGGTGAAAGATGCGTTTGCCTTATGGCTGAATGACCACATTCCTGCTGCGGAGCAGTTGGCAGAGCTGGCGATCAGTAGCGCTCAAAGCCGATTACGCAAATCGAAAAAAGTAGCTCGCAAAAAGATTACCCAAGGCCCCGCACTTCCTGGCAAGCTGGCGGACTGTACCGGACAGGATGGGGAGCGGACGGAGTTGTTTCTGGTCGAGGGTGACTCCGCCGGTGGTTCTGCCAAGCAGGCCCGGGATCGGGAATTTCAGGCGATCATGCCGCTACGCGGCAAAATTCTTAATACCTGGGAGGTCGATTCGGATCAGATTCTGGCCTCACAGGAAGTCCATCATATTGCCATTGCTTTGGGTATTGACCCTGGCTCGAATGATCTTTCCGGCTTGCGATATGGCAAGGTCTGCATACTGGCTGATGCTGACTCGGATGGTTTGCATATTGCGACCTTGTTGTGTGCGCTATTTTTACGCCATTTCCCGGCACTGGTATCCGAAGGTCATGTGTATGTGGCAATGCCTCCTCTGTATCGGATCGACATTGGCAAGGATGTCTATTACGCGCTGGATGAGGCCGAGCGCAGTGGCATTCTCGAGCGTATCGGCGCAGAGAAAAAGCGTGGCAAGATCAACGTGCAACGATTCAAGGGATTGGGTGAAATGAATCCGATGCAGCTGCGAGAAACGACCATGGATCCGGATACCCGTCGATTGGTGCAATTGGTGCTGGAAGAAGATGATCCAGAAGAAGAAGTACAGCAAACCTCCGAGACACTGGAATTGATGGATATGCTGCTAGCCAAAAAACGAGCTGGTGATCGCAAGATCTGGCTTGAACGCCGTGGTAACGAGGCTGAGCTGGCATAACAATCCTGAGGCTGTCATAGAGGAGTAATGGCAGTCCGGGTATGGATAGGTCGGGTTGAATACGGCAAACAACAAAAACAAACAAGGGCTGCAAATGCAGCCCTTATTCTTAAGCAACGTACAGTATCCGGTTATTACGGGACAAAGTTGATGGGGAACTCAACACTGGTCACCTCGACTTCCGGACGATCCTTGAATCGCATACGACGGCATTGTGACAGCAGACGTTTATGCAGAGCTTCATCGTTCAGCTCGCTGCGACCAATTTCACACGACTGAACTGTACCCGAAGGGGTAATTTTCAGAGCCAATACCACGGTACCTGCCAGCGTAGGGTCTTTCTGCTGAGCTCGGCGATAGGCATTGAAGAAGCTTTGTTTGCTGGTTTCAAACACCAAACGCATTTCTTCCTGAGTCCGATTGCTGCCGGCTTCCTCTGTCTTGCGAATTTCTTCGCTGGAAACTGCAACAGCCGTTGTCGTACGTTCACCAAGCTGCTCGCCACTGGTAGCTGCTGTCAGGGTTGACTCATCAATACCGCTTAAGGCAATGACAGCATTCGGATCGACAACACTACCAGCACTGACTGCGGTGCTACCAACGTTGCTCAAAGCCGCACTGCTGGTATCCAGCTTGACGTTCGGAATGGCAGCTGCCAAAGCAGCCAACGAGTTCAGAGCATCACTACCCAGTGCTTCTTTTACCTTCTCCTGAGCTTTTTTACGTTCTTCTGGCTTGGCTTCTACCTTGGGTACAGGCTTGGGCCTAGGCTTCGGTACGTCGGCAACTTCAGGTTTAGGCACCTCCGGTTTTGGTTCTTCTACTTTCTCTTCCGGCGGTGGCGGCGGTGGCGGTGGCGGCGTTGGTTTCCTCTGTTCCAGCAATTTTGCCAGTGCGGGTGGGATCTTTTCCAACTCACTCCGATCCGGTTCCGGTACATCCATCATCGGGATCAGAATACCCAGTACTGTTGTGAACAGCAGGGCTATCACCAGAATCGAGATGTAACGCTTACCGCCAGTATCTACCCAGGGTAAGATCGGCTCGTGTCGATTAACGAGGGCTTCACTCATGGGGCACCCCCATCGACTTTATTGACGGCCAGAGAAATATTACTGAAAGTTGCTTTTGAACATGTGTTCATTACTTTCTTCAGCAAAGCGTATGGCGTGTCTTTGTCACCCACAACGGTGATATACCGACCCAACTCCAGCAGTTCTGGTGAGAGAGGTGAACGTTCGGCCATATACTGCAGCTCGGTAAGGAGTGCATCAATGGTTTCACCTTCAGACGCTTCAACCTGAGGTATGGTAACAATAGACCGACCCTGAACCAGAATCTCTTGCTTGTTCACCATCACGACCAGATTTTCGTCTGGCGTGTTTTCAGCAATGGAGTTCGGCAGCTCAATCTGTTCACTATCTTCAACTTTCACGTCGTTCTGGTTCACCATAAGGAAAAATACCAGAATGGTGAAAATATCCATCAGCGACGTCAGATTAAGAGTTGCTTCCCCTTTCTTGCGCTTATGGTTGCGATCCATGCGCTTGGCGCGGCGGGACGTCTTCTTCATTGTGTCACCTCCGTTGTGGTCGCCAGGTCAGGTGCTGCACCCAGAGAAATATCAGGGAACAGGGCTGCATCAACCACTGACGTTACAACAACGGCAGGGTATATACGAACCGCATCCATCACTGATACCAGAGTCTGATAATCAATTCCTGCTTCAGGAAGCAGGCTGATGTCGGTTTTTTGAGCAAATACAGGATCTTTTTTGATCTCTTGCAGGATGGTTGACAGTCCTTCCAGGTCATAGCTTGCGCCTTCTTCCTTCGGGAATGTCGCGTGCACCACCGTCTGCAACAGATAGCTATGAGAAACTTGTATGCTGTCTGAGCGGATGATGACCTCTAGCGTCACATCTTTTGGGTCTACAACAGTAGGCTGATCGCCCGCCGGCAACTTGAGATCGATTACGGCCAGTTGTGAGAACACCATGTTCATCAGCAGTACTGGTACCAATACGATCATCAGGTTCATAAAAGATGTAACGTTGAGCTCCGCCTGTTCTTGATTGCGTTGGCGTCTCATTGGAAATTACATCTCACTTGTTGCCGGTAGTGGATTGACCTTGCTTGCGCTCGGTAATGATGTTCAGGAACTTCACTCCGGCCATTTCAATGCTGTCGACAATTTCATTGGTTTTGGTTTGCAGGTAGGTATGCAGCAACAGCAGCGGAATAGCAGCCATCAAACCAAATGCGGTGGTGTTCATCGCAACCGAGATACTTTGTGACAGCAGCGTGGCTTTTTCTGCCGGAGCTGCGTTGGCAACCGCGGTAAAGGCCGCGATCAGACCCATAATGGTACCCAGCAGTCCCATCAGGGTGGCAATGTTTGCCATGGTGGCAACATATTGAGTACGTTTTTCAAGCTGTGGAACAGCTTCCATCAAGCCTTCTTCAAGAGCATATTCGATTTCTTCGCGACGTTGGCTGCCAGGAATACGAGCAATGGCAGCAGAGAAGATATCGCCCAGTTTGGTGCTGGACTCATTGGCATAGTTCAGAGCCGCACGCATATCACGGCTTTCAAGCATTGGCAGGATTTCATCAAACGTCTTGCGATTACTTGATTTTTCTCTTGTCAAATAGATCAAACGCTCCAGTGCAATGGCAACACCTACTGCCATGATGAAGCCAATCGGGTACATAAATACGCCGCCTTCTTGAAAAAAACGTACGATGGAATCCATAGAATTTCCCCCAGATTTATTACGTGGTAGATAGTATTTTACTGTTATCTTCCAAGCTGTTATCGGTATTTAACAGCAAGAAAATTGCATTTAATCGACAACCGGCCAATAAAAACAGTCGATATGACTTATTTTTTTCCAGCCTTCGCGATCCTTGTGTTAGTTAGTTCGCTTTCCTTTCCGTTGCCTGATCACCAAAACCGTCTCTGAAACGCCTGGCATATTCCACTTCAAGATGAAACTGCTTCGGTTGTAACGGCTCGAAGCGTTCTTCTTCATAGCCAGTGAGCGGTTCGAACGGTATTTCCACGTCGGGTGTATCTCTCCACGAAGTAATCGTCATCATGCCAGCGTCTTCAGAATTACCAAGAATGGATATACCTTCCAATTGAATGACGTCGGCTGCGAAAACACTTGTCGGGGTAATCAGAGCCAGTAAAGTGAATAACCATATTTTCATCAGGAGTCTCCTTCCGAATCCACAGCAGCCTCTGTTGGTTGCGGCTCTTCTGGTTGATCGGATGTTTCATCAGCTTGCGGGTTCGAGTCTTCTGTTGCAGTGGCTGCCGCATCTGTATCAGGTACTGGAGTACTGGGAACCCGTTTGGCAAGATCCTGTATCCATATATTTAACAGTGGATCTTCCTCTGTATTCAACTGCTGTGCTGTCCGGTATTGCAGCAGCGCCTTGCCATACTGCCTCATATACAGGTCATACAAAATCCCGAGATTGTAATGCAAATCGGGATTGGGTGCAGAACACTGAATGGCTTTGGAGTAGCTTTCCTCGGCCAAGGTAAAATCACCTAGTTCCCGTGCAACTGGCCCCATGGCCTGAAATGCTGCACAGAATTCACTATCCAGAGCCAAAGCCTGCTCGATGCTGGCTTTAGCTCCTTCAAAATCCTCGGTCTGATATTGTGACAGCCCAAGATTAACCCAGACACCAGGGTAGTCCGGGGTCCGTTCCGACATAATGGTCCAGTGTTTCAGGGCCTGATCATAGCGCTGGGATTTGAGCAGCAACAAACCATGCTTGAAGAAACCAAGGGTTTCAGCATCAAGGCCTGCGTTTGCAGAGTCTTCTTGCCCAGAGGCATCGGTCTCTTCTTCTGCTGTTGTTTCCTGTTCTGGTTCGGTGGCCTCGTCGCCACTCTTCATCAGCGAGCTACAACCTGCCAGCGTCATCACCAAGAGAAAACTAGCGAATCTCACTAACATAGCTCAATTCCTTTTCTTTCTTGCGGTATTGGGTCGGTGCCAGGTCAGCCATGACATCGAAGCTCTTTTTAACCCACTCATCATAAATACCATCATAGGTACGGTTGATGTTCTTGAGATGAACGTCCATCGCAGCCTGCTCGAAGGGGTAAGACTGGTCTTCCAGCAAGAACTGGTACTCTTCCAGCTCCAGTTCATCCAGGCCTTTGGGTCGCTCAGACTCTAACAATGCCTTGCTCAGCTGAGTGTACAGCTGACCGATCCGGTAGGTCGAAGAGGTCGTGAACTCAAGCACTCCCATTGCCACGGCCTGGGTATACAGGGCTTGGGCTTCTTGCATGGCCTTGTTTTTGGCCGGAATACTCTCGTTCAGCGGCAGGGTCAGTGGCAGATTCACGTATTTTTCCCGTGCGAATTCAGCCAGCTCGTAGGAAGCCCCTGCAGCCAGGTATTTTGACCGCTCTGTTTGCTTGTTACCCGCTTCAGCATTCAGACTGATAATCTTGTCGAGCCAGTAGCGGCGTTTTTCTTCGTCTTTTTCGCTGCTTTCCATGCCGTACAGTTGTTCCAGTTTGTAGCGAGACTCAATGGCCGGATCAAAAGGCTCGGAATAGTTGTTGGCATAGCGCTTGAACATCACAATGGCGCTGCCAATATCTCCAGCTTTCTCATAATATTCACCGGCCTGGAAGGCTGCAATACGCTGTTCTTCCTCATCTTTGCTGGTGCGCCACACATCCGCCAAAGCATTGGCTGCGGCTGACCATTTCTCCTGTTTCTCATAGGTGAAAATCAGCTTTTTGGGAATATCCTGGCTGAGTTTGTGATCCGGATACTTGTTCTGGAATGTGTTGAGCGCTTCTTCTGCGCCCGCATAATCTTCCACTTCAAACAGCAAGGTGATGGCATCGTATTCTGCAATAATGGAGTTTTCGCTGCCTGGCGTGACGTCACTGATACGGTTCCAGCTGGAAGCCGCCAGTTCATAGTTACCTTCTTCACGGGCTTTTTCACCCTGCTTATAGATCGAGGCGGCGACTTTTTCACGAATATCATTGCGGACATCAGGGTCGATATCGCTATATTTCAACGCTTCCTGAAGCGATTCTTCTGCTTCTTCGTAATAGCCCAGTTCAAAGGCGGCGTGACCGCGAACCAGTGCTGCACCATAACGATAGTTGTCCGCAAGGCTGTCCTGAATATCCCAGGCCGTACGGGATACAATCAGTGCTTCTTCGTAATTCTTGTCAGCAAGAAACAGTTCAGAGGTACTGACCAGCACCTTGCCACGTTCTTCGTGATCCGGGAATGTGCGTACAAAGCGCATGGAGTTTTCTGCACTTTGCTGCCGCCATGCCGTCGCTTCCTCAGCGTTATCCGGCTGGTATTTGTTGTATGCCAAAACGGTCGCGTAAGCAGCTTCCGGTGCCAGCTCATGATCCGGGTAATCGTAGGCTACGATCTGGTAATGGTCGCGAGCCTGTTGATAATTACCCAGTTCATAGGCGATTTCTGCCAACAGGAAGTGAGCTTCCGGTGCATCTTTTGCGTCTGGGACACTGCGTAAATAAACGTCATACCATTTGGCGGCTGCAGCGTAGCGTTCGGCTTTTTCTTCATCACCCTGGGTTTGTTGCGCCCAGCCATGGTTGAATTTGGCCAGATCCATAATGTAGACAGCAAGTGGCTCACGGATGGTGTCGCGTACGGCATCGTCATGATTGGCCCAGTAGTCACTGTCGATACCAAAGCGATCGATATAATCCGCTTCCCGTTCCCGTTGCAGTACCGGATAACCCGCGAGGGTATATTGTTCAATCATGCGTTGGAAATACAGTGGCGCCTGCTCGCTGTCCGGATAGCGTTCGATGTACGCGGTCAGAGCAGATGCACCACTTTGATAATATTTTTGTTCGTAGTAATAATCCGCCAGGCGGTTGTAAATCAGGTATTCGTAATGGCGGTGGCCATACTCATCAAAAAACTCACCGATTTCTTCCCACTCTCCGCCATAGCTGAAGGTAACGGCCATGGTGTAAATGCTGTCTTTCAGGATCTCTAGACTGGCACCCGTGGCGTTATCAATACTATTCTGGTCCGGATAGTCTTCATCCAGCAAACGGGCAAAGGCAATCTGGCTGTCATCGTAACGGCTCTGTTTGAACAGCGACCAGCCCAGCATGTAGCCGGCGTTACTGTAATATTTGTTGCCGGTACGGCCATACTCAACCAGGCGTCGAAATGATTGTTCCGCTGCGACATAGTCTTTCATGGCATAGCGTAATTCACCGAGGCGGAATTCGGCATCCAGATAATAGATAGAATCCGGGTATTGTTCCGCCAATTGCTGGAAGGCCTCGGCTGTGTCTTCCGGCTGCATGGCTATGCTGTAGGCTTTGGCCAGCTGGTAGAGAATTTCGTCATTGCCTTCACTATCAGGGTGCTCTTCTAGGATGGCTTTAAATTCCTGAATAGAAGCAGCGAGTTCTTCAGGATCAACGTCTTTCTCTTCCTCGGAAAGGAGATCATCACCAGCCCAGGCAGCTTCTTGTTCATGCAAGCGCAGTGCGGCAATGCGTCGAGAAGCCAGCACTTCGTACTGGTGTTGATCTGCTACTTCAATATAAGCCCGATAACGAGCCACCACGTCTTCATTGGTGACGATCAGTGGCTCATTGGATGGTGCTTTCAATCCGTAATATGTGAGATCCGATATGGTGCCAGCCTGGTGTGGTTGTACCTGGGCACAGCCAGCAGTTACAAGCAGACAGGAGACGACAGAGGACCATATCAGTGAGCGCTGGTCAGTCATATTCACCCAGGCCTCCGCTGTTGGTGTTGCGACGTAACTCGCCATCGTAAAGTCGTGCGATCGACAAACGGGTAGTCGCGAGATAATCCTTGAGTCGGTCTTTCAACATGCCGATATGGCTCTGAGCAACGGTGACAATCTGCTGCTGCTGTTTGGTGTGAAGTGCTGTTAGTGTCTGCTCCAGTGCGCCGAGCTTGTTCGATACTGCATCGATCGTTGCCAGGTGCTCTTCTGATCTGGCATGAAAAGCGCCGGCCTGTGCCAATAACTCATTAATATTGGTCAGTTGAGTATTCAGATCCTGATATTGCTGTTCCAGAACAAGTTGCTGTTTCTGGAGTGCCCAGGCCCGCTGTGGCTGGGCTTTGGTCAGCTGCCACAGCGTGATGCCCTGCAGGATACTTGCCTGTGTTTGTACATCCTGTTCCATAGAGGTGCCATCTTTGGATTCATTGGTAATGGCCTCCAACTGATCCAGCCTGTTCCGCTCAGGTTGTATTGCAAACCCCAACGGTTGGTTGCGGTGCGCTTGTATCTGATGATTGATCTGTATGATTTGTTGTTGTAGCTGTTTGGTGTTGTCTGCTACTTGGGCCAGATGATCAGATTCAACCACTTCCAGGTAAATTGCCTGATTGGCGAGCTTGTCGGCTCTTGCGATTGACAGGTGTTGCTGCTGTTGCTGAACCCACCCAAGCATGCTGCGAATATCGATCAGACGTTGCTGTTCTTGCAAGAATGCACTGGTGCTCAGCAAACCTTCGAGATGACGACTGGTTGATGATGAGGCAACCCCCTGGAGGTCGGGGCTAAGTATGTTGTCAGAAGCGTCGGACTGTTGCTCTTCCCAATGGCTGACCCACTGGGAAAGTGTGTCGATATTGTTGAGCTGGTCAAGTTGCTCAAGTGCTTCGGTCATACGTTTTTCTGTGTATTCATAAACAGGCAACGATGGCACTCCGCCATTCATCAGCTCGGCAACGTAAGAGGTCGCCATTAATGATTCGAGTGTATGAATGTTGAGTAAGGGAAAGTGCTCCTGCAAGACCCTCCATGGCTGTAAGGCCTGGTCGTATTGCCAGCGTTTTGATAGTGCCCAGCCATATTGCAGTAGCGCATCAGAGGTATAAGGACCGTCTTTGGAGACCAGCCGCAAGTAACTGATCGCTTCATCGTAATGCTTGTTGCGTAATTCATACTTGCCAGCTGTCAGGCGAAAGCGGTCATTCAGTGCCGATTGTTGCTGGTCTTCTGCTTCATCAACAAGAAATTCGCCAACCCATTGCTGTAAGTCTTTGGAAGAGATGCCCAGTCGCATTTTTGCCAGCATCAGGTTGTAACCCGCAAACCGGTACCATTCACTCTCCTCGTCAATCAAATCAAACGCTTGTTCGGCTTGTGTTATCTGATCGCGGTTGGCGTGTGAGGTGGCAGCAATAAATGCCGCTTCCGATGTGTCTGTCGGGTTTAGCAGGGCATCGTTGGCCATGGCTCGACCAATCAGCCGACCGGCCTGTAGCCAGTCATTTCTGTCGGAGGCGTTACGAGCCAGCATGAACCAGGTATTTCCCATTCCTGGAGAGAGGCCAAGAGCCGGGTCGTTAAGCAAGACGTTGGCATAAGAGTCCATTCCCAACTCTGACAAGCCTGCTGGAAGGGTGTACATGATATCCATATCTGAGAGCGTGGGTTCTGCATCATCATCGGTTATGGCGTCCAGCGGTGTGCTGGTCAGATAATGAAAAAAATACACGCGTTTGCCCAGCTCATGATTCAATATCTCAAGCGGGGTCTTGGGTGCCGGAACAGAGGCACTCAGTGTGGATATAAGGCCGTTGTCTGGCGCCGTAGGCTGTGCGCAGGCCGTACTGCTTACCCAAGCGGTAGCCGCTACGGCCAGAGCGAGTAATCCTGACTTTTGCATGACTTACCAAGCCTTCAGAGTAGCAACTGCGCTGCGTTTGGCGGTGTCGTCCGTAATAGAAAGCAATAGTTTGAGATGGTTGCCACCTTTACGAAAAACGCCTTCATAGACCAGATCGCGGACACGGTTGTTGTCGTCACGTCCACGAACGACCACTTTCAACAGGTGGTTACCTGGTGCCAGTTCAAGATCGGTCAGAGGCTGGACAGCACCAAACTTGAGGGCCTGAACTTCTTTCTCTGTATACAAGTAATTAATTGGCGAGATGCCATGCCCTGATATGGTAATGGACATGGGGGTAAAGAATTTACCGTTACTGAGTGCCAGGTAGAGTGACGTCTTGGTACTGATCGGGCTGATCAGTTGTTTTTCGATGGCTGACAGTTCACTACTCAACTCAACGACGGAGCGTTTGGCTGAATCGATTTCAAGCTGAATGTCTTCCGGGGTTGCAGCTACGGCCTGGAATATACCGAAGAACCATAGCATCCCTGCAACTAAAAACTTCATAACCACCTCATCAACGTTGACGTACCACGCCGTCCACAGATAACCAGTGACTCAGGGCGCGACGAGTGAATTCCATATTTCTGAAAAGGTTACCTGCGTACAGGTAATCCAGTGTTCCGTCCGGGCTGACCAGCATAACGGCAGGCAAAGGGTTGATTTGCCATGCCCTGGTGAGCGACTGGTCGTATGCCAGTAACGGCAGACGTGTACGGGGTGCGTCTTTGACAAAACGGTCATTGGCATCCCAGATCACCCAGGTAACCAGTCCGTCTTTGCTGTACTGACGCGCCAGCCGTTCGTAGTGTCCCAGTGCTTTCTGGCAGTCTTTACAGGCACCCACCCAAATCAGCATGACTGGCTTGCCGCGCTGTTCTTCCAGGCTCAACGCATAGCCACCTTTTACAGGAGGGAGCGCAAGCTCGGTCAGCGTATCGCCAATCGACAGTTTGTTCGGAGCTGCTTCAGCTATCGAAAAACTGCTGATCAGGGCTGTCAGGATTAGTAGTAAAAACCGACTGCTATGCTCCATTGCAGACCTCGGTGCGAACCTTCTTGGTTGAGTACTTCATCATCGACGTGGTAGTAACGGGTTTCGGTACCAATCCAGTAGTCGCCCATCATGACCTGAAGCGATGTCCCTACACCGAGGTACATACCATGGCTGCTGCCTGTGAACTGTTCACCAATAAGGCCATCCACATTCAGCTGCCATGGCAGGAATGTTTCGCCATCGAGGCTGGTAATACCTTTGAGGAGGGAATAACCCAGACCGGCGGTGATGGCGCGGAAAGATGAATGCTCTTTCAGGTCAACATTGCCATCGTCATCTTCAATTGTTGGATTACCAAATGATGTTAATCCAAGCTCGATATTACCCAATGCATCCAGGCGATCGGTCAGGTGGTAACGGATAGAGCCACCAAACAGCAGGCTGTCACCGTATTCGGCGGAGGTTTGTTGCCCAAGAGACATGCCGATCAGCATGGTCTGCTCAGGTATGCCATCAGAAAAATCGAAGGTGCGGGGAATAGGTTCAAATATCTCTGCCGTTCGTGGCGTTGCGGCAACACCGGCGAGAGGCAAGATGCCTTGCATGATATTGGCCCCACTAAGAACAGAGCTGGGATCAGTCGGCACTTCATCTGCCATATAGCTCTGCTCTGAGCTCAGTTGTGCCATCTGAGCCAGAATGGTTTCCATCATGGCCGGGTTATCAAACGCGGATACCTCGGTCGGCTCTTTTTGAGGAACCATGGAGAGCATCTTCTCTAGCACTCTCGGGTCGTTCAGAGCATCCGGGTTTCCTGGAGCCAGCTCGGCATCGGCTTTGGCCTTTTCAGCGACCACACCCAGCATTTTTTCGAGCACTCTTGGATCATTCAGAGCATCCGGGTTTCCCGGCGCCAGCTCAGCATCAGCCTTGGCTTTATCTGCGACCAAACTCAGCAGATTTTGCAATACAGCGGGGTCGTCAATAGATGATGGAGAAGTCTCGGCAGCTGCAATTGACGACGCTGCCAGGAGGAAACCCAGTGCAAGACTGGATCTTTTCAGAAACGAATTTTCCATACTAGGGCCAACGCTCCGTGATTTGCACTATTGCCAGACAAGGCTTGCTGGACCTGAACCCGGCCGCCGATGCTGACGTTGTAAGCTATATTCCAGTTGATGTCGGTCGTGGCTGACAGTACCGGCACAGTTGTGTCGTCCCCATCATCATCCCAGCGGGTCGAACCGCCGGAACTCTTGCCAATGCCAACTCCCAAATACCCATCCCATGACCAGCGGCCGTTCTCTGCAAAAGGGAAGCGCTTGCCTGCTTCCACTGAGTACCAGTCGTCATTTGTGTCGGTGGAACGGGTTATACGTACCACTGCAGCCTGATCAAACAGAGTGAAGTTGGCTCCCAGAGTCAGAGCGGTTTCAGATGTTGCGGCCACTTCAAACTGCGGGTTGTTGTCGTCACTGTGATCAAGAAACTGCAGTGGTTCAAGTCGTTTGATATTTTCTGGCAATGCGTCGAGTGATTCAACACTGATCCAACCGTGATATTCACCTGCCTGTACGTATAGCCAGTTGAGCTGGCGCTTCAGGGGAATCAGTGCGGTATCAGACGGTACATCCGTCGTCACGGGATAAGTATCGGCCGGCCCCATGCGCAGCTGAATGGGCGCTGCGGTCGCAACAGAAACAAGACCGACACTCAGTGCCATAGCCTTGATCAGCGTGAGCAGTCTGCCGACTAAATAGTCTGTCGAACGTTGCTTTGTTTCCGGATTCGCCTGCATGTCGGCACCAGTTCCTTGTGTGAGTTACCAGTATTCGTGGCTGTGGCACAACGGCGGGCAGTATGCTTAGCCGCTCAGTGCTCGTCAACACAGTGTATCAATTATGTTACATCACGTTAATTCCGACATCTTTTGCGCACTTCGTCGGTATGGTACTGATCGCTGGCTTATGACGAAGCGATGAGAATAACAGTCTATTTGGACGGTTTTATGTCAGTTCGATAATAAATAGAAGGGGCCTGAGTGATTGTCCGACATGGCGAACAGGTATAACCACTCTGTTTGTGCGCAGGAATGGCGGTATTGCGTCATCTGCAGGGAAGATATGGCTCAATCATCATTGAGCCCTATTCAGACCGAGGCTTCTTGCTAATACTGTGCCTTTGGATTGTTAGCAAATCGACCAAGCATGTTGAATATAAGCAATAAAGTTGCCTGTTATCCGCACTTTCCCCGGCGTTTGTAACCACCGTCAGGATAAAAAAAATTTACAGATTGTGAATTGATTCCGATTTGATCAAGGGAATTTTTCTGGTTACTTCGATGTTTCAGGCAGCTGACAGGCGACTGCTGACATTCTGATCACAGTTCGCTAACCGGTCAATTGGGGAGATAGAGTTACATAAGTTAACACTATGCAGGATATGATGCCTTCACAGGGTTCCGACAGGAATCGGTTTTACAGACTTCTTTAGCGGGACAATGGATGCATTTCACCTCATCTCGTAGGGCAGGTCATTTCGACTGGCTGAAAAGTTATCATTCGCTGATGCTGTTGCCGATGGTGACAGCGCTTCTGCTTATGCCTTTTATGGATGGCACTGAAGTTCGTTACTGGCTGGTTTTCTGGGTGTTGGTGGTGGTGGTTTTGACGATTTGTCGAGCCTGGATGATGCACTCTAACCGGTTGCATTTGCAGCAGCACAGTGGCGTATTACAAGCCATCTTTGATGGCCTGCCCGATGGTATTTTTTTTAAAGACCGTGATGGCGTATACCGTTATGCCAACGAGCGGGCAATGGGAGCCATCGGGACCGACTTGCTAGGCAAAACAGATATTGAGCTGTTTGATGGTGACCCGGCCTGGGAATGCCAGTGCGCTGATGATGAAGTGTCTGACCAGGGCTGTCGCTACCGCCGAGAGCAATGGGTAACGTCATCCAGAGGAGAGCGAGTGTTGATGGAAATCAGCAAGTCACCGCTCTTTGATGCGCAAGGGCACTGTCTGGGGGTGCTTGGTGTCAGCCGCGATGTGACCGAGCTGCGCAAGATTCAGAATAATCTGGAATTTGTTGCGCATCATGATGCGCTTACCGGCCTCCCTAACCATACGCTGTTGTCGAAAAAAGCTGACTATGCCTTACGTCTGGCGCGGCGTCAGGGAGGGAGCCTGGCGCTGCTGCTTTTTGATCTCGACCGCTTGAAAGGGATCAATGACACCTTTGGTTACAATATCGGTAATTTGTTGTTGCAGGACGTGGCGCGCCGTTTTAGCAGCAATCTGAGAGATTCCGATCTTTGTGCCCGTATGGGCGGAGATGAATTTCTGCTCGTACTGCCAGAGTTTGGCGGTCACGATAACCTGGTCGCCAAGGCGACGCAGTTGTTGGCTGTGATTGCAGAACCTTATGAACTTAATGGCCATACTCTGTCACTTTCCAGCCATGTGGGTATCAGCTGTTTTCCACAGGATGGCGATGAGTTTGACATCCTGGTTCGCCATGCTGACGCCGCCTTGCATCAGGCCAAATCCCAAGGACACAAGGCATTGTGCTTCTATGAAGCATTCATGCTGGAAACCCTGAACGAGCGCTCGGTGCTGGATCACGATTTGCGTGAGGCTGTCGATCTGGGTCAGCTGGAGATGATGTATCAGCCACAATTCCGTTTTGGGGACAAACAGCCACGACGGGTTGAGGCATTGATGCGGTGGCGGCATCCACGGCTGGGCAGTGTCTCGCCGCTGGAATTTATCCCGATGGCGGAAACCACGGGTCAGATTCACGATATGGGACAGTGGGCGGTGGAACAAGCCTGCCGACAATTTCTGGACTGGCGCGAGCAAGGCCTGTGGCTGGAAAAGATAGCCATCAATGTGTCTGCCATTCAGATCAACAGCGGATTTGCCGACCGGCTAATGGCATCGATGAATGCCATGTCATTCAACCCCGCCTGGCTGGAGCTGGAAATTACCGAAACGGCCATCATGAGCAGCATTACTGAAGTCAGCCGCCAAATCACCCTGTTGTGTAATCAGGGAGTCGAGTTTTCGATCGATGATTTTGGTACGGGTTATTCTTCACTGAGCAAACTGAAATCGATGCCTGTGACGGTACTGAAAATCGACCAATCCTTTGTGCGTAATATCAACGACGATATCAATGATTATGAAATCGTTCGGGCGATTATCCTGATGGCCAAAAGCCTGGGCCTGCATGTGGTGGCTGAAGGCATTGAATCGCAGCCACAAGCAGCGATACTGCAGCGCCTGGGTTGCGACTGGGTGCAGGGCTTTTTGTTTAGTCAGCCATTGTCCGGGGACGACTTTCTGGCTCGCTACCGTGACGACACCAGCGCTTGTGTTACCCCGGCTGCGGCAGAAAACGACAGCATGACCACGGAGAATGATTGCTGATCTGATGGGCCTCAGTCACAATCAGTCCACTTGAATCCAGCCGTATCCGATACCAATGACGCAAATCAGCTATACCGATGATGGCGTAGAACGCCAGTCTCTACGCCAGTACACCGAGAACGCTTACCTGAATTATTCCATGTACGTCATCCTAGATCGTGCCTTGCCTCACGTAGGAGACGGACTCAAACCGGTACAGCGTCGTATTATCTATGCCATGAGCGAACTGGGCCTGAAAGCCACGGCCAAGTACAAAAAGTCCGCCCGGACCGTGGGGGATGTGCTCGGCAAATACCATCCCCATGGTGACAGCGCTTGTTATGAAGCGATGGTCCTGATGGCTCAGCCCTTTTCCTATCGTTACCCTCTGGTGGATGGCCAGGGCAACTGGGGAGCTCCGGACGACCCCAAATCCTTCGCGGCCATGCGTTATACCGAAGCCAAATTATCGGCCTTTGCCGATGTGCTGTTGTCCGAGTTGGGACAGGGGACCGTCAACTGGCAACCCAATTTTGACGGCACACTGGACGAACCCACCACCTTGCCAGCTCGTTTGCCCCATGTTTTGTTGAATGGCACCACCGGTATTGCTGTGGGGATGGCCACGGATATTCCGCCACATAATATTCGTGAAGTTGCCAGTGCCTGTATTCATTTGCTGGATCATCCGGGGGCCACCAGTGACGATATCTGTCAGCTGGTTCAAGGGCCGGATTTTCCGACCGAAGCGGAAATCATCACCCCTCGGGAGGAGCTGCAGAAGCTCTATCACAGTGGGCGTGGCAGTATCAAGATGCGAGCGGTCTACACCCGTGAAGACGGTGATATTGTCATTACCGCTTTGCCACACCAGGCATCCGGCTCCAAAATCATGGAACAGATTGCCGCCCAGATGCAGGCCAAAAAACTGCCGATGGTTGCCGACTTGCGTGATGAGTCTGATCATGAAAACCCGACCCGGCTGGTGATTGTACCGCGCACCCGCAAGGTCGAGGCCGATGCGCTGATGACTCACCTGTTTGCGACCACCGATCTGGAGCGTAACTACCGCGTCAATATGAATGTGATTGGTCTGGATGGACGGCCGCAGGTAAAAAACCTGATCACCATGTTGAGCGAATGGCTGACCTACCGAACCGACACCGTGCGCCGCCGTCTCCAGTTCCGGCTCGACAAGGTGCTGGCCCGTTTACACATCCTTGAAGGCTTGTTGGTCGCTTTTTTAAATATCGACGAAGTGATCGAGATTATCCGTGAGGAAGACCAGCCGAAACCGGCGCTGATGGCGCGTTTTGGTATTTCCGACAAGCAGGCCGAAGCCATTCTGGAATTAAAACTGCGGCATCTGGCCAAACTCGAAGAAATGAACATTCGGGGAGAGCAAGATGAACTGGAAAAAGAACGCCAGTATCTGGAAAAAACCCTGGGTTCCGAACGGCGCCTGAAAACCCTGATCAAGAAAGAAATCAGTGCCGATGCCGAGCGATACGGTGACGATCGCCGTTCACCACTGGTTGTACGGGCCGAAGCCAGGGCATTGACCGAGACCGAATTACTGAGCGCTGATCCGATCACCGTGGTGTTGTCACAAAAAGGCTGGATACGAGCGGCCAAAGGCCATGATGTGGATGCGGCAAAGCTGAGCTACAAGGCTGGGGATGCCTTTTTGCAGGCCACGCCAGGCAAGAGTAATGAGCCGGTGGTGTTCCTGGATGATACCGGCCGCAGTTATAGCCTGATTGCTCACACCTTGCCTGGTGCCCGCGGTCAGGGAGAGCCACTGACCGGCCATTTGAATCCTCCCCCGGGGGCGACGTTTGAGCATATGCTCATGGGGCAAGACAGCAGCGAATACTTGCTCTGCAGTGACGCCGGTTATGGTTTTATTACCCGCTTCGCGGATATGCAAAGCAAAAACAAGGCGGGCAAGGCGCTGATCACCTTGCCCGCCAATGCCCGGGTATTGGCACCAAGTGTATTGCCTGCCGGCGATGAGGTCTGGATTGCCGTGGTGACCAACGAAGGCCGTATGCTGGTATTCCCGGCTGCCGACCTGCCTCGCTTGAGCAAGGGCAAAGGCAACCGGATGATTAATATCAGCGCTGCCAGTGCGGCCGAAGGTGTGGAGCTGATGGTATCGGTCCAGGCATTGCAAACAACCGATACCTTGCTGGTTTACTCCGGCAAGCGTCATCTGAAAATGAAATTCAGCGACCTGGAGCATTATTTCGGTGAGCGGGGACGGCGAGGCAACAAGCTGCCGCGCGGCTTCCAGAACGTTGACCGACTGGAACTGCTGTCGCCACAGGACTGACAGCAATCGTCAGTAATCGAATCAGTCGCTGACAATAAACAACCGAAAGCAGAACTCCTTGGTGGTTTTGCTTTTGCGTTCCTGCCAATGGCTGGGCCAGGTTGGTTGCAGCGCTGCTTCATGCTCGATATAGACCAGGGTGCCAGGTAATAACGTCAGCGCATCAATCGCTGGTTGCAGTAGCTGCTTGCCAAACGGCGGATCAAGGAAAACCAGATCAAAAGGCTGTGGGTTTTGTTGCAACCAGGCCAGGGCATCACCGGCCCACACCTGGGCATTCAGGGCGTTTAATACGCTGAGATTATCCTTTATCTGTAGCGCAACCTTGGGGTGCTTTTCCAGAAATACCACCTCCCGTGCTCCGCGAGACAGCGCCTCGATACCAAGTGCACCACTGCCAGCAAAGGCATCCAGCACCCGCGCGCCTTCGACATCAAACTGTAGCCAGTTAAAAATGGTTTCACGAACCCGGTCCATGGTTGGACGCAAACCATCAACCGCAACAAAGCGCAGTCGACGGGAGCGCCATTCGCCACCAATAATTCTCAGTTGTTGGGTTGGTAACTTACTCACGCAGAATCTCATCAATAACCATGGGTATCGGCGGATGGTATCAAGCGCAGCCCGAATGTCGACATCGGACTTGCAACCCGGGACATCCAAAAGACAGGAATAGTGGTAGCATAGCCGCCTATTTCAGCCGTTTCCGGCATATTCTCCCAGCCACGCTGACAGTGAACGCCATGTTTAAGTTTTTTAAGCGCAAAAAGAAAAACCAGCCAGCCACCGAATCACCGGCAGAGACCGATGCGGTAGTCAGTGCTGATGTAACAACCGACCCGGCAGAGGCCGGACCAGAGAGTGATGCCGGTGTGGTCGATGCCCCACAGGTAGACGCTACCGATGCGATTGAATCGGATGACCTTGACCATCCACCGATTTGGGCTGTCGAGGATAACAGCCCATCCGGGATGTCTGCCTTTCCCGAGCTGGAAGATACTCTGGATGAAGCAGCGCCGATAACAAACGATCTTGCCTCAGACTCTGGTTTGGCAGCGGCTGAGGAGCCTGCTGTTCATATTCCTGTTGACGCCCAGGTTGACGGCCTTGTTGACGATGCTCTTGAACCTGAACCGGTCGTGGAAGCATCCATCGAGCCAGTCGTGGATATAACCCCTGAACCCGACTCCGAACCCATCGCCCCAGCCACACCGGCAGCACCAGAAAAAGTCTCAAAACCCGGCTTTTTCGCCCGCATCAAGGCTGGCCTCAGCCGCACCCGCAGCAGTCTGACCGATGGGCTGGCGAACTTGCTGTTGGGCAAAAAAGCCATTGATGACGACCTGATGGAAGAGCTGGAAACCCAGCTGATTATGGCGGATGTTGGTGTAGAGGCCACCGCAGATATCATGTCGCGACTGACCGACCGCGTAAGCCGCAAGGAACTGAAAGATTCCGACGCGTTGTACGACGCCCTGATTGATGAATTAAAAAGCGCACTATCCCCAGTGGAAGCACCACTGCTGGTGACGGCGCAGGCGGCACCCTATGTCATCCTGATGGTGGGTATCAATGGTGTGGGTAAAACCACCACGATTGGCAAATTGGCTCGCCAATTCCAGAGTGAAGGCAAGAGCGTGATGCTGGCTGCAGGCGATACCTTCCGGGCCGCGGCGGTTGAGCAACTGCAGGTATGGGGTGAACGTAACGACGTACCGGTGATTGCCCAACATACCGGAGCCGATTCCGCCTCAGTGATTTTTGATGCGCTGCAGGCGGCGCAAAGCCGTAAGGTCGATGTGCTGATTGCCGATACTGCCGGACGTCTGCACAACAAGGACAATCTGATGCAAGAGCTGGAAAAAGTGGTTCGGGTGATGAAAAAACTTGATCCGGCAGCCCCTCACGAAGTCATGCTGGTGCTGGATGCCGGTACTGGCCAGAATGCCATCAACCAGACCCGGCAATTCCTGCAGTCCGTCGGCGTGACCGGCCTGACGCTGACCAAGCTGGACGGCACTGCCAAGGGTGGGGTGATTTTTGCACTGGCGAAACAGTTTGGTATTCCGGTGCGGTTTATTGGTGTCGGTGAAGGCATTGAAGACTTACGTCCGTTTCATGCCGGTCAATTTATCGATGCTCTGTTCCAGCGCGACAACAGCGGAGACTGAGCGATGAGCATGGTTCGCTTTGACCAGGTGGGCAAACGCTACGCCGGGGGCAAGGAAGCGCTCAGTGGCGTCAGCTTTGAGCTGGAACGGGGTGAGCTGGCTTTCCTGACCGGTCACAGTGGCGCTGGTAAAAGCACACTGCTGAAGCTGATGATGCTGATGGAGCGGCCCTCCCGGGGACAGGTGTTTGTGGATGGCCAGAACCTGAACCGCTTGCGGGCCGGACAGGTGCCTTATCACCGCCGTAAGGTCGGCGTGGTATTCCAGAATCACCAATTACTGTTTGATCGTCCGGTATTCGATAACGTCGCGTTGCCGCTGCAGATTGCCGGGTATTCACCACTGGATTGTGCCCGACGGGTACGGGCAGCGCTGGATTCCGTTGGCTTGCTGCATCTGGAAGGCCGCAATCCGGTGGAATTGTCTGGAGGAGAGCAGCAACGGGTGGGTATTGCCCGCGCCGTGGTCAACAAACCCCCTCTGCTGTTGGCTGATGAGCCAACCGGTAATCTTGACCCGGAACTGTCAGCAGAAATCATGGATTTGTTTGTACGCTTTCAGCAAGTGGGGGTCACCGTATTGATCGCCACCCACGATATTGCCCTGATTGAACGTATGGGCAAGCGTCGCCTGATTCTTGATCATGGTCAGATGGGAGGCGATTTGCATGTCGACCACTCCGGATAAAAAACGGGGCGCCGTTGCGGCGTCGCGTTCCGCCGCATCTGCGGCTCAGCCCACGCGTTCAGCGTCGTCAGGAGCCTCGGCACAAAGTATTGGTTTTGTTCATCGGGCGACCGCCTGGCTGGCTCATAACCAGCTTGTGGCGGTAGAGACCTTGCTGACCTTGCTGGCACGACCGGCATCGAGCCTGTTGACCTGGCTGGTGGTTGCCATTGCCTTGACGTTACCGGGGGCATTGTGGATGTCTCTGACCAATATTGAGCAGCTGAGTGGAAATTTTCAGCAGTCCGGCCGTATTACCCTGTATTTACAGCAAGAAGCCAGTGTGGCTGCAGGGCAGACATTACTGCAACGTATCGAAGGGCTGGAAGATGTGGTCGACACCGAATACATCAGCGCCGAGCAGGCACTGGCGCAATTCAGTGCCGCCAGCGGCCTGGCGGATGCGTTGGCCATGTTGGCGGAAAACCCGTTGCCTGCGGTGATTCTGGTAGAGCCGCCGTTGGGGCTGACTGCGGAGCGCTTGCAACAGTTGCTGCAGCAGCTGACCTCTTTCCATATCGTCGATAGCGCACAGCTGGATATGGCCTGGCTGGAGCGGTTACGGGCCATCATTGCATTGGGCGAACGCTTGATCTGGGTGTTGGGGGTGATGCTGGCCTTGGCTATCTTGCTGGTGGTCGGTAACACCATTCGCTTGTCCATTGCCGCGCGGGTGGATGAAATCCGGGTGATCAAGCTGGTGGGGGGCACAGACGCCTATGTGCGTCGGCCTTTTTTGTATACCGGCTTGTGGTACGGCATGGTGGGCGGACTGCTGGCCTGGCTGATGTTGATTGGTTGCTGGCTGTTGCTGAAACAACCGGTGGCAGAACTGTCCGCCCTGTATGGCTCTGCCTTTGAGCTGCAACCCTTGTCCGCCAATGCCGCTCTGGTCTTGTTGTCTGGCGCGATGTTGCTGGGTTGGTTAGGTGCCTGGTGGTCTGTAAGCCGCCATCTGCATGAAATAGAACCCTGATAGTGTGACTTATGCCGTTATTGTTGCTGTAATGGAACTCAGTGCTGCCTTGGATGTCGGAGAATCCGGGTGCTACACTGACCCTGAAATTCAGATTCTGTAGCGAACCTCGCCACAGTTTATGCGGTGGAGCAATTCGCTACCTTGTCGCTAATGGAGTATGTAATGAACAAAGGCTTGCAAGCCGTCGATGCACTGTCCCCGGGAGCCAATCTCGAGGCATACATTTCAACGGTTAATGCGATTCCTATTCTGAGTGTTGAAGAAGAGCGAGAGCTGGCCAACCGCCTGCACTACCAGGAAGATCTGGAAGCGGCGCGTCGACTGGTTATGGCTCACTTGCGCTTCGTTGTTCACATTGCCCGCAGCTATTCCGGCTATGGGCTGAACCAGTCCGATCTGATCCAGGAAGGTAATGTTGGTCTGATGAAGGCCGTCAAACGTTTTAACCCGGAAGTGGGTGTGCGTTTGGTGTCATTTGCGGTGCACTGGATCAAGGCCGAAATTCACGAATTTATCCTGCGTAACTGGCGTATCGTCAAAGTGGCTACCACCAAGTCACAACGCAAACTGTTTTTTAATCTGCGTAGCCAGAAGAAGCGTCTGGGTTGGTTGAGCCAGGCAGAAGCCAAATCCATCGCTGCCGATCTGGGGGTTGAAACCCGTACGGTATTCGAGATGGAAGGCCGGCTGAATGCTTACGATGCGGCGTTTGATGCCGGTGTCGATGACGATGATGATTCCGCCTATCAGGCCCCTGCGTATTATCTGGAAGATAAAAGTGCTGATCCGGCACTGACCGTCGAAGCCGATAATTATGAGCAGGATGCCAGCGAACGTTTAAGCTCGGCGTTGAGTGATCTGGATGACCGCAGTCGGGCGATTCTGCAGCAGCGTTGGCTGAGCGATGAAAAGGCGACCCTGCATGAGCTGGCGGCGATTTACAATGTTTCCGCTGAGCGTATTCGTCAGCTGGAAAAGAACGCCATGAAAAAGCTCAAGAATGCCATGGGCGGTAGCCTGATTCCGGCAATCTGATCTGCGTTTTGCTGGCTGGGGTCAGCCGGGTCCGTCAGTCTGTTTCATGTTTCAAGGTATAAATTCAAGCCATAAAAAAAGCCACCGCTCGGGTGGCTTTTTTTATGGCTGTTTTAACCCTTGTTCCGGTTTTGTCCGGCAGGGCCAAAAAGCATCAAGGGCGTAACAAATTATTTGCCGCCACGCATGGAGTCGAAGAACTCATCGTTGGTCTTGGTTTGGCTCAATTTGCCCAGCAAGAATTCAATCGATTGCACATCTTCCATTTCGGTCAGCAGTTTACGCAAAATCCACAGACGCTGTAGCGAAGACTCATCAAACATGATGTCCTCACGGCGCGTACCGGAGCGACGAATATTGATGGCTGGGTAGATGCGTTTTTCGGCGATCTTGCGATCGAGGTGCAGTTCCTGGTTACCGGTACCCTTGAATTCCTCATAGATCACTTCGTCCATTTTGGAGCCGGTGTCGACCAGAGCGGTGGCGATAATCGTCAGGGAACCACCTTCTTCCACGTTACGGGCAGAGCCGAAGAAACGTTTTGGTTTTTCCAGTGCATTGGCATCGACACCACCGGTCAGTACCTTGCCTGAGCTGGGGACGACGGTGTTGTAGGCACGTGCCAGACGGGTAATGGAATCCAGCAGGATCACCACGTCACGTTTGTGTTCAACCAGGCGCTTGGCTTTTTCAATCACCATTTCAGCCACCTGAACATGGCGCGCAGGTGGCTCATCAAAGGTGGAGGCAACCACTTCACCACGTACCGAACGTTTCATTTCGGTTACTTCTTCCGGCCGCTCATCAATCAGCAGCACAATCACATCACATTCCGGATTGTTACGGGTGATGGATTGGGCGATGGTTTGCAGCAGCATGGTTTTACCGGCTTTGGGTGGCGCGACAATCAAACCACGCTGGCCTTTACCAATGGGTGCTACCAGATCGAGTACTCGGGAAGAGAGATCTTCGGTTGAACCATTACCTTGTTCAAGGAAGAAACGATGATCGGGGAAGAGGGGGGTGAGGTTTTCAAACAGGATTTTGGATTTGGCGTTTTCAGGTTTGTCGTCGTTAATCTCAGCGACTTTCAACATCGCAAAATAACGTTCGCCATCCTTGGGAGGCCGGATCTTGCCTGCTATCTTGTCACCCTTGCGCAGATTGAAGCGTCGAATCTGGCTGGGTGAAACATAGATATCATCAGGGCCGGCAAGATAAGAACTGTTGGAGCTTCTTAAAAAACCAAACCCGTCTTGCAGGATTTCCAGCACCCCATCACCATAAATATCTTCTCCGCCCTTGGCATGATGCTTGAGAATGGCAAAGATAATATCTTGTTTGCGGGTACGGCTAACGTTCTCGAGACTCATTTCCTTGGCGATAGCCAAGAGCTCAGGAACGGCTTTCAATTTAAGGTCGGAAAGATTCATAGGGACAGATAGATGCAATTTAGTGGGTGTTGGGGCGGAGCTTGAATGATATCAAGAGGAGAAAAACTTTGGAGAACCCAAGGCGTACAGAAACTATAGACCCAATGTCCGGGGGTGTCCAGTCCAACCAACCCAAAAATGTTGAACCATTTTTGGGTTGGTTGGACGTGTCAAGCAAGTCGCATTTACAGGGCTTGCTGGATAAATGCTGTCAGTTCCGATTTGCTCATGGCGCCAATTTTGGTGGCTTCGACGTTGCCGCCTTTGAACAGAATCAGGGTCGGGATGCTACGGATGCCGTATTTGGGTGCAGTGGCTTCATTCTGATCGATATTCAGTTTGGCTATTTTTAACTGGCCTTTGAACTCTTCAGCAATTTCTTCCAATACCGGGGCGATCATCTTACATGGACCACACCATTCAGCCCAAAAATCCACCAGTACAGGCAGGTCGCTGGCCAGTACATCTGTTTCAAAACTGTCGTCACTCGTCATTGTGATGAGATCGCTCATGGTTTCCCCTTGCGTGTTGAGGTCATAATTTATGTCATTGTACGCGGGCTTCTGTGGGAATCAATCGCAGAGATAGCGCAAAGATCTACTGGACGCCTGCCCCTGTGAGTTGCATATTCGTGGCCTGCCCTCAAAAAAGACAGTTTCAGGACTTCGAGTTATGTCAGATTCCTCAGCCCAGCCAGGCGAATTGATTGCAGCGGTTGATCTGGGCTCCAACAGTTTTCATATGGTCATCGCCCGCGAATTTCATGGTGAATTTCGTACTCTGGAGCGGCGCGGACAAAAAGTTCAGCTGGCTGCAGGCCTGGATGACGAGTTCATGTTGTCTGAAGAGGCCCAGCAGCGTGGTCTGGATTGTTTGCGTGAATTTGGCCAACACTTGCAAGGTATGGACTCCACCAGAGTAACCGTACTGGCCACCAATGCGTTACGGGCCGCTCGCAACCGGCAAGACTTTATCGATCGTGCCGAAGCGGTGCTGGGTTACCCCATTGAGGTGATTGCCGGGCGCGAAGAAGCCCGCCTGATTTACCTGGGTGTGGCGCATACGCTGGCCGACGATGTCGGTAACCGGCTGGTGGTGGATATTGGTGGCGGCAGTACCGAATTTATTATTGGTGAACGCTTCGAACCCAAGGCGCTGGAAAGCCTGCATATGGGGTGTGTGTCGTTTACCCGGCGCTTTTTTGCTGATGGCCAGATTACCGAAGCCGCGTTTGAGCGGGCGGTGGCGGCGGCTCGTCAGGAATTGCTGCATATTGAAACCGACTACAAGCATCTTGGTTGGCAAAACGTTGTCGGCTCATCCGGTACGATCCGCGCAGTAGAGCAATCCGTGGTGGAATTTGGCTGGTCAACCGAAGGCATTACCCGCCAGGCGTTAAAAAAGCTGCGCAAACAAACGCTGCAGTTCGAGACGCTGGATGATGTGGTTTTGCCTGGTGTAAAGGTTGAGCGTCGGCAGGTCTTTATTGGAGGCCTTGCTATCTTGACCGCTGTTTTTGATACATTCGATATTGAACACATGGTGTATTCCGACGGCGCTTTGCGTGAAGGCGCACTATGGGATCTGTTTGGACGCTCAAGCCATGAAGATGTGCGTCAGCGCACTGTGCGTTCCTTGCAGGAGCGTTTCTATATCGATGAGGCCCAGTCCGCCAGAGTCAGTGATATGGCCCGTGCATTGTTTCTGCAGGTGTACCAGGATCTTGGTCTGGAGGAGAGCCAGGTGCGCTGGCTGTTGTGGGGGGCCGAGTTGCATGAAATTGGACTGAGCCTGTCGCATAGCGGATTCCATAAACATGGTGCTTATCTGCTGCAGCATGCTGATATGCTGGGCTTTACCCGCCAAGGGCAAGCCAAACTGGCGGCCCTGGTACGTTGTCACCGACGTAAATTCAATCTGGGTGAATTTGCAACCCTGTCTCCGGAAAGCCGGGCTTTTGTTATCCAGCTGACGCGCTTGTTACGTATTGCGGTGATTCTGAATCATGGCCGGGGAGCACATCCGGTACCGGTGCCGGAACTGAAGATTATTGCCGGTGACCATGACTCGCTAAGCCTGACACTGCCGGCTGGCTGGCTGGCAGGGCATTCGTTGACGGCGGGTGACTTGATGGCGGAAGTGGATTACCAGAAAGCGGCGGGTATGACACTGACGGTTGAGTAACCGGTGCCAGCATCGACGACGGGTGACCAGTCGCCTCGGCCTGGCGGCCGAGGCGGGCTTGAAAGGCTAGCTTGAGGTTGTGGCGAGTGTCGCCAACAGGATATTTTGCGCGCGGATAACTTCTTCGCCCTCTGCTGGCTCGCTGCGCAGGTAACGGCCATCCGACTGTAAGATCCAGGCCTGGCTGTTGTCGAGCATATAGGCTTCAAGCTCAGACTTGACGCGCTCTTTCAGTTTGTTACTTTCGATCGGAAAGGCCGTTTCAACCCGGTTGAGCAGGTTACGCTCCATCAGGTCTGCACTGGCAGCGTAGACTTCGTCCTTGCCATTATTGAGGAAGTAATACACCCGGGTGTGTTCAAGAAAGCGGCCAATAATGGAGCGCACTTCAATGTTTTCGGAAACACCTGGTACTCCCGGTCTCAGGCAGCACATGCCACGGATAATCAACTCCACCTTCACCCCTGCCTGAGACGCCTTGTACAGCGCCCGGATCAGCTTGGGTTCCGTCAAGCCATTGGCTTTCAGGCGAATCAGTGCTGGCAGACCTGCTTCGGCATGGCTGCGTTCGCGATCAACCAGTTCGATCAGTTTCTTGTGCAAGGTAAAGGGAGCGTGAAACAGCTTCTTGATTTTCAGTGCTGCGCCCATGCCCGTCAGTTGCTGGAACACCGCGGCGACATCTTCACCAATCACATCGTTACTGGTGAGGAAGCTGTAATCGGTGTAAGCACGAGCGTTACCAGCGTGATAGTTGCCCGTTCCCAGATGCACGTAGCGTTTGTAGCGATCTTCTTCCTTGCGCACGATCAGCATCATCTTGGCGTGGGTCTTATACCCAACTACACCATACACCACCACCGCTCCGGCTTCTTGCAGGCGGTTGGCAAGGTAGAGATTTTCTTCTTCGTCGAATCGCGCGCGCAGCTCGATTACAACCGTGACTTCCTTGCCACTGCGGGCGGCGTCGACCAGGGCGTTAACAATTTCAGACTTGGCACCGGTACGGTACAGCGTCTGCTTGATGGCGCGTACCGCAGGATCTTTGGCGGCTTCCCGCAGCAGGTCGACGACAGGAGTAAAGGATTCGAACGGGTGTAAGAGCAGCGTGTCGCGTTCGCGCATGCTTTCAAAAATGCTCTTTTTGAACTTGATGTTCTTGGGTAGGCCAGGAGTGAATGGCGTGTATTGCAAGTCGGGGCGATTGATCTGGCCAATCACTTCCATCATGCGGCCCAGATTCACCGGACCATTCACCATATACAGATCGTTGGCCGCCAGGTTGAACTTGTGCAGCAAGAAGTTCACCAGCTCGGACGGGCAGTTGTCGGCCACTTCCAGTCGCATCTCTTCACCGAAGTTACGGGAGTGCAACTCATCTTCAAGCGCGGAGGCCAGATCGTTGGTGCCGTCTTCGTCGATCTCCAGATCCGCGTTACGGGTTACCCGGAACTGGTAACAGCCTTTGACCTTCATGCCTGGGAACAGCTCAGCGGCATGCTCGTGAATCATGGAGGACAGGAAAATAAAGTGGTCGCCACCGCTAGTGAGATGATCCGGAATCCGGATGATGCGCGGCAGGGAACGTGGTGCCGGAATAATCGCCAGGCCGGTTTCACGGCCAAAGGCATCCTTGCCATCCAGCTCCACAATAAAATTCAGGCTCTTGTTGACCAGTCGTGGGAACGGATGAGAAGGATCGAGACCAATCGGACTGACCAGTGGCTGAATGCTGTCGCGAAAATATTCTTCCACCCAGAGCCGCTGCTCTTCGGTCCAGTCCCGGCGTCGCTGGAAGTGAACATTTTCCTGCTCCAGCGCCGGCAGAATGGTTTCATTGAGAATACGATACTGACGCTCGACGGTTTCGCTGCACAGGGTATGAATCGCACTCAGAACCTGCTGTGGATGCATGCCATCGGCACCGGCCTGTTCACGGGCGAAGGTGAGTTGCTGTGTCAGGTTGGCGACCCGGACTTCGTAGAACTCATCCAGGTTGCGGCTGAAAATGCACAGGAAAAACAGGCGATCAAGCAGTGGATGGCTTTCATCCAGTGCTTGCTCCAGTACCCGGATATTGAACTGCAAATGGCTCAATTCACGATTGAAGTAGTATTCGCTGCTGCTCAGATCGATAGGTGCTTCGGTTGTCTGTACGTCGCTCATTCGGCTTCCTTAAGCGTTGATCCACTCGGCGTATTGCTTGGCATAGTAGGTGAGGATGCCATCGGCACCGGCTCGTTTGATACAGGTCAGCGATTCCAGCATGATGGCTTCATCGTCCAGCCAGCCATTAAGAGCCGCTGCTTTCTGCATGGCATATTCACCACTGACCTGATAGACAAAGGTTGGCACCTGGAATTCATCTTTTACCCGACGCACGATATCAAGATAGGGCATGCCCGGTTTGACCATCACCATGTCGGCCCCTTCTGCCAGATCCAGCGCCACTTCATGAAGGGCTTCATTACTGTTGGCCGGGTCCATCTGATAGGTGTATTTGTTGCCTGTGCCTATGTTGCCGGAAGAACCGATGGCGTCCCGGAACGGGCCATAGAAAGCGGAAGCGTATTTGGCGGAATAGGCCATGATACGGGTGTTCACAAAGCTCTCTTCTTCCAGTGCCGCGCGGATATCACCAATCCGGCCATCCATCATATCGGACGGCGAAATAACATCGGCACCGGCTTCGGCATGGGACAGCGCCTGTTTCACCAGGGTTTCAACGGTGATGTCGTTAAGCACATAACCATCGCCATCAATAATGCCATCCTGACCGTGGGTGGTAAAAGGGTCGAGTGCGACATCGGTCATGACGCCCATGTCTGGTACGGCGTCCTTGATGGCACGGATTGCCCGCTGGATCAGACCATTGGGGTTAAACGATTCTTCCGCCCGTTCAGACTTGGCATCTGCCGGGGTATAGGGAAACAGGTCGATGCAGGGAATGCCCAGGTCATAGAGGTATTTGACCTCTTTTACCAACTCATCAATGGACAGGCGTTCGATACCCGGCATGGAAGCAATAGGCTCACGTTCCTGATGACCTTCGAGAACAAACATCGGGTAAATCAGGCTATCCGTCGTCAGCTGTGTTTCGCGCATCAGGCGGCGTGAAAAATCATCCCGACGCATGCGGCGCATGCGGGTTTCTGGGAACATTCGCTGTGAATCGTTAAAGGCCATGATGTACTCCTGAGTTACCCGTGAAAAATCAGTCCGATTGTAGCCCGCTTTGGCCAAGGCTGGGGACATTATCCGGCAGGACAACGCGGAATTCTGAACCTGAATCAAAGGAGCAGCAGCCTAGAGCAAGAACATGACGGTTTTACGGCAAAATATCCGCCACCGTCCTGTCGGGTTTGATCCGGTGTCCAGAGCGGAACCGTGGCCGGATCAACAGCTATTGGTATTTCTGTTCCAGCCGGTTGATCACGTCGTCGGCGACCCGCAGGCTCGAGAGCAAATCGAGCAGGTTGTATTCCAGATTGACGTTGAGGTGGGTGGCCTGGCCGTCAAAAAAATCGGGGTTGTTGCCTTCAAACTGCAAACTGAGGTTAAGCGCGCCATCGGGTTGGTAGCGTACCCCGGATTTGAGTTCCTTGAAGTGGAAGTTTTCCAGTAACTGCATGGCCAGGGCGACGCTGGGGTCGCTTTGTTTGAGGGCTTCGCTGGCGTCAGTCTGATAACGAATGGTGCCACCGGGAGCGCGGGCAAACAGATTGCCGGCAGGAATGCTGGGGCCTTGCGGGGTCAGGACAATCGGCAAGGCACCGTCGAGCAGACCGTCGGCATCCAGTTCGGCACTGGGTTCCAGCCTGGCCAGACTGCCCAGCTGCAGTTGTTCAATGGCAATACCGAAGGAGTTGATCTCTTTGCGGCTGTCGTATTGCACGGCTGGAATATAAATCCGGCCACCCAGTAACCGGGTATGCAGTTCGTGGACATTGGCCGTTGCCCAGCTGAAGTCCTGGGGCAGGGTGATGTCGGCCCGGGCCAGCAGTTCGGACAGCTCGACGCCAGTGTTCAGGGTGCTGCCACTGATCTGGCTGTTGATCTGATAGTGCTGGTCTGCGTCGGAGCGCATGGCCATCAGGAATTGCCAGCGATCCAGGGTGATGCGGTTGTCGTAGACCAGGCTGATATTGTCGCCGCGTAACATGATATCGGGCTGGATGCGCTGTTGTTCCAGATCCCAGTCAACCCAGCCCTGGCCAGACAGCTCACCACTGAGAATCTCGACACCGGTCAGGTTGGGCATGCTGTTCAGCCCCAGCTGGCTCCAGACGATGCTGCTGTCCAGTAGCTGGAATTGCCAGGAGCCGATACCGGAATCGAGCTGGTGCTGCAGCTGGCTACGTAATTGTAACTCGCCGTTGCCCAGGCGCAGCTCGGGGTTGGCGGTCAGTCGGGTGGTGGCAACATGGTAGCGAAGGTTGGCCGTCAGGCGAGCATCGGGCAAGGGCCACTGTTGCCATTGGGATGGTCGCAACAGCAGCCGTAACTGACAGCGTGGTTTTGCCAGATCGAGCATGCAGCCGAGCTGTGATGCACCGGTACGGATTACCCGATCTTCTTGTCGGGCCGTCAGCGGTGACAGGTCGAACGCCAGCTCCGTCAGGGCGGCAAAGGGGGCGGTGCTGTTATCCGTGTCCCAGGTCGCCAGCAAGTGCTCGCTTTGGCGCAGCTGCAGGTCAGACAGTTGCCACTGTTCAATCGGCTGTGGCTGGGCGTTGATCCGGGTGTTGTCCAGTTGCAGTGTAATCGGGCCGGTAGGGTTAAGGGTGAGCTGTAGATGACTGGTGAGGTCCCAGGCGCTGGTCAGGCCGGTGCTGTTCAGCGTGCCGGTGGCGGCCAGCTGCATCTGGGCCGAGAGCATGGGGTGGCTGGCGGTGCTGAGGCTGTGCCACTGCAGCTGCATCGGTACCGTGATCTGGCTGTCAATGCGGGTCTGGTCCTGGTCTTGCCACTGGAAGTGCATACCGGGCTGGGTCTTGGCCTGGCAGTCCGTCAGCAACCGGTCACATTGCATCGTCGCCTGCCATGGTGATATGTGAACGCTTTGGCCTGGTTGGCGCAGATGGATGGCTGGGCCACTGAGCTGGCTGTGCCAGGCATCCTGTTGGTGTTGCAGACTGAATTGCCATTGGCCGAGGCGGTGACCGGTGTCAGTCAGGGCTTCAATCGTTGTATCGGGGAGCTCGCGACTGAGCTGGTGTTGGCCGGGGCGCATGGTTAAAAGGGTGGTCGACTCCACCTGCAGGTCTTGAGGAAAACGAAACCGGTTGTTTACCGACAGGGTGGCAGTGGATTCCAGTGTTTCGAGTGCTGACAACACGGGGTGGGAGCTGAATAGCTGGCGCAGGTCGTGGGGGAGTCGATAGGCCTGGCGGGATAACTCCGGCAGTACCAGTACCTGACGAACGTTAGCCTGGGTGGTGGTGTCATCCTGTTGCAGCTGGACAAACCAGTGTGCCAGCAGGGTCGACTGGTCGGAGATTTGCGCCAGAATCTGGCCGTCAGCCAGTAACTGCAGGTTCAGGTTCCACGGTGCGGCGCTGCTTGTGCTTGCGCTTGCCTCGGCAGGAAAAGGGGTTAATTGTCCGAGCAGTTGCCAGCGTTGTGAGTTTAGGTGGGCACTGAGTCGGGCGTGTAATTGGGGATGTTCGATGCGCAGAGTATCAATGGCTATATCGTTGATCGGCAGAGTGGTCAGTAGCTGACTTAATTCTGGTAACTCGATCCACTCACTTTCCAGCTGTGCGCGGGCAGCGGCTTCAGTGCTGTCTGCGTGCGCTGTCGCCAGTTGGGTGCTGGTACTGCCGAGCACAATATTCAATTCGTGAATCTGCAGTTGCTCCAGCTGGCCGCCCAGTAATCCGATGGAGTCGTATTGCAGGCGTGCGTCCTGCAAAGCCAGAGTGGTGCCATCGGTGAGCCGGGCTGACAGGTAATCCAGTTCGAGCCGATCCAGCTGCAAGGTCTTGATATGCCAGCTGACTTCAATACCGGTCACTTGCTGCACCAGGCCGGGCAGCCACTGGTTGGCAGCCGATTTGACCAAGGCCGGTAATGACACCAGCACCAGAATCAGCAGGCAGATAACCAATAACCCGACGGCCGCCAAGCCGCGACACAGCCACGCGCCCAGGGTCCGCCAGCCGGTCGGGTGCTGGGCGCTCATTACTGCGCAGTCAGGGTCTGGACGCCCTTGTCGGTGCCCAGCAGCAGGGTATTGGCCGGGCGCATGGCAAACAGGCCATTGGTGATAACACCGGTGATCTGGTTCAGCTGTTTTTCCAGTGTGATGGCAGCATCGATACGCAGGTTATAGACGTCGAGGATCTGGCCGCCATTGTCGGTGATCACGCCTTCCCGGTAGACCGGGTCTCCACCCAGTTTGACGATTTCGCGGGCTACGTAAGAGCGGGCCATGGGAATCACTTCCACGGGCAGCGGGAATTCGCCCAGGGTGGTGACCAGTTTGCTTTGGTCGGCAATACAAATGAAATGACGGGCAACGGCGGCAACGATTTTTTCGCGCGTCAGCGCGGCCCCGCCCCCCTTGATCATTTCCAGATGGTGATTGATCTCGTCGGCACCATCGATGTAGTAGTCGATGACATTGGCGGAGTTCAGGTCATACACCGGAATACCATGATCTCGCAGTCGTTGGGCTGAAGCATCGGAGCTGGCGACAGCGCCATCAAACAGATCCTTGTGCTGGGCGAGGGCGTCAATAAAGCAGTTGGCGGTGGAGCCGGTGCCTACGCCGACAATGCTGCTGTCTTCGAGGTGAGGCAGAATATATTGCACCGCGGCGGCACCGACGGCTTGTTTGAGTTCATCTTGAGTCATGTTGATTCCGTATGTGCAAATGATACTGGCGCTTAAACGGTGCCCATTATAGAGCGCTGTGCGTTACAATGTCTGGCTTCATTCTTATTCTTCCCCCGCCAGGCAATCCGGCCTGGCCTTGTTTCTGGATTGGCCACTTCACCATGTTGAACGAGTATCTGAAAAAAATCCTTACTTCTCGGGTTTACGATGTCGCTACCGAGACGGCGTTACATATTGCCCCGTTTTTGTCTGAGCGACTGGGCAATCAGATCTGGATTAAACGTGAAGATCAGCAAGATGTGTACTCCTTCAAAATTCGAGGTGCTTACAACAAAGCCGCTCAGTTGACGGCTCAGGAAAAAGCACGTGGTGTTGTCACCGCTTCTGCTGGTAATCACGCCCAGGGGCTGGCTCTGGCTGCCAGCAAGCTGGGGTTGAAAGCCGTTATTGTGATGCCGCGTACGACGCCGGAAATCAAGGTGCGTTCGGTCAAGGCCCGTGGGGCCAAAGTGGTGTTACATGGTGATGCCTTTGATGATGCCTTTGCCTACTCGCAAAAGCTGGTGGCTGAAAAAGGCATGACCTATATCCACCCGTATGATGATCCTGAGGTGATTGCCGGTCAGGGAACGATTGGTATGGAAATCCTGCGTCAGATGCCGCAGCCGATCGATGCCATTTTTGTTCCGGTCGGTGGTGGTGGTTTGGTGGCTGGGGTGGCGGCGTATATCAAGGCCCTCCGCCCGGAAATCCGGGTGGTTGGTGTTGAAAGCACGGAGTCAGCCAGTCTGGCAGCGGCGTTGGCAGCGGGTGAGCGCGTTACCTTGCCATCGGTGGGCATTTTTGCCGATGGGGTGGCGGTAGCGACTGTTGGTGAACACACCTGGGCAATCGCCAAAGACTGTGTGGATGAAGTCATTACCTGTACGCCGGATGAAATTTGTGCTGCCATCAAGGATGTCTTTGATGACACCCGGGCGGTCTGTGAGCCGGCCGGTGCACTGGCCATTGCCGGGGTCAAAAAATACGTTGAGCGCGAAGGTTGTGAGAACCAGAATCTGGTCACGGTCTTGAGTGGCGCCAACGTTAACTTCGACCGCCTGCGGTATATCTCGGAAGTGGCGGAAATTGGTGAAGGCCGCGAAATTATTCTGGCAGTAAGCATTGCGGAACAGCCGGGCAGCTTCCAGCGTTTTTGTGCGTTGCTGGGCAAGCGTCCGATTACTGAGTTCAACTATCGTTATGGTGATGACGATATGGCGAGGATTTATGTCGGCGTCAAGGTCGGGCCGGAACCGGGGGCACGGGATGCGTTGCTGGCGGAATTACGCGCGGATAATTATCCGGTGCTGGATCTGACCGATGATGAAATGGCCAAATATCATATTCGCCATATGGTCGGTGGGCACGCACCGGCATCTGTTCAGGATGAGCGTTTGTACCGCTTTGAATTTCCGGAGCGTCCGGGAGCCTTGTTGCTGTTTCTGAAAACACTGGGCAAGCGCTTTAATATCTCGCTGTTCCACTACCGTAACCACGGTGCGGCCAGTGCTCGTACATTGGTGGGCTTACAGGTACCGGCCGAAAAACTGGCGCAACTGCATGGTTATCTGGATGAGCTGGGTTATCCCTACTGGGACGAAAGCGACAACATGGCGTACCAGTTGTTTTTGCGCTAGGGCTGATGCTGCTGCCGTCAGTGCGAAATGTCCGGGCTTAACCGGGTTCGGGCAGCTGGCACTGTCAGGCGCTGGCCCTGATTCAGATGGGTGGTACAGGCCACCCGCAGCAAAGAGGCAAAGTTACCGACTTCGCCGCGCCGTTCAATCACTTCTCGGTGAATACGGCTCAAGAAGGTCCCCAAAGACAAGTCGGCATCGCTGGCAATGTCTTCCAGCAGATGCCAGAAAACCGCTTCCAGCCGAATACTGGTGACCACACCATCGAGTCGGATGGAGCGGGTTTTCAGTTCAAACAGCTCCGGTTCGGCAGCAGAATAAATCTCACACATAACACCCTCTCCTGGCCCTGGCCAAGGTCAGTATGCCCTGCGGTATGGCAGGGCATGTCTGGATGATTCTAGCGGGTTTGGCAGGAAGGGAAACTTACAATGCCATCAGCAGTTGGTTAAATTGAGCCAACCAGGCCGGGTGGGCAGGCCACGCGGGTGCGGTGACCAGATTACCATCCGTGATGGCATCCGTTACCGCGAGGTCGGCATAAATACCACCGGCCATGGCAACTTCCGGAGCGCAGGCCGGGTATGCGGAAATGGTACGCTCACGAATGACATCGGCGGCGGTCAGGATCTGGGCACCATGGCAGACAGCGGCAATGGGTTTGTTGTTGTCTGCAAAGTATTTGACCAGTGCGATAACGTCGCTGTTCAGACGCAAGTACTCTGGCGCGCGACCACCGGGAAGCAGCAAGGCATCATAATCGGCAGGGTCCAGACCGGCAAAATCGGCATTCAGGGCGAAGTTGTGGCCCGGCTTTTCGGTGTAGGTCTGGTCGCCTTCAAAGTCGTGGATCGCGGTTTTGACGATATCCCCTGCGGCTTTGTCCGGGCAGACTACATGCACCTCGTGACCAACCATCTGCAACGCCTGGAAAGGCACCATCAACTCGTAGTCTTCAACAAAATCACCAGCAATAAACAGTACTTTAGCCATGAGTCAGTTCCTTTATTGTTATCTGAATCGTCGCTGTAACGACAATGGGCTTTTACTCTAAGGGCTGGTGAGTGACGGTGGGTAACAGCGGGTTACTACATGGCAGAGGCACCTGGCAGTGGCCGTTACAGTCGGCCCTTGCTGTAGCGCTCACGCGCTTCCTGTTTCTTTTTCTCGCTTTTTCGCAACAAAACATACAAGACTCCGGTGCCGCCATGTTGAGGCTGGGCAGTGTGATAAGCCTGAACGTCATCGATCTGTTCCAGCCAATACACCAGATAGCTTTTCAGGATGGCCGGATCACCTTCGCTGCGGTCTCCTTTGCCGGGCAATATCACCACACTGCGAATGTCATGTGCCATACAGTCCTGCAAAAAATGAAACAGTTGGCGGCGGGCTTCTTCGACGGTACGTCGATGCAGATCAAGGCGGGCTTCGCTTTCGTACTTGCCCAGGCGCAATTTGCGAAAAACACCATCCTGGATACCGGGGCGCTTGAACCCCACGACGTCGTGGGGGCCGACACGCTGGACGCCGGTCGTTTGCAAGTGATTCGGGTCGCGTTTCGGGCTGCTATCCACCGCGGCAATACGGCGGGCTTGCTGTGAGGCGCGGGTAATATCACCTTTTTTGATGGCGACTCTGTCCCGGGTTTGCAGGGGTTTGACGTCTTGCATGTGCTGGGAAAACGTATCGTCGTGATCAGTCATGAGGGGGGCGCCCTTGCCAGTGTTCCTGTCTATAATAACCAGTATTACTGAGATGCGGTAAAATTGACGACCCTTGAACCGAGGGCATTGGGCCATGTAGTGACAAATCTTTGCTCAGAATCACAGACTGGGGACGGTCAGTGATCTTAATGTGGTATATCGTTGGGTGTTTAATGAACAGGATCGCTGAAGGCGAGTCATGACAATATTTCGACGATTATTATTGCTGTCAAGTGCATTGGCGATGCTCGGCATTGGCGTTGTTGCCAATGCCTTCGAGGGCTCCCATCGGGTGATGGATTGGGCACAGCTACTCGATTTGAGCAGCCAGCAGCAAGCTGACATTAAAGGTATAGAAGCCAGCTTCCTGCAGCATTTTCAGCAGTTGCGTGATGACGCCATCCCCCGGTGGGGACAAGGGTTTGATGAGCAGCGGTGGTTGGAGCAGCGAGCCAGGGAGCGGGAGCTGGAGGCTGGCATAAGACAGCAATTACGGCAGGTACTGAATGAATCGCAACGTCTGAAGGCCGATACCATTGTGCAACGTTTTCACACTAAAGCAGCGGCTGGCATGTTGGAGCGAATCACCCAAGAACTGGATTTGACTGCCGATCAGCGTCATCGTCTGAAAAAAGCCCAGGCCTCGATTGCAGCAGATTTCCACTGGCCGATTGATCATCGCCAGATGGAGCTGACCCGCATTGGAGTCGAAAAGCTGTTAAGTGAGTATTTGACACCAGAGCAGCTGGAGGTCGCGCAACAGCGGCGTCAGAACAATAATAAACGCTGGCCAAAACCAGAAGATTTCAGGGACGACCGGGAGAGGCGAGATAACAGACCTCGGCCGCCTTTTGATGCGCCCCCTCGTCCTGACGACTTACCTTTCATGCACGAATAGAAACCCGGCGACAGGCGAAACCATAACCGCCATTAAAGACCAACCGCCGGGCGGCTCTGAATGCGGCCCGGCGTGCAGGTTCTATGATCAGAAGCTGTAGACGAGTGTGACGCCAAACTCCTTGTCCATGTTCTTGTTGGCATCCGGTACTTCTTCAACGTATTTGATTTTATAGGTCAACTTGGTAGCCAAAGAGCCATTGATCTGACTTTTGAGGCCGGTTTCACTTTTGTAGGTGCTGTTGTCATCGCCCATTTCAGCGCTGGCAATTTGAGTAAAGTGGGTGGTCTTGCTGATTTTCCAGCCGTATTTCATCGCCAGACGCAGCATGCCTTGTTCTTCAATTTCATCGCTGTTTTCCAGCTTGTCGCGGTTATAACCAGGGCCAGCCTCGAGATCCAGGTTGGTGGTGTCTGAGTCGATTGCCCGGTAGCCGTAGCCAACCGAAATGGTGCTTTGATAGGTGAAGCCGGAAAAGCGGGCACGTTCCTGATCTGCATGCAGCGCCAGATAGGAATGCTCACTGAAATTGCGGTCCAATTGTATGGCACCGTAATAGGTTTCTTTCGAAACGGTGTCATCTTCTTTGCTGGTCAAGGCTTCAAGACGGTAGTGAGAGTCCCAGTTGATGCCTTTGCGCGACAGTCCGAACTTGCCGTTCAGGCTACTGGTCTCGGTATTACCCGAGGTTATGATGCTACCCAGCTCCGCAGATCCTCCCCAAAAAGGTGGCATTTTTTCGGTGTCGGCTGCCTGGGTGTGAGCGGCGATAGCCAGTAGGGTCAGAGCAAGGGCCTGTTTGGACATGAGTGTCTCCGTAAGAGGTGTTGCATTTAGTGCGGCAGAGTAACGATGCCTGTTTGACAATTCAACCTTATAAATTGCGTGTGTATGGTCACGCAACGTCAGGTTTATTGACGCAGCAGAACAGCCAGCTCTGACGACCGTAAGGGTGAAGATAATGGCTCTATATCGTAGACGTTCAGGCTTATTTCGCCAGTTTTTGTGCCAGTTTCAGTATGGCGGGTCCGGCAATAAACGAAATAACCATCGCGGCTGGCCACGCCAATCCCCAGGCTTTCATCCAGAATGATAAAAAATGACTGGAGTAACCAAGATTGATAAAGACGATCCAGCCACTCATCAGAAAACTCAGGACGCCGGACATTAAGGTGCTGTGTATCAGTCTAAGCTTGAAATGCATGATTTTTCCGAGGTTGGGGCCAGAGAGACCGGTGCCGCAGTCTGGAATCTGGCGCAGGCGATGGGTGTATGGTGCTGAGGCAAACTCTGATATGGCTTGCGTATTGGTTGATGCACTGGGCCATTATAAACGGTCTCGGTCTGCCAATGCGTGCATCACGATTGTATGGACTGTTGCGTGTGTTGCTTTATTCGATAAAAAAGCCGGGTGATACAGGTTAATTCTCAGGAATCTTGGCAGTGGTTATTGGCTGTCTGGTTTATAGATGATTTCGACCTAACCCTTCCTCCGATGAATCGCTCTATTTCTGTTAGGATTTTAATTACTTACCAGGCCTGCGTGTCAGGCAAAGCGAAGGAAACAGATTATGCTCTATAAACTGAATGCGAAAATAATGGACGCCATGCGCCCCGTTCACGTTTGGTCCCGGATGACTCGACAGAGCCTGTACCAGCCGTTGAATCCCCTGAATAGCAGCTGGACTTTCCGTAGCATGCGAGCGGGGCTCGAAACGGTTGAGCGTTTGACCGACTGTTATGAAACCCCAGTATGGGGGTTGGACACGACCGAAATTGATGGTCGTGAAGTGGTGGTTCACTACGATGTAATTGTGGATCGACCTTACTGCAACCTGCTGCATTTTCGTCGCGAAGAGGCACCGGAAGGCCAGCCCACCGTATTGTTGCTAGCTCCTCTGTCCGGGCACTATGCGACCTTGCTGCGCAATACCGTGCGGGAGTTCTTGCCTGATCACGAGGTGTACATCACCGAATGGAAAAATGCGCGGGATGTACCGATGGCCGATGGCGCCTTTCACTTCGACGACTACGTTGAGTACCTGATCGACTTCTGTCGGGTCTTGGGGCCGAATATTCATGCGATTGCGGTGTGTCAGCCTTGCGTGCCTGCGCTGGTCGCGGCCAGTCTGATGTCGATGGATGGTGACCCCAATCTGCCAAGCAGTATGACGCTGATGGGAGGGCCGATTGATGTGCGTATCAACCCGACCGGAGTGAATGACTACGCCTCCGGCAAGGATCTGGAATGGTTTGAAGATAACGTTATTTGCCGGGTGCCCCGTGACTTCAAGGGGCGCGGGCAACTGGTGTACCCAGGGTTTATCCAGCTGTCAGGGTTTATGTCCATGAACATGGACTCGCACGTCAGCAAGCACTTCAAGTTCTTCACCGATCTGGTCAAGGGCGATGGTGAAAGCGCAGAAGGACATCGGGTGTTCTATAACGAATACCTGGCCGTGATGGATATGCCTGCGCACTACTATCTGGATACGATTCGACGGGTATTTCTGGATCAGGCATTACCCAAGGGCGAAATGGATTATCGAGGGCGTCGCATTGACCTGACGGCAATTACCGATATGGCGATGATGACTGTCGAGGGCGAGCTGGACGATATTACCGGTCGTGGCCAGACCTCGTGCGCGCTGGAGCTGTGCTCCGGTATCCCGGCGGATCGCAAGCAGCATATGGAAGCGGAAGGTGTAGGCCACTATGGCATCTTTAATGGTCGTCGGTTTCGGGAATTGATTGCACCCAAAATAAAGGCGTTTATTGCCGAGCAGCCCATAAGAGAGAGCCAGGACGTTGCCGCTGCCGAGTCAAAGGCTGGGGTGACGGACGTTGTCAAACCCGCGGCTCCAAGCGCTCCGGAACCTGCCAGTGCATTGGCACGGGTATCGGATCGTAAACCTCGTACGTTGAGAAAGCCGGCTTCAGGCAAATCGGCAGAAAACAAGCCAGCGGCAAGCAAACCGGTAACAGGCAAGCCAGCAGTAGAAAACAAGACCGCGACCAGCCAGCCAGCGGCAAGCAAACCGGTAACAAGCAAACCAAAGCCTGAATCGTCAGAATAAACGGCGATAGATAATAAATAGATATACGTAGCCCAGCCGCCAGGCCGGGCCATAAAAAAAAGCCAGTGACTACGATGTAGCCTCTGGCTTTTTTATGGTGATTTTTATCCGTGCAAATGATTTGGCGATATCACCTTGCCATTCGCACAGACCGGGTGTTTAGCGTTCGATCGCCAAGGCAACACCCATACCGCCACCGATACACAAGGTCGCCAGACCTTTTTTGGCATCCTGACGGATCATTTCATGCAACAGGGTGACCAGGATACGACAGCCGGAAGCACCAATCGGGTGGCCCAGTGCAATGGCACCGCCGTTGACGTTAATCTTCTCGACATCCCAGCCCAGCCCCTTATTAACAGAGAGCGATTGCACAGCGAAGGCTTCGTTGGCTTCAACCAGATCCAGATCTGATATATCCCAACCGGCTTTTTCCAGGCACTTCCTGGTGGCCGGAATCGGACCGGTTCCCATGATTTTCGGGCTTACCCCGGCGCTGGAATAACCCTTGATGGTAGCCAGAATCGGCAGCCCCAGGGCTTCGGCTTTTTCTTTGCTGGCCAACATAACGGCTGCGGCGCCGTCATTGAGGGACGAAGCATTACCGGCGGTGACAGAACCATCACGCTTGAAGGCAGAACGCATACCGGCGAGTTTCTCGACGGTTACACCGGCACGCGGGCCCTCGTCGGTATCGACGATGATCGGATCGCCTTTCCGTTGTGGAATTTCGATGGCAGTAATTTCATCTTTGAACTTGCCAGCGGCAATGGCTGCAATCGCCTTGGCCTGGGAAGCCGCGGCGAAGGCATCCTGCTCTTCACGGGTAATGCCGTATTCATCGGCGATATTTTCGGCGGTAATACCCATGTGATAGTCGTTAAAGGCATCCCACAGGCCGTCGGAAATCATGGTGTCGACCATATTCCAGTTGCCCATGCGCTGGCCATTACGGGAGTTGGGTAATGCGTGAGGTGCGTTGGACATGGATTCTTGTCCACCGGCGATAATCAGGTCAGCATCACCACAGGCAATGGATTGTGCTGCCAGGTGCAGTGCCTTGAGGCCAGAGCCACACACCTTGTTGATGGTCATGGCGGAAGTGGTTTCGGCCAGACCTGCCTTGATCATACTTTGACGTGCCGGGTTTTGCCCGCATCCTGCGGTCAGTACATGCCCCATGATGACTTCGTCAACCTGGTCATTCGCAACACCCGTTTTGCTCATGAGTGATTTGATGATTTGGGTGCCGAGATCGATAGCCGACATACTGGCCAGTGAGCCGCCAAAACTGCCGATGGCGGTACGGGTTGCTGCAACGATTACTACGTCTGTCATGGATTTCTCTCCTTCCTGGGTTGATAAGGCTATGTATTGAGTATCACAGCCAGCGTGACAAGTGTGTGACTGGCGTCAGGTCAAGACAATTAATACAGCGTTGTCCTGAGATGCGGCAGTAAATCAGGAGTTCCCGGGCGCAAGGTCCGTCGAGGCATTATTGCCGATACGATCAAGAGCACCAACATCCAGCACCGGGGATGCGTCAATATGTTGCGCATCCATCATATAGGCCACGCGTTCCAGTGAACTGAGAATCATGGTCTGTTCCCATTCCTGCAGATCCTGGAACTGGCGAATAAAACTTTCCTGTAACGGACGAGGTGCATGCAGCAAGGCTTTTTGTGCGTCTTCCGTCAGATGAACATACACCTTGCGTTTATCCTGGCTGCCGCGCTCCCGTACAACGTAACCCCGTTTCTCCAGCCGATCAATAATGGTGGTGACGGTGGCCTGCGACAAGCTGACCTTGCGCGCCACTTCGCCAACGGTCATATCGTCGTTGTGACGCAAGGTTTGCAGTATCAGTAGCTGGGGAGCGGTCAGGCCAGACGTTTTACTGAGTTGTTTGGAGTGTAAATCGGTGGCACGGATTATACGTCGCAGGGCGACCAGGACTTCATCATAACGTTTCATGAGAGGCACAACTGTCGGGTAGATAGAGAGCAGATTCTACCTTGTCAGTGATCATTAGAATACGAAGAAAATGGTGATTGTCTGGATGGGACTGAATCCGGCGTTTTGGGGCAAAAACGGTACAGGTTCTGGTTTTTGGTTAAATTTTGATCTTAATTTTGTTTAGGGTTGTAAGTATTTAGGTGAGCGACTAAAATGCTTCGTGTACTAAATAAATGGTTGAGGCGTAATGAGGCTGTATGTGGCTTCAGTAGGCGGCTCTATAAAATGTGTGACTGATGCATTGTCGGAAATGTCCGAAATTACCAATACAGATCAAAGTAATATTCTCTTCCGGAAACCAAATTCCACTGATGGGAATTCAGTTTTCAAGCTGATCAATGAATGTAAGCCCTTAGATGTCAATTCAATGTATTGCAATTTGCTGCAATGCACGCACTTTCGGGATACCTCGATTCTGGCGGAATCCCCCAACCAGCTGGCCGGATTTATTTCGGGCTATCGGGTGCCGGAACAGCCGGATGTGCTGTTTGTCTGGCAGGTGGCGGTTGCCCCTCATGCCCGTGGTCAGGGACTGGCCAGCCAAATGCTGTCACGACTGATCGAACAGCAAGGGCCTCACATTCGTTATGTCCACACCAGCATCACCGCTGACAACACTGCTTCCTGGAATACCTTCCGCCGTCTGGCGCGGGACCTGGGTGCAGCGTTGGAAACAGATGTGATGTTCGATCAACAACAGCATTTTGGCGGTGAGCACGCTACCGAGACCCGCGTCTCGATCGGACCTTTTGTTGTGTCTGACCCGGCAGTTGCTGAACCACTGGTTAATCAATAAGGAGCACTGGATTATGGGTATTTTCAAAGAGATAGAGTCGAACGTTCGTGGTTACTGCCGTGCTTTTCCGGTTGTGTTTCAAAAGGCATTGAATGCCACTCTGGTTGATGACCAGGGCAAGGAATATGTCGACTTTCTTGGCGGCGCAGGAACCTTGAATTACGGCCATAACAACCCGGCATTCAAACAGGCACTGATTGAATATATTGAGGCTGATGGTGTGACACATGGCCTCGATATGCATACCGAGGCGAAGCGGGATTTTCTGGAAACCTTCCAGAGCCATATTCTCAAGCCCCGCGGCATGAACTACAAAGTCCAGTTTACTGGCCCAACCGGTACCAATGCGGTTGAAGCGGCCCTGAAAGTGGCGCGAATGAATACCGGCCGACAAACCATTGTGTCGTTTACCAATGGTTTCCACGGTGTCACCCAGGGCGCAGCGGCAGTCACTGCCAACGGCTATTACAAAAAATCCATCGGCATGCCGACAACCGGTGTGCAGTTTATGCCGTTTGATGGCTACCTCGGTGATTTTGATACGCTGAAGTACTTCGAAAAAGCATTAAAAGACGGTTCTTCAGGTCTGGGTCATCCCGCTGCAGTCATCGTTGAGTGCATCCAGGGTGAAGGTGGCCTGAATGTCGCCAGCGCCGAATGGATGCGTGGTCTGCAGGCGCTGTGCCGTCGTTATGACATGTTGCTGATTGTGGATGATATCCAGGCCGGTTGTGGCCGTAGCGGTACGTTTTTCAGTTTTGAAGAGTTTGATATCCAGCCGGACATCATCACCTTGTCCAAATCACTGGGCGGTTATGGTTTGCCGATGGCCGTGGTGTTGCTGAAAGACAAGTACGACACCTGGAAGCCAGGCGAGCACAACGGTACCTTCCGGGGTAACAATCACGCCTTTGTTACCGCCCGCCGGGCGCTGGAGACCTACTGGGCTGATGACAGCTTCTCGACAGAGGTCAAGCACAAGGCTTTTGTACTGAAAAACCGTCTGAAGAGCATTCAGGCGCAGCACGCCGGAGACTGCAAACACAAGGGTCGCGGCATTATGCAAGGGCTGGAGTTTGCGTCCGGTGACGTGGCCGGTGACATTACCGCACAGGCGTTCACACGTGGGTTGATTATCGAAACCAGTGGTTCCGATGGACAGGTGGTAAAAATCCTGACGCCGCTGACGATTGAAGAAGCCAACCTCAACAAGGGGCTGGATATTCTGGAATCCTGTATCAACGATGTGCTGGCTGAGCGCAGCCGGGTTGCTGACGCGTCCTGACCTCCCCACTGACGGGTGGCCTGTACACTGGTCGCCCGTTGCTCGTTTATTCTGGTTTGAAAAACTTACAAGGGACTATCCATGATTGTTCGTACTCTGCAAGACTGTGAAAACTCTGAACGCTCGATTGACGGCGGCACCTGGAAAAGCGTGCGCATGTTATTGGCCGACGATAATATGGGCTTTTCCTTCCATATCACGACGATATTCAAAGGCACAGAAACCCCGATCTGGTATAAAAACCACTTGGAATCGGTCTATTGCATGAGCGGTGAAGGCGAGATCGAAACCTGTGCCGATGGTAAGATATACCCCATTACCGCGGGTACGCTTTATATCCTCGATCAGCACGACAAACATTTGTTGCGTGCCACGACCGCCGATATGGAGATGGCGTGCGTCTTTAATCCGCCGTTGAACGGCAAAGAAATTCATGATGATGATGGTGCTTACAAGCTGAACGATGAGCCGCTGTCGGTATAAGTCGGGCAACCGCAACCGGGCATCTCGTTCAGTCTGAACCTCGCAGGAGAGAGTGTTTACATGACACATAGTGTCGAAAAAATCGGCGGTACGTCGATGAGTCAATATCAGCATGTGCTGAAGAATATCTGGATGCGTCCGCGTTCAGTCAGTAATGCTGACGTCAGTCTGTATCGCCGGATTTTTGTAGTATCCGCTTACAGCGGCATTACCAATGGTTTGTTGGAACATAAAAAAACCGGTGAAGCCGGTGTTTATGCCCTGTTTGCCGAAATGGATGATGCCCGCTCCTGGCAGTCGCGTTTACAGGACGTATTGAATGCCATGCTGGCGATCAATATGGGCATGTTCGGTTCCGCCGGTCTGAACAACGATATGGTGCGCAAACGGGCTGACCAGTTTATTACCAATCGTATGGACGATGTCCGGGATTGTCTGGAGCATCTGGAAGCGGTGTGCAGCTTTGGTCACTTCCAGCTCGACGATCATTTGCATCGTGTGCGCGAAATGCTCAGCGCCATGGGAGAAGCCCACAGTGCGTATAACTCTGTGTTGTTGTTGCGCCAGCATGATGTCAATGCCCGTTTTGTTGACCTGACCAACTGGCGCTCTGATACCCAGATGAGTTTTGCCGACCATATTCTCAAGGCGTTTCAGGGCATTGACCTGGAAACGGAAATGCCCATCGTGACCGGCTATACCCAGTGTCGGGAAGGCCTGATGCGCACCTATGATCGTGGTTATAGCGAGATGACGTTCAGTAAGATCGCGACCATGACCGATGCCTGTGAAGCGGTTATTCACAAGGAATATCACTTCAGCACTGCCGACCCCTTGCTGGTGGGTGCCGAGAATGTCAAACCGATCGGCATGACCAATTACGATGTTGCTGACCAGCTGGCCAACCTGGGCATGGAGGCGATTCACCCACGGGCAGCTGCCGGTTTGCGTAAAAAGAATATTCGCCTTATTGTGCGCAATACTTTCGAGCCGGAACATCAGGGCACCGAGATTCGTCGAGACTACTGCAGTAGTACCCCAAAAGTTGAAATCATTGCCGGAACGCGCAACGTCTGGGCGTTGGAAGTGTTTGACCAGGATATGGTTGGTGACGCTACCCACGGACAGAAAATGGCCGATCTAGTCTTTGAATCCGGCGTACGGGTACTGACCAAAGACTTTAATGCCAACACCGAGACCTTTTACCTGAAAGGTAACAAACGCCGTATTAACTGGCTGATGGATCGTCTGCGTCAGGTATATACCGATGCAGATGTTCGGGTTGAAAAATTGGCGATGGTCAGTGCTATTGGCAGTGATATGAAGATACCCGGGCTGTTGCAGAGCGCCGCTGGGGCTTTGTCGGATGCCGGTGTCAATATCCATTCGGTTCACCAGGCAATGCGCCAGGTGGATATGATGTTCCTGGTCAGCGATGCGGATTACGCAACCGCCGTCAAGGCACTTCATTCCCGATTGGTAGAGCAGGCAGATATATGGAAACAGCAGCAAACGGCATAACACAATTCACGCATCTGCTGCTTCGGCTTGGCGCAGCAACTGGCTTATGGCTGGTTGCTGCGTTTTGCTTTGCGGCATCCGAACCGTCGGATGATCGCACCTCCATCACGGCCGACGAAAAAGCCGAAACCACCATTAATCAGTTACAAGCCCCCTTGTATACCGCGTTCACCGAGCGCTACATCCTTGATGAAGTGAAAAACCTGCGTCAGATGCTCGCCGATGCACGGGTTGAGTTCACTGAAAAGGTCGTCGAACGTGAGTTTCAGGTGGCCGATCGGGCACTGACCTACGCTACCGACACGGTTACCTATTTCTTTTATCTGATTGCCGGATCGTCAACACTGCTGGTGTTGGTGGGCTGGAACTCCCTGCGCGACGTCAAAGAGCGGGTGGGTGCCTACGCCAACGATGAAATCAAACGCATTACCGACTCTTATGAGTCGCGGCTGGAAAAGCTCGAACGGGACTTACACAGTAAGTCGCGCCATATTGCGGCCGCTCAGGAAGAAATTGAGCTGACCAACGAAATCCACTCACTGTGGCTGAAGGCATCGCAGGAAAGCAGTCCGCAAGGCAAGATTAATGTCTACGACCAGATTTTGCTGTTGCGCCCGGATGATGTTGAAGCGCTGACCTACAAGGCCGATGCCGCACTGCTGCTGGGGCAGGCACAATGGGCCAGCAGCCTGGTCAACAAGGCGTTGGATATTGACCCGGAAAACAGCCACGCCATGTATCAGCGTGCCTGTGCCCATGCTGAATCCGGTTTTATTGAAGAAGCATTACGCGACCTGGAACAGGCGATTCAACAATCAGAGACTTTACGTTTACAAGCCAAGGACGACAGCAGTTTTGCAGCCATGGCAGATCATGAACAGTTTTTACTGTTGGTGTCGGGTGCGGTAGCGGGGGAATAATCACCTTTTTCATTGCCCATAAGTGTATTTTATTGTCATGAAATGATGATGAATTTGGCGGCCGAGCTGTTTTCCTTTGGTTGTTTTTCCGCCATTATTGCCGCAATTGCATCTGGCTTGGCAGATTTTCTGTTACGACGGTTCAGATGTCTGGCAATCTAACCAACACGGACAGTGAATATGACTCGATTTTCTTTGACGCCATTGGCATTGGCTGTTGCACTGACTCTGACTGCATGTGGCGGCGGTAGTGATAGTGGTGATAGTGATGGTAGCAACAGCGGTACTGGCTCTGGTTCAGGTACCGGATCAGGTACTGGCTCTGGCTCTCTTACAGCGGTCAGCCTGACCGGTCTGGCGGTCAAAGGGATTCTGACAGATGCTGACATTAGCGTCACCAGTCTGGATGGCACCACCAGCTACGGTACCACCAGCACCGATAGCACGGGCCGTTACAGCCTGGATGAGATGGATATTCCATCCGATGTGCCCGTCAAGGTCACCATGACCACCAATGCCCAGACCCAGGTCAAATGTGATGCTGCGGGTGGCTGCACCTGGGGTGGCCAGAATTATGCCTTTGGCCAATTCTATTTTTACAACAACAGCGACTTTGTTCTGTCGGCCATCTTGCCATCCTATGGTGCAGACACTGCCAAGAACCTGATGGTAACGCCAATCACGCATTTGGCCGCGATTCGTGCCGCCGCAGCGTACCCCAGCGGCGCCAGCGCTGCCGAAGTTGAAGCTGTCAACAAAGCCACGGCCACCTTGCTGGGTCTGGATAACGTCGATATTACCAATGTTTCTCCTGCCGATATCACCGCCGCCAGCTCGTCCAGCGCCGATATTGACAGCCAGCGTTATGGCACCATGGTTGCCGCCATTGCCACCATCGCAACCAACAAAGATACCGATATCGCCAATGTCGTGAATGATCTGGCTACCGATTACAGCGATGGCGGTATTGTGATTAATGCCAGCGACGACAACACCGTCGACCTGGAGGACATCTTTGCCGGAGCCGCTGATGCGGCAGAGGAAGCGGGCAGTAATCTGGAAGACGGTGCGCTGATTGCCAGCGAATATCATCTGGAAGAACAGCAAGCCAGCATTGCCCCTGAAGACGAAGAAGCCACCGCGGATACAACCACGATAGATGACGGTTCTGAAGATCTCAGCGAAGAAGAGCGTAAGGCGGCAGCGGTTGATGATGCAGTGAGCTTGCTGGAAGATCTGAACGACTGGAGTGACGCCATCCAGAGCGTCGATACCGGCACACTGCTGACCGCTCTGGATGCCGAAGCCGAAGAAACCGAAGCATTGATTGGCGCGATGGAAGACAACTCAGATATTTTCCGGGGTCTGGCAGAGTTGGTTGTTGATACCGACGATGAACCCGGTTTGGTGTTCGAAGCCACGGATATCCTGCTGCAGCACATTGCATTGGGCGCCTATATTGCCCAAAACCATGCAAGCCTGGACAGTACCGATCATGGTGATGACAGTTTCACCATTACCGCCAGCGAGCTGTTGGCCAGCGGCGTCAGCTTATCGATTCTTGAGTTTCTGGATGACGACGACGACGGTGAGCCAGACGATGGCAAAGACATCAGTGTGACCTACACCACCACAACTTCATTTGGTGAAACCTATGTTGATAGCTTGAGCTTCTCTGGTGAAGGTGTTGGGGCGAGTGTTGATGCCGATTCGGTGATGACCGTCAGTGTTGGCCTCAGCAGTCTGACGGCCGGGATCACAGGTTTCCATATGACCGGGCTGGAGGATGGCGAAGTTTTCTCCGCAACTGGCAATATAGAAATGACCTTTGATTCGTTTAATGGTCTGACCGCATATGTTGATTCTGAAGCCATTGATGGACTGAAAACACTGAGTATTCAGCTCAACAGTCATTTGGATGGCGTCAGCGAATTGGCTGATAGCACACACTTTGCCCAAGCCAGCACAGACCTGATCATCGATATCGAAGCCAGTCGTGCGTCTGATAGTGAGGGTAATTACACCGGTGATCTGGGCGGTTCACTGACGATGGACGTGCTGGTGAAAAATGATGCCGGTAACGATGACAAGATAGAAGGCACGCTGACCGCCGTGGTTGGTGGTTCTGCGGAAGACATCAATGATCTTGAACGTTGGTTTGTGGCCGATACCGGCTCCGTTAATTTTGACGGTGTCTTGCAGGCAACCGATACCGATGGCAACGTACTTTCTTTTGACGGCAGTATCGGCATCGTACCAACACTGGTCGATGGCGACGAGGCCGGTATGAATCTGAACCTCGATGGTGCCACCAAACTGGCCAAGGCCAGTGGCTATTCTACCGCCTTTGCCGGCACGATTGGCGTTCGTGATGAAGCGTTACTGACGGCTGATGGCTCGATTATCGAAGACAGTTATGGCTTCCCGATATATGTGTATAGCGAAGCATCGTTATCGGGGGAACTGGAAGTAATCAACGCTTCTGGTACCACCAGTTTGTCGTTGTCCGCCTATCTTGGTGCCAATAATCTGCAGGAAGTGGCCGCATTGGCGAACCTCGATGCTGGTCCGCTTGATCCTGGTTATGGTACGACCGTCGACACGATTACCTTCACGGGAGCAACGGTAACCTATAACGATGATGGCAGCGTGGGTGTGGTGATGGCAAGCGACTACGATGATAGCTTTGCCAACCTGCTGGATAACATGACGGACTATGGCTGGACAGCCTATCTGACCAGCGGTGATATCAGTATGCCAACGGCGAGAACATTCTCGTTAAGTGACTGCTCTGGTGATGAGGAATCGGGCTACGAATGTGCGATTTACATGTACGGTGCAAGTATCCAGGATGTTTCTCTGGATGGCAGTGTGGATATCAAGGATGCACAGTCGTGGTGGACGGCAGTGTCCAGCAGTCTTGATTATTACGAATTTGTATCCGTCGGTTTGAATATTGCCGATGCGAATGGTTCAACGGCAGCGATCGGCGGCTTTCGTTACGTTTATCTGTCCGATCTGGTCGCCGGTGACGAGGTAGCCCTGGATCTGGACATCAACGGTGTCTATCTCAACGACATCAATGTTGAAGAACAGATTCTGGATGCCGAAACCACTTCCACTTATCTGGAGTATTCCGTCGCTTTGGAAGCCGATGCAACCGCCCTGGGAATGGACGATGCCAGCATTCGACTGGTGGGCGAGCGTACCGGTCTGGAAGATGGTGTTGGCCTGTTACGTCTGCAGTACGGCGACCGTTCGATTACCATCAATCTGGATACGGCATACCTGAGCACGACTTCTGTGACCAATCTGACGATCAGCAACGGTGATGTCACCATGGTGATCGCAGCGACCTGTGCCAGCGGTGACGTCACGGATATGGGCATTGCAGCCTGTGATGAAGATCTGGAGTTTGCGGGCAATATCACCTCAGGTGGTTATGAGGTAGGTACCCTGGAAATTCGCAGTGGCTTGCCTGTGTTTATCTTTGACGATGGCAGTAAATACAACCTGGTCGTCACACCGGCCTTCATGGTAGAGCTGGCAACCGCGCAATAAATGACTCGTTGCCGGTGATAAAACAGGGAGCTGCGGCTCCCTGTTTTTTTGCCTGTTTGTTTTTGCCGGAAAGTCATCAATCTCCCAGAGAGAAGGCATTATGCTGACAAGGAATTATCGCTCCCCATGGTCTTGGCTGTTGGCATCAACAGTACTGATGGCTGGCTTCGTGCAAGCGGAAGACTGGCATATCCGCTATACGCAAGATATCCATGCCTGGTCGGGAGCCATGGCCGTTGCAGAAATTACCAACGACTGGAATGGCACCTTGAAAGACGACGATGACGGCTTCTTATGGATGCAGACCAGTGCCTCAGTGGGCTACGGCGCGTTCTCTGTGGCTTATATCAGCCGCCATCATGCCGAATACGAGTTCTCCAATGCCCTGGCGCGCGGGTTTTATTATCAGGCCAACGACGTGGCACTGGATCAGGTGTACGAAGTGGAAGCCGATGTACATGCCCGCCACTATCAGGGCGAAGGCCTGAACCTGTCCTGGGTATTTGCCGCGGCAGATAACCGGCGTTGGTCCATTACCCCATCGGTGACCTGGTTACGCTTGTATCGGCTGATCTGGGGAGAGGTGAGCGGCACCCTGAATTATCTGGATGCGGATCACTGGGGCGGTGATCTGGATGTGGATTATGGTTATACCGAAGATAAAATCCCTCTTGAGAGAACTCTGGCAGAACGTTCCTATGGCGACCTGTACAGTCTGGATCTGGCTTTCCACTGGCACTGGCAGCAGTATCAAATCGACTATCAAGGTTACAATCTGCTGGCACGAATCGATTGGCCGGACATGCCAGGAACGATTGCCAATAAAAACTGGCAATACGATGATGGCAGCCTGACTACTGACAGCGGTTATTTTGTGTATGGTTACGAGTTCTATGAAGACCGTGTGTTGCGACCGCCACGATTGCATACGATTCGTCAGCGTTATGGCCTCAGCGATACTCTGGCGGTGACTCTGCGCAGTTACCTGAACCAGATCCGCCAGGGCCATGAGCTGGGTCTCCGTTGGCAAGCGGCTGACCTGGCCTGGATGCTGGCAGTGGATTCACAAGGTCATGCCTTTCGGGCGGGGCTGCATCACCCGAAGGTTCAGCTGGAGCTGTTGAGCGAACGCGTTAATATCTCTCGCAGCCGTTTATTGGCGCTGCAGTTCGGGATTACACAGACATTCTAGGCAATAGGAGCCCAACATGCCCTTCAAGCTAGTGACAGCGGTACTCACGATCATGATGGCGCTACCGGTGTCTGCCAAAGCGGTGACGGAGCTGGTTATTGCGACCGTGAACAACGGCCATATGATCGAAATGCAAAAGCTGACCCCCGAGTTCGAACGCGCTAACCCGGATATCAAACTCAGATGGGTCACCCTCGAAGAAAGTGTACTGCGCCAGCGTATTACCACCGATATTGCCACCCGCTATGGCCAATTCGATGTGATGACCATTGGCTCGTATGAAGCACCAATCTGGGGAGAACGAGGCTGGTTAAGACCCTTGGAGTTTGGCCCACAGTATGACGTTGACGACTTGCTGCCTGCGATTCGCAGCGGTTTGTCGTATCAGGGGCAGCTGGTGGCGGCACCTATTTACGGCGAAAGCTCGATGCTGATGTATCGTACCGACCTGGTCGAAAAGGCCGGCTTCACAATTCCGGATCAGCCCAGCTGGGCGCAAGTTGCCCGCATCGCCGCCGCTATTCATGACGAAAAGAACGGTGTTTATGGCATCTGTCTGCGTGGCAAGCCTGGCTGGGGTGACAACATGGCCCTGCTGACAACGATGGTGAATACCTGGGGAGGACAATGGTTTGATATGGACTGGAAACCCCAGATCGACACCCAACCCTGGCATGATGCAATCCAGTTTTATGTCGACCTGGTCGCCCGCTATGGCCCACCCAATACCTCGGCCAACAGCTTTAATGAAATATTGACGCTGTTTAATGCGGGTAAATGCGGCATGTGGGTGGATGCTACCATTGCCGCCTCGTTTATCTCCGATCCAGCAATCTCACAAGTGGCAGACAAGGTTGCCTATGCCCAGGCACCGATCCAGGTGACGACCAAGGGTGCCAACTGGTTATGGGCCTGGGCTCTGGCAATTCCGGCATCGTCCCGCCAGCCGGATGAGGCACTGCGCTTTATTGCCTGGGCCACCTCGCGTGAATACATTCAGCTGGTCGGACAAACGGCAGGCTGGGCTAGAGTGCCGACCGGTACCCGTTTTTCTACCTACGAGCATGACGGCTTTCAGCAAGCCGCGACATTCTCGGCCGCCGAATTACAGGCTATTCGCAGTGCCGACCCGCAAGACAGCACCCTGCATGAATCGCCCTACAGCGGCATTCAGTTTGCCGCTATCCCGGAGTTCCAGCGAATCGGTATTGTGGTTGGTCAACAAATCAGTGCGGCACTGGCCGGTAAACGCAGCGTTGACGATGCACTCAAGGCAGGGCAGCGTTTTGCAGAACAGGAAATGAACAAAAAGCATTATTACTGAGCCATGATCTATGCCGGATGCCATTGCGCGGAAACAATGGGCGGAAAAAGACAGCCATCCGGGTGCTATTGGCATCAAGTTGTTATAACGTCGACCTGAACAGGCGATAGGAAAACAATCACTGTTGTTATCGTCCTGTCTTGTTTGAAGGTCATCCTCTCTGGCTATACGGCGAGGGTGACGTTTACTCCAGCTCTCCCTGTTAATGCAGCATGAACACGATAAAAGGAACCTGTTATGCCCAGTCTGTTAGAGCAACTGAAACAACACAGCACGCTGGTTGCCGATACCGGTGACCTGACAGCCATTCAGACTCTGAAACCGGAAGATGCCACCACCAACCCCTCGCTGGTGTTAAAAGCAGTGCAATCCGGGCAGTACGACGCCACTGTCGATGCCTCCCTGCAAGCCGCCACGGGTGACTGTCTGGAAGACAAAATCGACGACGCGTGTGATCGGCTGGCCGTTGCCATGGGAGCTGCCATTCTGCAACACATTCCCGGGCGTATCTCCACCGAGGTGAATGCCCGGCTGTCGTATCAGCGTGATGCCAGTATCGACAAGGCTCGCCGGCTGGTGGCCTTGTATGAAGAGCAGGGGGTCAGTCGGGATCGTATCCTGATCAAACTGGCCGCCACCTGGGAAGGTATCAAGGCTGCAGAGCTCCTTGAGCAAGAAGGCATCCAGTGCAACCTGACATTGATCTTCAGTTTTGCTCAGGCCCGTGCTTGTGCTGAAGCCGGTGTCTTTTTGATCTCGCCTTTTGTCGGGCGCATTCTGGACTGGTTTAAAAAGGCCAACCCCGGCACGGAATACGCTCCAGCCGATGAACCCGGCGTGTTGTCGGTGGCCAGTATCTACCAGTATTACAAACAACACGGATACAATACCGTGGTGATGGGGGCCAGCTTCCGTAACAGTGGTGAAATCCTGGCTCTTGCCGGTTGTGACCGTCTTACCATCAGCCCAGCCCTGCTGACAGAACTGTCTGAAACAGAGGGTGAACTGGATCGTGCTCTTTGCTATGACGGCGATATCAGCGAACCCCCGGCCGCCATGACCGAAGCGGAATACCGCTGGGCTCTGAATCAGGATGCCATGGCCACCGAGAAACTGGCCGAAGGCATCCGTGGCTTTGAGAAAGACCAGCGGACCCTCGAAGGATTGTTAGCCGAGAAATTGGGCTGATCTTCGACTTATCAAGGGCTGCTGCCCTGCCGGTACTACTGATCAGGATTAGGGATAGTCTTGTGCACCGGCACATCCACCTGGCCGCAGGCGATCACTTCGCCCTGCTGCCACAGCTTCCATTCCCCCGGTTGATACAGATCCCAGGCTTCATCGCTGGTCAGTGGTTCGGTGGCGATCACACTGACGACATCATTGGGGGTGGTTTCCGCGGCGAAATCGACGGTGACGTCGGCATCGGCCAGTTGTGCCGGGCCAAATGGCGCCCGACGGGTAATACTGGCCATTTTGGTGGTGCAAAAACTGAACAGCCAATCACCGTTGCTCAACAGGCCGTTAAATACACCTTGTTGGGCGTATTCTTCGGCCAGACTAACGAGTGTTCGGGCGAGTTGCTCCGGCATGGCATCGCGAGGCAGGTTTTGCCGCACCTGATTCATCAGATCACAAAATATTTCTTCGCTGTCGGTATCGCCGACAGCTTCATATGTTCCGACCCGGCGCACAAAGTGCGGAATCTGGCCGTTGTGGGCAAATACCCAATAGCGACCCCATAGCTCACGGGTAAACGGGTGGGTATTGGATAGATTGATATTGCCGACGTTAGCCTGGCGAATATGACAAATTGCCGTTTTGCTTTTGATCGGCAGCTGCGATACGAATTCAGCAATGGCCGAGCTGGCGGATGGTTCCGGGTCATGGAAGTTTCTGACTCCCTTGCCTTCGTAAAAGGCTACGCCCCAGCCATCTTTATGAGGGCCGGTTTCACCGCCACGGCGGGTCAGGCCGGTAAAGCTGAAACACAAATCGGTGGGGGTGTTGGCGCTCATGCCCAAGAGTTCGCACATTCGTTAATGCTCCAATACGTCGGCCAGTGGCTGAATCGGATTTGAGTGGCTCGCCATGCCTGGCCGGTGGCTCACAATATGAGCCTGATAAATATTGATCGAAATCCGGGAAAAACAAAACCCCGTCAGATGACTCTGAGCGGGGTTTTTTTATGGTTGCCACAGAGGATTATTTTACCGCTGTTTGCCACTCAGGTTTGTAATCACGTTTGCCGGTCACCTGTTCAAAGTACATGCTTTGCAGCTGTTCCGTGATCGGGCCACGATGTCCGGCGCCAATAACCCGGCCATCCAGGCTTTGAATCGGCAGTACTTCGGCGGCGGTGCCGGTAAAGAAAGCTTCATCGGCAATGTAGACTTCGTCGCGGGTGATGCGTTTTTCACGCACCTCGTAACCCAGGTTACGGGCGAATTCCATAATGGTGCGGCGGGTAATGCCGTCCAGGCAGGAAGTCAGTTCCGGGGTATAGATCACCTTGTCTTTGACCAGGAAGACGTTTTCGCCAGAGCCTTCAGCGACGTAGCCTTCGTTGTCGAGCAACAAGGCTTCTTCACAGCCGCTGTCGAGGGCTTCGCGCAGGGCCAGCATCGAGTTCATGTAATTGCCGTTGGCCTTGGCCTTGCACATGGTGATGTTGACGTGATGGCGAGTGTAGCTGGAGGTGCGGATTTTGATGCCTTGGGTTTTGGCATCTTCGCCCATGTAGGCGGGCCATTCCCAGGCTGCGACCATCAGGTGCACGCGTAGGTTGTCAGCACGCAGGCCCATGCCTTCGGAACCGAGGAAAACCATCGGGCGAATATAAGCACTGTCGAGGTTGTTTTCACGTACGGCGGCGCGTTGGGCTTCGTTAACTTCTGCTTTGCTGTATGGCATTTTCAGCCCGAGGATGTGAGCAGAGTTAAACAGGCGGTCGGTATGCTCCTTCAGGCGAAAAATCGCCGCACCCTCGTCTGTGTTATAAGCCCGCACACCTTCGAAAACGCCCATGCCGTAGTGCAGGGTATGAGTCAGAACGTGGACTTTGGCGTCACGCCAGTTTACCAACTCGCCGTCTAGCCAGATCAGACCATCACGGTCAGACATGGAAGGTTGCATAAGGACCTCTCAAAAAATGTAAATTAGTTTTCTATCCAGAGTTTCCACAGTCGGGTCACACCCTCGCGGCGCTCGTCGAAGCCAAGTTGTTGGCTCTGCGTTTGGTCCAGAATCAGGTTTGTGTTCTGCAGCGCGCGCCGGTGGGTTTCGGCTCGGTAGGTCAGGTAGGTTTCCTGCAGGGTCTGACGATCTTGTGAATCGAGCAGGCCGACTGTTTCAAACGAATCCAACAAACGCATGTTGTCGGTTACCGCTAACAGATCTGGATATTGGTGTGACCAGGCCAGAACCCCGTATTGAACCAGAAACTCGATGTCAACAATACCCCCGGCATCCTGTTTGAGGTGGAATTTATCGGCAGATTTTTCTGCCATGCCCAAGTTCTCGCGCATTTTCTTGCGCATGGAACGGACTTCTTCTTTCAGAGTGGGCAATGGCCGTGGTTGTGTCAGCGTCTGGCGACGGATCTGATTGTAAGCGGCGGCCAGTTCCGGGTTGCCGCAGAGCACGCGAGCGCGCACCAGCGCCTGATGTTCCCAGGTCCAGGCATGGTGGGCCTGGTATTCTTCAAAGGCCTTGAGCGAGGCGACAATCATGCCGGAGTTGCCGGACGGGCGCAGGCGCATATCGACCTCATAGAGATCACCGGAGCGGGTCTGGGTGGTGAGAATATGGATCATGCGCTGACCCATGCGGGTGTAGAACACGTTGTTGTCGATACTGCGTTGCCCCGCTGCCGGGCTGGCCTGGGTGCTGCCCATATTCCAGCTGTTGTGCAGAAAAACCAGGTCGAGGTCGGAGCTATAGCTCATTTCCAGACCACCGACCTTGCCGTAGCCGACGATGATAAATTCCGGCTTGGTGACGGCATCGCCCTGGCGGTTGGCCGGGTAGCCGTATTTGTTGGTCATTTGTTGCCAGGCCAGCTGCATGACATTGTCGAGTACGACTTCGGCTATCCAGGTGAGGTAGTCGGAAATGTGCATCAGCGGCAGAGCATTCATCACTTCACCTGCCGCGGCCCGGAGTTTGTGAGCGTGCACAAACTGGCGCAGGGCTTCCATTTGTTGTTCGAGGTCGTCCTGGTCGATACGTAACAGTCGCAGTTGCAGTTCTTCTTGTAATTCGTGACGTTGCGGACGGTGGTAGAGCGTGGCGGGGTTGAGTAATTCATCCAGTAGCAACGGCATCTGGGTGATGTAGTGGGCGACCCACTCCGAGGCGCCGCACAGCTGTACCAGCTGGGTACGGGCCTGGGGGTTTTCTTTCAGTAGCACCAGATAAGCGGTGCGACGCAGGACGGCTTCCAGCAGGGGAATCAGTCGCTGTAAAGTGTTCAGTGGCTCCGGGCACTGGCTCAAATCGTACAGCAGTTGCGGCATCAGGGTTTCCAGCCGGTCGTGACCGATGGCCTGCATGCTGCTTACGGCGCGGGAGTGGCGGAAGTTGGCCAGACATTGGCTGAATTCGGTAGTCAGCATGACTGGGCAATGGTGGCTCAGATGGGTATGGGCTTCATCTGCCAGATCACCGTGCCAGACGTCGACCCAGATGTGGTCATTGCTGTCGTTAGGTTGTTCGTCATCGTCATTGCAGACGATGTTGGCAAAGTGGTGTTTGACATGGCTGCGATGCAGACTGAGCTGTTGTACAACGGCGTCCCAATGGTCGCAATCCAGTGCCAGAGCGATGCGGTCCTGGGCTTCAGCCTCGGTGGGAAGTTGCTGGGTCTGCTCATCATTGAGGGCTTGCAGGGCGTGTTCGACGTCGCGTAAATACAGATAGGCATCACGCAATTCATGGGCGGCATCGGCGGGTAGATAGCCATCGTCGATCAGTATATTGAGCAATGGCACCAGTGCGCGTTGTTGCAGTTGTTTTTCCTGGCCGCCACGAATCAATTGGAATGCCTGGACGATAAATTCCACTTCGCGAATGCCACCCGGCCCAAGCTTGACGTTGTCGTCGAGGCGACGACGACGCACTTCGGCGTTGATCATGGCTTTCATCGAACGCAGGGATTCAAAGGCGCTGTAATCGATGTACACCCTATAGGTAAAGGGCCGCAGAATGGCCAGCAGCTCCTGTGCCGCCGGAGTGTCTTCACCGGTCAGAATTCGGGCCTTGACCATGGCGTAGCGTTCCCAGTCACGACCCTGGTTCTGGTAATACTCTTCGAGGGAGTCGAAGTTCATCACCAGAGGGCCGCTCTGGCCATAGGGGCGCAAGCGCATATCGGTACGAAAAACAAAACCGTCGATGGTGTGTTTATCCAATGCCCCGATCAGCTTTTGGCCCAGTTTGACAAAATACTCCTGGTTGCTGATGGATTTTTTGCCGTTGGTCTGGCCGGATTCCGGGTAACTGAAAATCAGATCGATATCGGAGCTGAGATTCAGCTCGTAGGCACCGAGTTTCCCCATGCCCAGTACCAGTAATGACTGCGGCTGGCCGGATGCCTTACCCATGGGAACGCCGTATCGTTGCTGCAATTGCTGCTCAAAATACCGGATGCTCTGGCAAATCACTTCATCGGCAAGGTCGGATACCGTGCGGGTAGTGGTGAGGGTATCGGCGAGGCGCAGCAGATCGCGCCAGATGGTTTGCACCATGACCCGGCGGCGTAATATACGCAGGCGGTGTAACCATTGCTCTTCACTGATACCGGTTGTCGGTACCGGTTCGGCTTCTTGCCCGCTGTGTTCGTTCAGGTCGTGCAGCCACTGTCCAATGTCCGCCCGGCTTACCGGCTGACTGAGCTGATTGCTTTGCAGTTGCTGGACAAAGTAGTCGCTGTCTTTTGGTAGCGCATCAACCACGTACTGGCTGACCAGCAAGACCTTGCGCAGTTGTTGTTGCTGTTGTGGCGGCAGGGATTGCCAAAGGCTGGGCCAGTCGAAATCGAAGCGGGCACCGGTGTCCGTCAGTTGGTGATTGATTTGTTGCCAGCGGTGTTCGAGCCGTTCCGTCATGATGGTAGGTATCCGTTTGTTTTTTCCAAGTGTAAGCGCTCTGTGGAATGGATGCATGGGCACGGCGAATTTTGACCGGGAATAAGATGCTGTCAATTACGTGACATCCGGTGTTGCCCGGACGTTGTGCGACCGATATATCGGCCAAGGGCAGGCACCGGCTGTTAGACTTCTGGTCATAGTGTTTGGGCCATGCCAGCGCGTGGTCAATTTTTGTATTTACAGACCGGATGATTGTCATTGTTATGACTGGTAAAACTCCCAACAAGCCTGCGCGGGGCAAAACAGACGGCAGTTCGAAAGCAACGCCTGCCAAGCCTGCCAAGCCTGCCTCGAAAGCCGCCAAACCGACTTCCAAAGCCACTTCAGCGTCTTCAAAGCCTGCTCCAAAAAAGCCTGCCCCAAAAAAGCCAGCATCACGGACCAGGGCCGCGGATAACAGTGCCAAGGCGGGCTCAAAACCCAAAGACGCTGCAACGACCAAAACTGCCAAGCCGTCTCCCAAGCGTGCCCAAGCGCCGAAAAAACACACCTCGGCCAAAAAAGCGCCAACAGCCAAGAAAGCCTCAACGTCGGGGGCCGGTAAACCGTCACGCTGGCGTACTGCCTGGCGCATCAGCTGGCAGCTGGGGCTGGTTGGTGTGCTGGTACTGGGCGTCTGGATGGTGTTTCTGGATGCTCAGGTACAGCAACAGTTTGATGGCAAAAAATGGACCTTGCCTGCCCGGGTATATGCCCGGCCACTGCTGTTATACCCCGGTCGCTTGTTGCCGCCGGCACAGTTACAGGCGGAACTGGAGTGGACGGATTATCAGTCCGGGGCCGTGTCTCGCCCGGGCCGCTATCAGCAGCAAGGATCCCGCTGGCGAATTCATCGTCGCCAGGTGAATTTCTGGGACGGGCCGCAACCGCAGGCGGTGATTGAGCTGACGCTGGTGGATCAGCGGGTCGAACAGTTGTCGGTAAATGGCAAGGCGGTGCCGCTGGTCCGGCTGGAGCCGCAATACGTTGGCGGTATCTTCCCGTCTCATAACGAAGATCGTGAACTGGTGACACTGGATCAGGTGCCCAGCGATCTGTTGGCTGCGCTGGTGGTAACGGAAGACAACCACTTTTTTGAACATCATGGTATTTCATTACGAGGCATTAGCCGGGCGCTGGTGGCCAATATTCAAGCCGGTGGTGTTGTGCAGGGTGGCTCGACACTGACACAACAGCTGGTCAAAAACTTCTTTTTAACCAGTGAGCGCACCTTGATGCGCAAGGCGCAGGAAGCCTTGATGGCGATTCTGCTGGAGCTGCATCACAGCAAGGCCGAGATTCTGCAAGCCTACCTGAATGAAGTGTATCTGGGGCAAGCGGGTCGCCGGGCCATTCATGGTATTGGTCTGGCCTCCCGCTTTTATTTTGGTAAACCGGTACAAGAGCTGGAGCTGGCAGAAATCGCCACCCTGGTTGGACTGGTGAAAGGAGCGTCTTATTATAATCCGCGGCGACATCCACAACGGGCGTTAGAACGTCGTAACCTGGTGTTGGGGTTAATGGCCAAACAAGGGCTGATTGGTCAGGACCGTTACCTGGAAGTCAGCCGTCAGCCACTGCGTACCGCGGACAGCCAGCGGGTCAGTCAGCGTGAATATCCCGCATTTTTGGAGCGGGTGCGCAAACAGCTACAAGAAGATTATCGCCGCGAGGATTTGGAAACCGAAGGGCTGAATATCTTCACGACGCTGGACCCCTGGATTCAGCATGCACTGGAAGTATCGGCCACGACCCAGCTCGGCCGGCTTGAAGCCCGTTATCCGGCGCTGGCAGGCAAGCTGGAAACGGCGGCCGTGATTACCAGTGTGGATGGGGCCGAGATTCGTGCCATGATCGGCGGGCGGCAAGCCGGTTATTTTGGTTTCAACCGGGCGCTGGATGCACGTCGATCGATCGGTTCGCTGGCCAAACCGGTGGTCTATCTGGCGGCGTTGCGCAGTGGCCGTTACCACTGGGGCACTTTGGTGGATGACAGCCCGGTACAGGTGACGGGGCAGGATGGCCAACTCTGGCAGCCGCAAAACTACGATGGCAAAAGCCATGGTTTGGTGCCGATGGTGGATGCCCTGAGCCATTCCTATAACCAGGCCACAGCGCGTATTGGTATGCGAGTGGGTCTGGAGCAGGTGGCCCGGACGTTTAATGATCTTGGCCTGCAACAAGAGGTGCCGCCGTATCCATCGGTGCTGTTGGGGTCGCAGGAATTATCACCACTGGAAGTGGCCGGGGTTTATCAAACGCTGGCTGCGCGAGGGTTTGTGATGCCATTGCGGGCGGTAGAGGCGGTAGCAACGGCCAGTGGCAAGACCTTGTCGTCGTACGCGATACATGGGCATCAGGGCGTCGCAGCAGAACAGGTCGACTGGTTGCGCTACGGGCTTGAGCAAGTGGTAAACGATGGCACGGCGAGAAAATTATTAACCCGGTTTGCTGGCCCGCTGGCGGGTAAAACCGGCACCAGTGATCAGCAACGGGATGCCTGGTTTGCCGGTTTTGATAACCGTCATCTGGGCGTCGTCTGGGTTGGTCGAGACGACAACCAACCGATGCCGCTGGCGGGCAGCTCAGCGGCATTACCTATCTGGCAGCAAACCTTTGCTCAGGCTGGTGTTGAGCCACTGTTACCCACTGGTTTGCCATCGGTGGTGGTGGATGCGGATGGACAGATTCTGGAAGACGGTTGTGACGGGCGTTCCATGCCGATGCCGACCAGTGCCATCAAACAGGTACCAAAACCTTGCCAAACGGTGAGTAAACCCACAGAAGGAGAGCGGAAAGGATGGCTGGATTGGTTGTTTTGAATGTAAAACCGCGCATCGAGTGGCTGGCGGTAGTACTACTGCTCGCAGGCTTGGCTGGTTGTAGCAGTACACAGGTGATGGCACCGGATACCACCACCGCACCTGCGGCCGATGAGGAGACGGTTTGGCAAGCCGGTGGCCTGGCGACACTGGATCAGGGCCAGCATCATCCGGCAGTGAGTGCGCTATTAAAACAGGCAGAGCAGGCACGGCAGGCCGGTAACTGGCCGAAGACCATGAGTTATCTGGATCAGGCGCGCCAGATCCAGCCACGGAATGCGGCTATTTTTTATCGTCAGGGCTGGGTGAGCTGGCAAATGCATCGGCCGGAAGAAGCAGAGCAATTATTGCGGCGTGGGTTGTTGTTCAGTCGTGACAAGGGATTGAGCCAGCGTATCCGGTGGTTGCTGGTGGATGTACTGGAAGATCAGGGCAAGCAGGCTGAAGCGGCACAATTAAGGGCGGATTTGATGCAAGGATAAACGGAATAAACAGAGCGCAGCGGGTCGGCGCTCTGTTTATTCCATGGCGGTGCATGTGTTTGACGGTGTGCCTAGGACGGTGTGGCCTTGTTGTCTGATCCGCGCTTGGCCATCTGATAAGACAATGGCTGAGCGTTATGCAGCGCAATCAATGCCAGCGTCAGTCCAGCCATTTGAACCACAGGATCGGTGGTGGACTGGGTGGCCTGTCCTGAGCACAGCAGCAGCCAGGCAATCACCGGAAAGTACGCCCGTTGCCAGCTGCGTTTGCCGCCATCCGTCAGATCGGTCTGGCGTAATGCCGAGAGTATCCAGGGCAATAGCAGCGTGACCAGGCCGATAATCAGTGTCGCAATCAGTACCCATTCGAGGACGTTGCTGCGGCGCGTCAGCTCGAACACCACACACCAGCCCAAGAAAATCCGGCCCCAGATCTGGCGGTTCCAGTTATAACCCAGGCGTTCGGCCAGATGACTGGATACCAGCATCGGCAACGCGGCGTACAAGCTCAGCTGCTGCATCAGCAGGGCGGTATGTTGCACCCCGTCGCTGGTTCGCCAGGCGGTCAGTAACGAGGTGATACCATAACCCACCAAAATCAATCCGGCGGTAAAACGCCCAGCCGCCGAGCCTGGCCATTGGCGCGACGTTGCCGGGCGGTTCTGCCAGCTTGATACCAGCGCGGCAGCCAGCAGACAGAGAGCGGCCAGGATCATCACAGTGCAGCCATAACCTTGTCGGCGGCAGCAATGGTGTACTCGATGTCGGCTTCAGTGTGAGCCAGTGACATAAAGCCTGCTTCGAACGCCGATGGCGCGAGATACACTCCTTGCTCCAGCATGCCATGGAAGAATTTGCCGAAGCGGTCGGCATCACACTGGTCGGCGACCTGACGGAAGTTCTCGACCTTGCCCAGTTCCGTAAAGAACAGGCCAAACATGGAGCCGGCCTTGTTAAAGGTGAATGGAATCTGGTGCTTGATTGCCGCGGCCTTGAAGCCGTCCAGCATCTGGTCGACGCGGGCGGTCAGTTGCTCATAGACGCCGTCATGCTGGATTTCTTTCAGCATCGCCAGACCGGCGGCCATGGCCAGAGGGTTACCAGACAGTGTTCCGGCCTGATAGACCGGCCCCAGTGGAGCCAGGCATTCCATAATGGCGCGCTTGCCACCAAAGGCACCGACGGGTAAACCGCCGCCGATCACTTTACCCAGGCAGGTCATGTCCGGAACGATGTCGTAATAGGCTTGTGCGCCGCCAAGGGCGACCCGGAAACCACTCATGACTTCGTCAAAGATCAGCACAATACCGTGCACATCACACAGCTCTCGCAGCCCTTGCAAAAAGGATTTGGCCGGTGGGATGCAGTTCATGTTGCCTGCGACGGGTTCGATAATGACACAAGCGATCTGATCACCCATACGGGAGAAGCACTCACGCACGCTGTCGAGATTGTTGTAGTCCAGTGTGATGGTATGTTCTGCCACGGAAGCCGGGACGCCAGGGGACGTGGGCACGCCCAGCGTCATCATGCCGGAACCGGCCTTGACCAGCAGCGAGTCTGAGTGGCCGTGATAGCAACCTTCGAACTTCACCAGCTTGTCGCGGCCGGTGTAGCCACGGGCGAGGCGAATGGCACTCATGGTGGCTTCGGTACCGGAATTGACCATGCGCACCATATCCATTGATGGAATCAGTTTGCACACTTCGCTGGCCATATCGTTTTCAATCGCGGTTGGAGCACCAAAACTCAGCCCCATTCCCATGCGGGCAGTGATTGCCTCAAGAATCTGCGGCGCACTGTGGCCCAGAATCATCGGCCCCCAGGAGCCAACATAGTCGACGTAGCGGTTGTCGTCGGCATCGTAGACATAAGCGCCCTTGGCGTGATCGAAAAAAATTGGCGTGCCACCGACACCCTTGAAGGCGCGTACCGGGGAATTGACGCCACCGGGGATATGCTGCTGGGCGGATGCAAACAGGGCCTGTGATTTGGTCGTGCTATAGCTCATGGAGTTCTCTCTTGAATCTGTTTGTTTCGGTACGGGGCACCGCAATGGCCGGTATCGTTACTGTGCGTCCAGGCCCTGATCAGCGCCTGGACAGACTATTTAAACGGCCTGTTAAAACGGCCTGACCACCACCAGAATGACGATCGCAATCAATACAAAGACGGGCAGTTCGTTAAACCAGCGGTACCATACATGGCTGCGATGGTTTTGATCCTGTTTGAACATCTGGTTCAGCTTGCCGCAATACAGGTGATAGCCAACCAGCAGGACAACCAGCGCCAGCTTGGCGTGTAACCAGCCACTTTGCAGGTAGTAAGCCGGATTAAAGCTGATCAGCCAGGTGCCCAGGGCGATGACTACCACCATCGAAGGCCACATGATGCCACGATAGAGTTTGCGTTCCATGATCTTGAAGCGCTCGCGGGAGGCTGTGTCTTCCGCCGCCGCATGGTAGACGTACAGGCGCGGCAAATAGAAAATACCGGCGAACCAGGTGATCACGGCGATAATATGGAAAGCCTTGACCCAAAGCATAAATAACATCCTGAATGGTGTTTTGAATGACGTTGCAGCACCGCCGTCGCGGCACTGCTAGCGGATAATTTGTGGCCGGTAACGATAGTGGCGTTCGATCATGGCTCGCGATACCAGACCAACACAAGGCCCAGGGCCTTTACGTGAATCCGGATCGCGACGATACACCGCCAGCCAGTGTAAGTCATGAGTCTGCATATGATCGAGAGCATCCTGCAGATTGGCTTTAAGGGCAATCCGGCCAACGCTGAAACGCTCGGCAGGTATGCCAAGCAGGTCGATATCGGCTGGCAATGAGGACTCCTCGGCAATACTGCTTTCCTGGCTATCGATAAATTCGGCCAGCTCAGCGGGCGGCAAAATGGTCTGCTCGTCTTCAATATAAAGCCAATCGGTCTGTTGGTCGATCAGATGTCGAGCGGCCTGCAGGCTGATATGACGAGCGCTGATTGCAAGGGATCGGCTCAAGGCTTCTGCTACCCAGGTACTGCGCAACATCATCTGGACCGGATGCGGTGGCTGATACAGGCCATTATTGCCCAGCTGGACCTGGAAAATGGAAGGCAGCCGGAATACTTCACCGGCGACCAGAGTGGCAATCACAATGGCCAGCATGCCAGGCATGATAATGTGTGGATTGGCGGTCAGCTCCAGCAACGCAATTAACGCCGCCAGCGGGGCTCGCAGTACCGCACCCATCATGGCACCCATGCCCAGCATGACGTAAAAACCGATTTCGACCGGATAGTCCGGCATCCAGAACAAGGACAGCTTGCCCAAAATTCCACCGGCCAAGGCTCCCATAAACATCGTTGGACCAATCAGACCGGCAGGAAATCCGACTGCCGAGGCCCACGCAGCCAATACCAGCTTGCCAGCCAATAAGCCGAGGCACAGCCCTATCGCGACATTACCCGCCAGAGCGGCATTCACGGTGTCGTAGCCGATCCCCAGAATGCCCGGCAGCCACCAGGCAATGGCGGCAGTGGTGAGGGTCAGGCCCCCCCAGCGAATCCAGAGCGGGCTGGGTGCCAGTGCCTGAAAGCGTTGGGTCAGGGTAATAAACCCGGTGGCCAGCAAGCCACAAGTCAGACCGAGGGCGACCACATAAGGCAGTTCAATCAGGGAGTGCATGGCCAGTGGTGGAACATCAAAGGCGGTGGCACTGCCAAACACGACCTGACTGATTACCGCCCCGGCAACCGACGCCAGAATAATAGGAATAAAGCCGCGCAGGTTGTATTCCAGCAACACCACTTCCATGGCAAAAATCACCCCGGCCATTGGCGTATTAAAAGACGCCGCAATGGCACTGGCCACACCTGCTCCGGCCAGAATCCTGAGACGATGGTGGGCAACCCCGGCAGCTTGCCCTAACTGACTGGCGGTTCCGGCGCCCATATGAATCGCCGGGCCTTCACGACCGACGCTGTGACCACTGAGCAGCGCAATGGCGGCAGCCAGCCATTGCAGTACCAGATTGGCGGCGGGCATATAACCCTGATGGCGTTCCATACGCATCAAGACATGAGTGACGCCAACGCTGCGTTGTGCCGGGGAGAGGGGTTGGAACAGCAGGATCAGCAGCAGGCCGCCGCCAAGCAACAAGGCAACCCGGGTGATGGCACTGAGTGCCTCGTAGTCATCTTCGCTGGCCATCGGCAGGAATATTTCCAGCGGCCAGGCAATGGCAAGGCGAAACAGGGTAATGACCAGTGCTGCAGCGATGCCTGCCAGCAGCGCCAACAGCGCGAGACCCAGCGGATTATCGGATAACGTCAGGTGTTGTAGCCATTGCTGGCTGCGAGTTTTCAGTAGCAAACCAAACCTCTGTGTTTGCAAGGAATGTGCAACGTGACTGGAAGGAGTATCAAGAAGCGGTATTATAAGCGGCTTCGGGATGAACTGCCCCCGCTTATGGCAGGAAATGGTTTAAACAGAGGTAATCGCGTGATCAAAGTAGGTATTGTTGGTGGCACCGGCTATACAGGTGTGGAATTGCTACGCATTCTGGTCAACCATCCGGACGTTGAGTTGCGCGTAATTACATCCCGAAGTGAAGACGGTACTCCGGTTGCCGATATGTATCCCAACCTGCGCGGCCATACCGATCTGACGTTCAGCGTGCCGGATACCGCAACGCTGGGAGCCTGCGATGTGGTCTTTTTTGCCACTCCGCATGGGGTTGCCCATTCATTGGCGGCAGAGATTCTGGCCACCGGAACGCGCGTTATCGACTTGTCGGCTGATTTTCGTATTCAGGATGCCGACGAATGGGAGGCATGGTATGGCCAGCCCCACGGCGCTCGTGAGTTATTGCCGGAAGCCGTATATGGCTTGCCAGAAGTCAAACGTGATGAGATTCGTAACGCGCGACTGATTGCCGTGCCAGGCTGCTACCCGACCGCGGTGCAACTGGGATATTTACCGCTGCTGGAAAACAACCTGCTGCCGGAACAAACACTGATTGCCGATTGCAAGTCAGGGGTGTCCGGTGCCGGTCGTGGGGCCAAGGTCGGGTCGCTGTTATGCGAAACCAGTGAGTCGGTCATGGCTTATGGGGTTGCCGGGCATCGTCATTTGCCGGAAATCCGTCAGGGCTTGTCCTGGTTTGCTGGCAAGCCGGTGGCACTGACCTTTGTGCCACACCTGATGCCGATGGTGCGGGGAATTCATTCGACGTTATACGCTTTTGCTCCCGATCTGGATGCCAGTGTGGACCTGCAGGCACTGTATGAAGCCCGTTATGCCAATGAGCCATTTGTGGATGTGATGCCAGCAGGCAGCCATCCGGCGACACGTAGCGTGAAGGGCAGCAACGTCTGTCGTATTGCGATCCACCGTCATGCCGATACTGGCCAAATCGTGGTGCTGTCGGTGATCGATAATCTGGTCAAGGGTGCCTCTGGGCAGGCGGTACAAAATATGAACCTGATGTTTGGTCTGGACGAAGCGGCCGGTCTGAATCACGTTGCATTGATGCCGTGATTGATTCCATGGCGATTATCGAGGATTCATCATGCCTTTGAAACCAGGAGCTGCCGTAAAGGGCAGCTCGCAAGATGAGCTGGTTATTTTATCCCTTGAGCACCCAGGACGTGCTCCCCGTCCTCGATTCTGGATACTGATCCTGTTGGTATTCGTCGCTGCAGGTGGTTTTGCCGCGGGCTGGGTGGGCAGTTATCGCTTGCTGGACTCGTTGCAGACCGAGCGGGATCAGTTGTTGCGTGACCTGTCGCGTAATGAGCAAACGATTACTGAGTTGACCCAGCATGTGGGTATTCTCGAAAAAGGCGGAGAAGTTGATCGCTATGCCGCTGACTCGGTGCGTGGCTCAATCCGCAGTCTGGAGCAGCAGGTCGATGATCTGGAACGGGATGTGGCTTTCTACAAGAGCATTATGGACCCGGATGCCGTTGAAAAAGGCTTGAAGATTCATGGTCTGGTTTTCGACAGTCTGGGAGAAAGCCGGTACCGCTATCAGCTGATGCTGACCCAGGTGGCTGACAACGGCAATCCGGTTGCCGGAACAGCAACCGTCAATGTGGTTGGTAAAAACAGCCAGGGTGCCAGGCAAACAGTGCCATTGAATCAACTGGATTCTGGGTTTACGGGGCGTTTCCGTTTCCGCTACTTCCAGGAATTGTCCGGTGAGCTGGTATTACCGGACGGCTTTGTCCCCCAAACCGTGAATGTTGTCGCCCAGCCAACGGGTAAAAAATCCCGTCGTGTTGAACAAACCTATGATTGGACTCTATAAAGGAACCCCTGCATGTTTAATTCAAAAGACAAAAGTGGCAACAGCTCCAACGTTCAGTACGACACGCTGATTTCTTCCAAAACGGCCATTACCGGTGATATCCATTTCTCCGGTGGTTTGCATGTGGATGGTGTTATCAAAGGTAATCTGATTGCAGAAGCCGGTAGCAGTGCGGTGGTCCGGGTCAGTAACAAGGGCCGGGTAGAAGGGCAGATACATGCACCGAATATCATTATCAATGGCCCTGTTGTTGGCGATATACACGCTGGGGAATACATCGAGCTGGCGAAAGACGCGCAAGTCACTGGGGATGTGTACTACCAGATGATGGAAATGGTGTTGGGGGCATCGGTCAATGGCCAGCTGAAGCACCAGACTGCCGATGCGCCGGCCAAAAAAGGCAAAGCCACCGCGGCGACAGCGGTTAAAGTTGACTAAAATAGTCAGGTAATCGCATAATGATGTTATTTCCAGACTGAGCCAGAGTCCCGCCATGAATGCTGTCGTATCCGCTGACCCTATCGAATTGACCCCGGCTGCTGAAGCCAAGGTGAGAGAGCTGCTGATTGATGAGGCTGACGACCAGCTGTGTCTGAGAGTGTTTGTTACCGGTGGTGGCTGTTCCGGGTTTCAGTATGGCTTCACGTTTGATGATGAGCGGGCAGAAGATGATTTCTTCATCGAGCGTGAGAACATGCGTGTGCTGGTGGACTCTCTGAGTTACGGTTATTTGACGGGATCGGTGATCGACTATCAGGAAGGCCTGGAAGGCTCTCGCTTTGTGGTTAACAATCCCGCTGCCACGGCAACCTGTGGCTGTGGTTCGTCCTTTTCTGTCTAGACCCATTGTCGCCACACCCACACGGGATAGTGGCTGTTTCAGGCTGGGTAAATCGCGCCTAGTATGCGTGGGCCTCTGGCTCCTGTGACCCCCGGCAGGTTGCCCGGCAACGAGTCCAGCGTCTGCTTTGCCAGCCAGGCAAAGGCCGCGGCTTCTATCCACCCCGGGTGAATCCCTGCCGTTGCAGTACTGCGCAGCTGGTGGTTGGGTAAATGAGCGGCGAGTCGATCGATCAGGCTGTGATTATGCAAACCACCACCGCATATCAATAATTCCCCTTGAGCGTGACCAAACTGTTGTACTGCGAGCGCGATGCTGCGGGCCGTCCATTCAGTCAGTGTGGCCAGTGCATCCGCCGCTTTCATGGTTCGCAGCGGTATTTCCAGCCGTGGTAGTGAAAACTGCTCTCGACCTGTACTTTTGGGAGGAGGAGCTGTAAAAAACGCAGCCGCCAGCCAGTCGTCAACCAGGGCCTGGTCTGCCTGGCCACTGGCGGCGATCTCGCCATTGTGGTCGCAGGGTAGGTTCAAGTAGCGCTGGCAGTATTCATCCATCAGGGCATTACCTGGGCCGGTATCAAAGCCGAGGGTGTGAGCACCCTTGAGTATGGTCAGGTTGGCGATACCGCCGATATTCAGCACCATGCGTTGTTGGTCTGGTTGTTCGAAGACCAGTTGATGGAACGCTGGCACCAGTGGCGCACCGTGCCCGCCAGCGGCGACATCCCGGCGACGGAAGTCAGCAACACAGCAGATACCGCTATGCTCGGCAATCCAGGAAGGATCGCCAATTTGCCAGGTAAAACCATCCGGCTGGCTTTGATGTCTGAGTGTGTGACCATGGCTGCCAATTGCACACACATCAGCCGCTGCGACATCGTACTGTTTCAGCAACTGTTGGATAACGGCAACACTGGCTGTCGCAATAAAGCGATCAAGGTGCATGATTTCATTAACAGGCAGCTGGTCTGCCAATGCCGAGTGCCTGAGCCATTGCTGTTTGTCCGCAGGATAAGGCAGAGACGCAAACCCCAGGGTAGAAAAACCGTTGTGATCACTGCGAGTCAGCACAGCGTCCATACTGTCAGCGCTGGTGCCTGACATTAAGCCGATAAAGATCCGCTCCGGAGTAGACGGCATCATTGAATCATACTGACGCGATAGCCATCCAGCCAGGTCAGCATGGCGTGGGCTTTTTTGAGAAATGCCGGCTTGTCTGCCGCGGCAATGGATTGGGCTTTGGGCAGTTTGACGCGTAACGAATCCCGATGCACCCCATCGACCCGGAACTCATAATGAAGATGCGGCCCGGTGGCGAGACCAGTGCTGCCGACGTAACCGATGATTTGCCCTTGTTTGACGGATCGGCCCCGGCGCACACTGCGGTGAAAACTGTTCATGTGGGCGTAGAGTGTCTGGTAGCGTGTGCCATGTTGCAAAATAACCACGTTGCCATAGCCTCCCTTGCGTCCGGCAAAAATGATTTTGCCATCACCGGCAGCCTTGATCGGAGTACCTGTTGCGGCGGCATAATCGGTGCCTTTATGGGCCCGAATGGTGTTCAGAACCGGGTGTCTGCGGCCAAGATTAAAGCGTGAGCTGATACGGGCGAAGTCGATAGGGTTGCGCAAGAACTCCTTTCTCATGCTGAGCCCTTCCGGGGTGTAGTAGTTGGCGTTGCCGTCCTTGTCTTCGTAGCGTATGGCGGTGATCTCTCTGCCCTGGTTGACAAAGCGGGCTGCCAGAATATCGCCATTGCCAATCTGCTCGCCATCGAGAAAGACATCTTCGTAAATCAGGCTGAAGTGGTCCCCGGTGCGGATATCCAGTGCAAAGTCGATATCCCAGCCAAAAATACCGGCCAGTTCGATCAGGATTTTTTCCGGTACGCCAGCCCGTTCACCGTCGAGGAACAACGAATTATTAATGGTTGCGCTGGCAAAATGGGGAATGTACTCGGCATCGCGCTCGATCAGCTGATAATTGACCGCACCATCATCAGCCCGGTCGATACGGTGGCGGGCCAGTGGCGATAATGGAATTTCCAGTGCCTTGACACGGCCGTCCCAATTTCTTTCCCAGCGTACTTCTTGCCCGGGGTAAAGCTGAATCGCCTCTTTCGGCACCTTGCTGGCAATCGTAACCACATCGGCAGCGCTCAGATTGTTGCGGCTGAACAGTGTGGACAGGCTATCGCCGGACTTTACCTTGTCCTGTTCCCACTTTACTTCCGGTTCCGCTGCCTGAATGGTGGCTTCGGGGAGAGCAACTTTAAGACTGGTAACTTGACGAGCATTACCCGAAGGCCAAAGCAGAATTAAGAGAATAAGGATGGATGCGATAATGACGCCGGCCAGGTGAGTGGCTGGAAAATATTGGAATCTGCTTGGCTCAGCCATAACGGGTAAATAGTTCCTGAAACGAGAAAACGAGCGAATATCTGCATATTAGCGACTGAGGGCATTTTAACCAGTGTGCTTGATTTTGCACATCGATCAGGTATTTTCATTTTCCCTATTTATCAGACACCTCTAGAGTATGTCATGACAGCTGCATTGATCGAAGATTTGAAAGCCCGTGGATTGCTAAACCAGGCGACCGCAGATGAAGAACTGATTCAACATCTCGAATCTGGCATGCGTACACTTTATTGTGGATTCGATCCAACAGCAGATAGTCTGCATATTGGTAGCTTGGTTCCTCTGTTGATGCTGAAACGTTTCCAACTTGCGGGGCATCGCCCATTTGCGTTGGTTGGTGGGGCTACCGGCCTGATCGGTGATCCCAGTTTCAAAGCGCAGGAACGCAAATTGAACGGACCTGACGTCGTTGCTGGCTGGGTAGAAAAACTGAAAGCCCAAGTCAGTCAGTTTATCGATTTTGACTGCGGCGACAACAGTGCCGATGTTGTGAATAACCTCGATTGGGTCGGGGATATGACAATACTCGACTTCTTGCGGGATGTGGGGAAGCACTTCTCCGTCAACAACATGATTCAGAAAGAGTCCGTCAAGCAGCGCCTTGATCGCGAAGGGGCTGGTATCTCTTTCACTGAATTCACCTATATGTTGCTACAGTCCTTCGATTTTGCCGAGTTGGCCAACCGTGGGAACTGCACGCTGCAGATCGGTGGTTCAGATCAGTGGGGTAACATCGTTGGTGGTGTTGATCTTGCCCGCCGTATGTTTGGCAAATCGGTCTTCGGCCTGACCATGCCATTGGTAACCAAGTCGGACGGTACCAAGTTCGGCAAGACAGAAAGCGGCACGATCTGGCTGGATGCCAGTAAAACCTCTCCTTACGCCTTTTATCAGTTCTGGCTTAATACCGCCGACGCCGACGCCTATAAATTCCTGCGTTACTTCACCTTTCTCCCGGTTGCACAAATAGCGGAGATTGAGGCTGCGGATGCTGAGATCCAGGGACGTAAAACAGCGCAGCCGATTCTGGCCGATGAAGTGACCCGCCTGGTTCACGGTGATGCGGCGCTGGCTTCAGCCAAACGTATTACCGAAGCCCTGTTTGCTGGTGACGTTTCGCTGTTGTCTGAAGCGGAGCTGGAGCAAATCAAACTGGATGGCTTGCCTGCCAGCGACCTTGATCTGGCAGCAATTACAGAAACCCCACTAACAACCCTGCTGACAGACTGCGGGATGGCCAGTGCCGGGCGGGAAGTCAAAGATGCTCTTGGACGCCAGGCTGTGCTTGTTAATGGTGAAGCGAAGGGGGCGGCAGACAACATGAAAACAGCGGAGTGCTTTGCGGCCGATAAAGCACTTTATGGGCGTTTCTTCCTGGTGAAACTGGGGAAAAAGAAATACCACCTGTTTGAACAAAAAATAAGTGTGGAAAAATGTTGACCTCTTGGGTGGTATCTTTATAATGCGCCGCTCTCGAGACAACAACGCCATTAGGTGTTGCAGTTGAAAGAAAGGGGTTGACACTCTAAAGAATATCTCTAGAATGCGCGCTCCTCTCCAAGCAATAGATCTTATGAGTCGAAGCGGAAGAGAAATAAAGGGTTGACATTCTAGCTAAGCAATATAGAATACGCCCTCCGATTTGAGGTGAAAGCGCAACGCGCTGGCCGCATCGGAAAGATTGAAAGAAAGTGGTTGACATTGAGATTAAGTTCTGTAAGATGCGCAGCCCGCTTCGAGATAAACGAAGCACGCTCTTTAACAAAGTATTTAGACAATTACGTGTGGGTGCTTACTGAGATGATCTGAAGTCAAGATTATCAAGAAGTAAGAACTCGTCGATAATTCATTTACGTGA